>CAYZID010000215.1:0-10652 GCA_964478315.1 uncultured Myxococcales bacterium | reverse complement strand
CCAAACGCGGCCTCCTGCGCCTCGGTCCGCAGAGCAGGTGGCGGATCTGGGTCGTGCCCTCCCCGCTGGTCAGGTTGGGCGGGGTTTGGTAGTCGCGCTGCACGCTCCTCGCGAGGCGCGCAACGGGAGTCCGGCGCGCCGCCGGGCCGCCCTCGGTAACACTTTGGGCCGGTCGCGGCTCTTGCCCAGCGAAGTGGGGCCGACCGCGAGGCCACCCGTCAGGGCCCTGCCTGCCCCCCCGAACCCAGACAGACTCTCCGAGGATTCAGCCCATGAGCAACTCTATCGTGCACGTCACCGCCGACACGTTCGACGCCGAGGTCACCCAGTCCGACGTCCCCGTGGTGGTGGACTTCTGGGCGCCGTGGTGCGGCCCCTGTCGCCAGATCGCGCCGGTCCTCGAGGACCTCACCGTGCAGTTCGGACCCAAGTTCAAGGTCGCCAAGCTGAACGTGGACGACGAGCCCAACCTGGCGGCGCGGTTCGGCATCCGCGGCATCCCCACGCTCATCGCCTTCAAGGGCGGCGAGGTCGCCGCGCAGATGGTGGGCTTCCGCGGGCGCGACGCCCTGCAGAAGTGGGTCGCGGAGCTCATCGGGGAGCCCGCCGGCGGCGTGCGGGTGAGCTGGTAGGTTCCGCGCGGCGCGGCGGTGCACGGCCGCCGCGCCCCGAACCGACCGCCGGGCCGGAGCGCCCCTACTGTCCCAAGACCGAGCTCACCGGCATCCGGGTCACGCAACTGCGGATGGTGGTCTCCACGCCAACCTTGGGCTCCCAGCCGAACTTCTTGCGGAAGGCGTCGTCGGAGATGACCACCGGGTAGCGCAGGAAGTCCATCATGTACGAGGGCAAGGCGCGAGCGGCCGCTGGCGCCAGGCGCTTGAGCAGCGGCACCATGGGGCCAGGCACCGGGAGGGTGGGCGACTCCGTGAGCCGCAGGGCGACCGACAGGGGCACGGCCGCCGTCCCGGCCACGTTGAAGGCCCCCCAGGTGCGATCGCCGTCCACCACGGCGAGGATGGCCCGCAGCATGTCCTCCTCGTGGATGAACTGCCACATGGGGTTGAACCCGGCCATGTAGGGGATCCGCGGGAGTCTGAGATACTTGGACACCGTGTTGTTGATGTGGGGCCCCACCACGTTCACCGGTCGCAGCACGACGGTGGCGAGCTTCCGGTGCCGGTAGGTCCACATGACGGCCTGGTTGTCGAGCTGCACGGCGTCGGACAGCTTGGGCACCGTCTGCATGGCGCGGACGGGCTCGTCCTCGTGGATGGGGATGTGGTTGTGTGGGTGGGCGCCGTAGATGTGGAAGGTCGACAGCACCACCAGCTTCTTGACCTTGTGGCGCACGGCGAGCTGCATGATCTTGGCGCTGCCCACGACGTTGAGGTCGAACCGCTTGTTCTCGCTCACCTTGAGGTTGCCCACGCGGCCCAGGTGGAGCACCGTCTCCGGGGCGTGCCGCTTGTAGACGTCGGCGATGCGGGTCTTGTTGTAGTTCGCCTGGTAGTACTCGATCCCCGGGGGGTAGTCCTTGGGGCGCGGGCGATAGTCCACGCCGACGACCTCATCCCCGCGGCGCAGCAGCTCCAGCGCGGTGAGGCGGGCGAGGCTCCCGGCGGCGCCGGTGACAAGGATCGTGCTCATGGTGTCTCTCGGTGGGGTTGGGGCTCGGTGGGGTCTGGGGGACAGCGCCGCGGACGGCGTCCCAGGGCGGCGGACGCGAAGGCGCGCTCAGAAGATGGAGCGCCGCGCCGCGAGATCTTCGTCGATCATGGCCTGGATGCGCTCCTTGACCACGTCGACCTTGGCGTCGATCACCTCGTCCTCGTCGTCGAAGGGGCCCGTGAAGTGCATGGGCTCCCCGAAGCGCACGTGGAACCGGGTGGGCAGCGGCAGGTAGGCGAGGGGGCCCAGCAGGGGCAGGGTCATGGGCACGGGGAAGTAGGGGGCCGCGAAGAGCTTGGCGAGGCGCTTGGCGTTGTAGATGCTCGGGATGGACTCCTCGGCCCCCACGACGTCGAAGGGGACGATGGGGGTCTTCGTCTGGAGCGCCAGCCGCATGAATCCGCGCCCGAACTTCGCCAGCCTGTAGCGGTGCTGGAAGAGCTTGCCCGAGCCGCCGGTCCCCTCGGGGAAGACGAGGATGGCGTTCTCGTGCTCCAGGAGGTTGCGGGCGTTGATGGGGTCGCCCACCGTCACGCCAGCCCGCACGAAGACCTCGTTCACCACGGGCAGTGTGGGGAACCACCGCTCCGCCATGGCGCGGACGATGCGCGGTGGATCGGCGTGCAGGAGGGTGGCCACGGCCACGACCAGCCCATCGAAGGGGAGCTGCCCCGAGTGGTTCCCGATGAGGAGGACGCGCCCCGCCGGGATGTTGTCCACGCCGCGCACCTCCGGGCGGAAGTAGCGGTAGACCCACCGCCCGATCGAGTAGAGACGCTTGGCCGTCTCGGGGTGGAATCCCCACTGGTCGTAGCCCATCTCGTTGAGCTCATTGGGGATCTGATCGAACGCCCGGGCGACCTCGGGGTCCACCGGCCATCTGCGAAGGAAGTCGTCGGTGCTCATGGGTGGGATCATCCTCCGCCACGCGGCAAGCTGCAACCCATGCAGCCGCCCGGGAGGGAAATGGTGAAGCGAGCCCCCATGAGAACCACCGCGCCCCTCGGTGCTCTCCTGCTCGCCTTGACCCTGGCCGCGGGGAGCCTGGCCTGCCCCGCGGGTGGAGGCGGGGCGGACGCGGGGGGCGACGCCGGGACCGACACCGCGACCGACACCGCGACCGACACCGCGACCGACACCGCGACCGACACCGCGACCGACACCGCAACCGACACCGCAACCGATGCCGCGACCGATGCCGCGACCGATGCCGCGACCGATGCCGCGACCGACGCTGCGACCGACGCTGCGACCGACGCCGCGACCGAGACCGGGACCGATGCCGCAACCGATGCCGCAACCGATGCCGCAACCGATGCCGCAACCGATGCCGCAACCGATGCCGCAACCGACGCCGCGACCGATGCCGCAGTCGACGCGCTGCTTCCCGGCGTGTGCGGCGACGGGGTCCTCGACCCGGGGGAGGCGTGCGACGATGGGGCGCTCGTACCGGGAGGCGGGGAGGGCTGGTGCGCGCCGGGTTGCGGAGAGCTCGTGGACGTCTCCACCTACGAGTTCTTCCCCGGGCATCGCTCCCAGGCGGTCTGGCCCACGTCCAACGGGCTGACCGTGGCGGCGTTCACCGAGGCCGGCGCGGGCGGGGACGCGGCCGCCCTGACGAACCGGCTCACCGCGTGGCGCGACCACCCCTACACGGCCTACGACGAGGCGACGCCCTCCCGCGACTACCTCTGGGACCTCTACTTCGGCTACCGCGCCAACGGCGTGTCCAGCCAGGACACCTGGCTCACCGAGGTCCCCGCCGGTCCCGCGGGCATCGTGGACTACTACCCCGGCACGGGGATCCTCCAGTGGCAGCGCCAGGCAGGGGGGCTGCTCTTTCACCTGTACGCCTTCGCGCCATTCCAGGGCCCCGGGGGAGCGGCGGACGGGAGCGCCTGCGACCAGCGCATCCTCGTCGTCGTGGCGCAGGTGATGGCCACCGCGGTCGTGACCGATGCGGCGGTCTTCTCCCTCATCAACGTCCACGCGGGGGGCGAGGGACAGTCGGAGGGGGAGATGGTCAGCGTGGACCCCGCGGGCGTCTGGGCGACGGAGCGCTCCACGGGTCCGGCGTTCGCCTACCGGAGCCTGGGCCCACCCGGTGGCGCGGTGACGGCCGGTCCGCCAGGCGATCCCCACAACCCCTGGCTTCGGGTCGCGCAGGGCCAGCACTTCGAGGGCGGCGCCCCCTCGGGGCCCGCGGACGACGTGGCCGTGGGGTTCGAGGACCGCGTGGACGCCTGGCCCGTGGGGGAGACCCGCTGGTTCGGGGTCGCCGCCATCATGGACTACGGAACCGACCCCGACACAGCCCGCGCCTCCCTGGACGCCTTCCTCGCCGGGCGCGGCGCGAAGGAAGTCCTGGACGCCGAGCTGGCTTGGTGGGCGGCCTTCCACGCTGCCGACGTCGTCCCTCCGGGCCTCTCGGCGGAGGCCTCGTCCGTGTACCGGCAGTCCCTCGCGGTGCTGAAGATGGGCCAAGTCCGCGAGGAAACCTCGAGTGGTTGCCCCAGCGGGCGCTGCGCTGGGCAGATCCTCGCCAGCCTCTATCCGGGCCAGTGGAACATCGCGTGGGTGCGGGATGCGGCCTACGCCATCGTGGGCCTGGTGCGGGCGGGTCACCTGGACGAGGCGCGCGCGGCGCTGCGCTTCCTCATGGACGCTGAGCCCCTCCAGGTGGGAGGGCACAACTACTACCAGAGCACCTTCATCGAGAGCTCCGATCCATCGCCTGGCGTGTGGGGGCTCGGCGTGTCGCTGAGCGCCGAGTACGCCATCAGCGTCACGCGCTACTGGGGCGACGGGGTCGAGGAGAGCGACACCAACGCCGCGGGCCCCAACATCGAGTGGGACAACTGGGGACTCTTCCTCTGGGCCCTGGAGCGCTACGTGGAGGTCTCCGGAGACGACGCCCTGCTCAACGCACGCTGGCCCCTGGTGAGCGAGCGCGTGGCCGACCTGCTCGTGGAGCTCGTGGATCCGTCCACGGGCCTCCTGCCGCCGGACTCCTCCATCTGGGAACGCCACTGGTGCCCCCACGGGGCGTGCCCCGAGCCCGAGACCCGCAAGCGGTTCGCCTACTCCCAGGTGACGGCCGTCCGGGGGCTCACCGCCGCGTCCGCCCTCGCCGCGCGCGTGGGTGACACCGAGCGGGCTGCCTCCTACGCCGTGGCGGCGGACTCCCTCCGTCTGGCCACCCGGGCGGCCCTCACCGTCACCGACGCGAGCGGTCCGGTCTTGGCGGGGAACGTCGAGGAGATCCCGTACGCCCCATATTTCTTGGACCTCGCGGCCATCGAAGGGATCCACGCGGGCGCCATCGCCCCGGGGGAGCGGCTGGCCTTCGGGACGGTGGCGGCCTTCGATGGGGGCCTCGCCATGGGCCCCCACAGCCCCGGCTTCCGGAGGAACGATGACCCCACTTGGTACGACGCGCAGGAGTGGATCGTCGTCGATCTCAGGCTCGCCGGGGCGCTCGCGAGGATGGGGCAGATGGGGCGCGCGCGGACGATCTTCGACTGGGTGACGGCCCAGGCGAGCGCCAACGGGGGCCTGCTCCCCGAGCTGCTGTCGGATGGGATCTACCAGCCGGGTAGCGAGGACGACCGCTGGCAGCCGGGCGCCGACGCCGGCGGGGACTTCCAGGGCGCCGTCCCCATGACGGGCTTTGGGCCCGGCGCCTACATCCTCGCCTCTTGGGACCTCGCGGGGGGCTGACGGAGCGCGGCCCAAGAGGCCGCCCCGCCGGCTCCAGCACGCGGCTACAACCGACGTCGCGTCGTTTGTGTTGCGCCGCCTGGGGCCGTGCTAGCGTCGGAGAGTGCTCTGCCCCCTTCTGGAGTCCACGCTGGGGTCGCGGAGCGCGGAGGTGCGCGTTGACCGAATCCCCCCGCGACCCGCGCGGACCCGCGCGACGGCCGGGCGGCCCACCGCAAGTGCGCGGTGTGCTGACCGGCTCCGCGTCGCTGGTGCGCGCCGCGGACCTCCCGCGGCACCTCCCACGGGACGTGGCGGACGCCCATCTCCTCGTGGTGCCCGACCCGGAGGGGCGCGGCTTCGGGCTGCTGCGTGCACGAGAGGCGCGCGCGCGCCCTGACATCGCGTTCGGGGAACTCGTGGCGGGGGGCGCCGTGGTGCCCGTCCGCGGAGAGACCCCCATCGCCGAAGCCTTGCGGCGCATGGATCGAGAGGGCCGTGACGCGCTGCCGGTGGTAGACGACGACGGGGCCTACCTGGGCTGCGTGGAGCGCGCGTCGCTGATGCTCGAGCAGCAGCGGGCCACGAGGGTCCGGGCGGTGGACGAGGCCGACGCCTTGCTCTCCCACGTGGACGCCGCCCATCGCCGCCGGGCCCTCGCCGGGATCGTCCACGCCATGAGCGAGCGGAACGGGGAGGACTACCTGTCTCAGCTCGTGTGTAACGTCGCGCGCGCGCTCGGCGTCAAGCGGGCCTTCGTGGGGACGGTGCGCGAGGACGCGCCGGGGACGATGGAGGCCGTAGCCGTAGGGAGCGAAGCGGGCCCCGAGCCCAGCTTCCAGTGGCAGACCGGGGACACCCCCTGCCCGCGGGTCTTCGGGGGCGAGGTCTGCGTCATCGAGGGCGGGCTCGACCGCACCCTCCCGGGGCTGGGGGGGGCTGCGTCACGCGACGGGCTGCGCGTGGAGTCCTACGCCGCCGTTCCGTTGCTGTCGGACCAGAGCCAGGTCGTGGGCCTCCTCGCCGTCGTGCACGACGGGCCGCTGCCGGACCCCCGGCTCGTCCGCTGGCTGTTGCCGGTGTTCGCCGGGCGCGCGGTGAGCGAGATGGAGCGCATCCAGGCGCTCGACCGCCTGCGGCGGAGCGAGCAGCGCTATCGGATGCTCCTGGAGCAGGCCTCGGACGGGATCATGCTCTGCGACGCCTCGGGGCGCTACGTGGACGTCAACGCCCAGGCGTGTGCCATCACGGGCTACCCTCGTGCGGAGCTGCTCTCGCTCCACGTGCGGGACCTCATCCCGGCGGACGACCTGGCGCGCAAGCCCATGATCTGGCCCACCCTCCAAGAGGGGGAGGTGGCGTCCATGGAGCGCTGGTTCCGGCGCCGGGACGCCTCCAAGATCCCGGTGGAGGTGAGCGCCAGGCGGCTGGCCGACGGATCGACCCTCGCCATCGTGCGGGACATCAGCGAGCGCAAGCGTGTGCAGGAGAGGCTGGACGCGTACTACCAGCTCCTGCACACCATCCACCTCGTGCAGTCTCGCTACATCGCCGAGGCGGAGCCGCAGTCCCTGTTCGACTTCATGCTCACGAGGATCCTGCACCGGACCGAGAGCACCGTGGGCTTCTTGGGCGAGGTGACGGAGGATGAGCAGGGCCGCCGAGGGCTGGACGTCCTGGCGGTGGAGTTGGGGCCCGGTGGCGAGCGCCGTAGGGATCCCCGGGAGCCAGCCCTGGGAGGCCGCATTCGGGACATGGACAGCCTCCTGGGGGCGGCGGCGGCCATCGGCGCGCCCGTCATCTCCAACCACGCGGCCCGGGACCCCCGCGGTGGGGAGAGGCTCCCGGCGGAGTTCCCGCCCCTGGACAACTTCATGGGGCTCCCGCTGTACGTGGGGGGGCGCCTCATCGGCGTGGCCGGGGTGGGGAACCGGCCCGGCGGGTACGAGGAGCGAACGCCGGACTTCCTGGAGCCGCTGACCACGACCTACGCCACGATCCTGGAGCGCCATCGCTCCGCGCAGCGACGCCAGAGTGCCGAGGACCTCGCCGCGCGGCTGGGGCGGATCCTCGATCAGACGGGGGGCGAGATCCTCGTCTTCGGGGCGGAGGACGAGCACTTCGTGGAGGCCAACCGAGGGGCCCAGGCAGAGGTGGGCTACACGCTGGACGAGCTCCGCGAGCTGACGCTCCTGGATCTGCTTCCCCACATCAGCCGTGAGCACCTCGACAGCGTCTTGGAGGCGCTCCAGTCCGGCGAGAAGGACGAGGTGGCTTTCGAGACCTTGCAGCGCCGCAAGTTCGGCTCCGTGCACCCCGTGGAGGTCCGGCTCCAGTACTCCCACGTGGCCGGGCAGGGGTTGTTCGTGGCCCTCATCCGAGACATCAGCGCGCGCAAGCGCTTCGAGGGTCAGGTCACCTACCTCATCCACTACGACAGCCTCACCGGGTTGCCGAACCGGATGCTCCTGGGCGATCGCATCAAGCAGGCGATCATCGAGGCCGAGCGCGACGGTCGCCACGTGGGGATCATCTTCCTGGACCTCGACCGGTTCAAGCAGATCAACGACACGCTGGGCCACGACGCTGGCGACGCCCTCCTGGGTCAGTTCGCGGATCGCCTCAAGGAGGTCATCCGGCCCGGCGACACCGTGGCGCGCCCGGGGGGCGACGAGTTCACGCTGGTCCTCACGGGTGTCGACGGGGCGGAGGGCGTGGCGCGGACCGCGCGGCGCATCGCCGACGTGACCAGGGCGCCCTTCCGTGTCAAGGGGCAGGAGCTGTTCATCACGGTGAGCATGGGCATCTCGCTCTATCCCGAAGACGCCCGTGACGAGCAGGGGCTGCTGCGGAGCGCCGACACGGCGCTCCACGACGCCAAGAACCGCGGGCGAGACAACTTCCAGTTCTTCCGGGCGGAGATGAACCAGCGGGTGACGCACCGCCTGTCCATGGAGACCCACCTGCGCCGGGCCATGGACCGCGGCGAGTTCGAGGTCTACTACCAGCCCAAGGTCCACGTGCAGACCGGGGCCATCGTCGGGGCTGAGGCGCTGCTGCGCTGGCACCACCCGGAGCTGGGCGAGGTGCCCCCGGCGCGGTTCATCCCCCGGGCCGAGGAGACGGGGCTCATCGTGCCCATCGGCGACTGGGTCTTGGAGCAGGCGTGCGCGGACTGTCGGTCCTGGCGGCAGAGCGGGCACACCGCCGTGTCCGTCGCCGTCAACGTCTCCCCGCGCCAGCTCGGTGGGGCCCTCCCCAAGCGCGTGGTCGACGCGCTGCACCGCGCGGGGCTGCCGGCCTCGGCCCTGGAGCTGGAGCTCACCGAGAGCCTCCTGGTGACCGACGACCCGGCGGCCCTGGCGGATCTTGCGGCCCTGCGGGACACGGAGGTGTCGTTTCTCATCGACGACTTCGGCACGGGTTACTCATCGCTCATGTACCTCAAGCGCTTCCCCTTCGACTCGCTCAAGCTCGATCGCACCTTCATGCACGAGATCCCGGACAACACCGAGGACGCGGCCATCGCCAGGGCCATCGTCGCCATGGGGCACAGCTTGGGCTTGAGCGTCGTCGCCGAGGGGGTGGAGACCCAGGCGCAGCTCGAATTCCTTCAGGCCCAAGGGTGCGACTCCTATCAGGGCTTCCTGTTCGCGGAGCCGGTCCCCTCCAGCGACTTCTTGGCCATGCTGAACGCCCAGCGCCGAGGCTGACACCGAACAACGAGCGACGACGGAACATCCTGGCTCCGAGGCGAGGAGGGATGGGCGGGGAGGCGCCGTAGCGCGGAGCTGGCTGCCCGGCCCGCAGGAGAGCCACCGGCCCTGTGCCGGATGGAGCTGGGTGAGGAGGGACGAGATGGGGTTGGAGACGACGCAAGGGGCGCGCCAGGAGGGTGCGGACACGGGCGTCACCGTGTTCGTGGACATCGCCGAGCTCGTGACCGCGACCCCCCGGGACGGGAGTGGGGTGGGGGAGGGGCCCCTGGGGGTCATCCACGACGCGGCCATCATCGCCCAGGGCCCGCCCGGTCGGCAGCGCGTCCGGTGGGTGGGGCCTCGGGGGACTCTGCCGCTGTCGCTGGGAGGCGCGCCGGGGGCGTCCCGCCCTGGGGAGGACTCCGCCGCGGGCGCCCCGCGCGTGGTGAGCCTCCAGGGGCGGGTCGCCATGCCCGGCCTGGTGGACGCCCACACCCACCTCGTGTTCGCAGGCGACCGGGCGCAGGACTTCGCGGCGCGGTGCGCGGGTGAGAGCTACGAAGAGATCGCGGCGCGGGGGGGCGGGATCGCCACGACCGTGCGCGCCACGCGCGGCGCCAGCGCCGAGGAGCTCGCTGCGCTGGCGCGGCCCCGCCTGGACGAGCTGCTGGCCCACGGGGTGACGACCGTGGAGGTCAAGAGCGGCTACGGCCTGAACGTGGCCACCGAGCTCAGGCTCCTCCGCGTCATCGCCACGCTCGCCGCCCAGGGGCCCCAGCGCCTCGTCCCCACCTTCTTGGGCGCCCACGTCGTGCCACCCGAGCGGGCCGGTGACCGGGACGGCTACGTGGCCGAGCTCGTGGACGAGCTCCTGCCCCGCGTGGCCTCCGAGCGCCTCGCCCAGCACGTGGATGTCTTCTGCGAGGTTGGCGCCTTCACGCTCGCGGAGACGGTACGCATCCTCGAACGGGGCCGCGCCCTGGGATTGGGGCTCAAGGTCCACGCGGAGCAGCTCACCCGGACGGGCGCGGCGGCGGCCGCCGCGGCCCTGGGCGCCGTGAGCGCCGACCACCTGGAGCACGTCTCCGAGGACGACGTGGCGGCGCTCGCCCGCGCCGGCACGACCGCGGTGCTCCTGCCGGGCGCCGGGCTCTTCCTGGGCGGGCGCGACCGGGCCCCGGCGCGGCAGCTCTTGGACGCCGGGGTCCCCGTGGCCCTGGCGACCGACTGCAACCCCGGGACGTGCCCCTCCGCCCACCTGCCGCTCATGGTGTCGCTCGCGTGCGCGTGGCTCGGGATGCGGCCAGACGAGGCCATGCTGGGCGTGACCCGGAGCGCCGCCCAGGCCGCCGGCCTCCGGGACGGGACGGGGACGATCGCCCCCGGGGCGCCGTGCGATCTCGTGGCCCTGGACGTGCCCACCTGGACCCACGTCCCCTACCGAATGGGCCACAACCCCGTGGAAGCCGTCTGGATCGGCGGCCAGCTCGCCCACCGACGTCGGCCTCCAGAGCGCCCCTCTCGGACCCACGATCCGCCACCTACTCTGGGATTCGGCTTTGGATCCCGCGTGTGGGCGGCGTC
>CAYZID010000214.1:0-10723 GCA_964478315.1 uncultured Myxococcales bacterium | reverse complement strand
ACCCCCCCCCACCGCCCCCCAAGCCCGCCCTCGTCGTGCACCTCGAAGACATCGCCCTCCGGGACGGCTCCGTGCGGCTCCGCTGGCCCCGCCGGGTGCTCCAGTTCACGGACGTCGCGGCCCTGGGCGCGGTGACGGTGGGCGGGCCCGAGGGGCTCGCCATCACGGCCGACGCCCGCGCGGACCGCTCCGAGCTCGCGGAGGGGCGCGGTGCGGCGGGGCGGAGGCTGGCGGTCCCAGGCGTGGTCATCGACGGGTTCCGCTGGCGCGGCGCGGGCTTCCAGAGTGACCGCGTCCTCCTCGCGGGCGTCGCGGGCGCGCCCCCGCTGGCGGACGCGGCGGTGTCCTGGGGCCCCTCCTCTCGAACCGACGTGCGAGACGACGTCGCCTCCAGTCCCGCGCTGCGTCTCCGCGGCAACGCGCACCTCCCAGGCGACATGCTGGCGGCCTGGCTGGGCCGGGCGTGGCTCCCCCAGGGCGTGAGCCTGGGCGCCTTGGACCTGACGATCGGCGGGCGGACGCTGCGCGCGACGGCGACCGTCGAGGCTCCGGCGCTCCGCGCGGGCGCCTGGACGGCGACGGGCGTTTACGGGCAGGTGGGCGCGGACGTCGCGCTGGGGGCCGTGCTGCCCACGGGCGACGTCTCCCTCCGCGACGTGCGGGTGGAGTCTCTCCAGGGCCCCCAATCCCTCGCGCTCGAAGACGCCCGCGTGGGTCGCGTGGAGGTGCGGGTGGGCAGCGACGCGACCGTGGCGGTGCGGGCGCTCCGGGCGGGCGCCCTCACCCTCCCCACCGGCCGTGTGGCGGAGCTCTCGGGTGAGGCCGACGCGGCGCTCGGCCTCACGGGAGGGCGCTATGAGGCCGCGTTGCGGACGTCCGACGGGCGGATCTCCCTCGCGGGGACCCTGAGCCTGGAGCTGCTGCTCGGCAAGCGCCTGCGCTTCCAAGGGACGGCCCGGCTCGCGGGGCTCCGCGGGGCCCTGGCCGCGGCGACCCTCCAGCGCCTGGGCGTGGACGGCCCGAGCGGGGGAGCGCACCTCACGCCGCCTCTGTCGGGTGAGCTGCGCTTCGCCGGGAGCGTCACACGCCCGCGAGGAGCCCGCGCTCCCCTGGGGCTCGTCCCCCGCGCCTCGTGGACCGGCGGACACCTGGAGGACGCCGCCGGACACCGCCTCGTGCGCCGGGGAGGCGACGGCCGCTGGTCGCTCGGGGAGGGGACCCCATGAGCGCGGGGCGCTGGATCCGGCGCCTGGTCGTGCTGCCGGTGAAGGTAGCCGTGGCCTTGCTGGCCGTGACCTACTACTTCATCGCGCGCAGCGCCCTCATCCTCCTCGCGATCTTCGTGGGGCTCTACTTCCTCACGGGGACGACCCTCGTGCGCACCTCCCTGGAGCAGCTCCTCGCCGACGCCCTGCCGGGGCAGCTCCTCGTGGCGACGGTCCAGTGGGGCCCCACCCCCTGGGAGGTGGACGCGGCCCACGTGCGTCTCCTCGATGAGCGGGGGGGCCGCGTCTTCCACGTTCCCGCCGTGTCCGTGGACCTGAACATGCTGGGGACCTTGGCCGCCGCCGTGGAGTCCCTCGTCCGCAGCGACGCGCCCATCACCCTGCTCGTGGACCGCGTGCGCGTGAGCCGCCCTTGGGTCAACGTCCACGTCCGCCCCGGCGAGGGGGCCGGCGTCAACATCGAGCGCGCCTTCGTCGCCCCCGACGACCCCGCCCACCCGGAGCCCCCCGGGCCCCCCGTGAACCTCGACATCGAGGTGGCCGAGGTGGTCGTCCGCGGCGCCCACGGCCACCTCCACACCAGCGACCTGGACATCCGGGTGGAGGGGCTGGACGCTTTCTCGGACTTCCGCCTCACGGGGCTCGACCCCTGGCCCGTCTTCACGGTCCCTCGGGCCACGGTCGATCGTGTCACCTTGGCGCTGGGGCCGAGCCTCCGGGCCGACGGGCGGCTCGAACCCGTGGAGGCCGTCGCCCGACACGTGGAGATCCGCTGGTACGCCTTCCACGGCGACTGGTTCAAGGTCAAGCAGGTCACCGCCGCGCTCGACGACGGCCAACTCCAGGCCCACGGCACGATGGTCGTGGACCCGGACCGGCTGGCTCTTTCGGCCTGGGCCCGTGCCCAGCTAGGCCCAGCCTCGACCCTCCTCGCGGACCTCTCGGGCGGCCAAGCGCGCGGCCCCCTGGACCTCACCGTCCAGGGGGTCACGGACTTCGAGCGGCACGTCACCGCCCAGGGCACGGCGCGCTCCCCCGAGCTCCAGGTCGCGGGCGCCTCCCTCACCCAGCTCGACGCCTCGTTCGACGTGGCGCCCGACGTGGCGCCCGACGGCGCGCCCAACACGACAGGCGCCCCCCACACCTCCCCAAGCCACCGCATCGTCCTCCACCACCTCGCCGCCAACGCCCTGGGCGGCCACGTCGAGGTGCGCGACGCCACGCTCCGAAGCCGTCCCTCACTCGACCGCGCGCTCAACCCCGAGGCCATGAACCGCGAGGTCCAAGCCACCGTCGCCCTCCGGGACGTGGACCCCGCCCAGGCCCTGGCCCTCCCATCCCTGGCAGCGGCGGACGGCGACGCCCCCGAGGCGGGCGCGGCCCTCTGGCGCCAGGTGCTCCGCGGGGCGCTCAACGGGACGTGCGCCGTGGCGGCGAGCTGGGACGAGGGTGCTGGCGACGCCGAGCTGGCCGTCCACACCGAGGGGCTGACCATGGCCTGGGGGACGGCGCCGGGCCTCCCCCTGGCCCCGCGCTACCGGCTGGAGGGCGGCGTCCGTTGGGCCCGGGACCTCCCCGCACGGCGCGCCACGGGGCCCCTGGACCTTCACCTGCGCGAGCAGCTCCGCCTGGAAGGCTTGCGCCTGCGCTCCGGCGCCGACGAGGCCGTGGCGGACGGCGCCGTGGACCTGGGCTCGGGGGCTCTGTCCCTCACGGGATCCGCGCGCGTCGAGGACCTGGCGCGCTTCTTGGGTCCCCTGGGCGTGCACGGCGTGGGGGGGCGCCTCGCGCTCCGAGACGCCCGCGTGGGGGGCACGACCGAGGACCCGGCCATCCGCGCCGAGCTGCGCGTGCGCGAGGCGGCCTTGGGGGGGCGGCCCTTGGGGGAGGTGCGCGCCACGCTCGACCTCACGCGCGGGCTCCTGAGCGCCGCCAACGTGCGCGTGGAGACCGGCTGGGGCAGCCTCATCGCTGCGGGCAAGCTGCGCCTGTGGCGGACCCGCGTGAGCCACCTGGACCGCGCTCTGCCCTTCACCATCACGCGGCTGGACGTCCGAGATTTGTCCCTGGCGGCGCTGCTCCCCGACCGGGGCGTGCGTGGCACCGTGCGGGTTCACCTGCCGGGCAAGGCGGCGCTCCGCGGCGCCGCGACGCGCCCCTTGGAGACCCTCGAAGGCCGGGCCCAGCTCGACGTCACCAACCTCCGGGCCGGTGGGGAGCGCGCGCGGCGGCTCACGGCGAGCTTCGAGGCCACGGACCGCTGGCTGCGGCTGCGCAACGTCGCCCTGGCCCTGTGCGGTCCCGGGGCGGCGCCGGCCTGCCCCCGCGGAGGCCCCACGCTGCGCGGGAGCGTGGGCGTGTCCAAGCCAGGCGCGCGGGGACCACGGGGGGCCCGGGCGCCCGCCGCTGCCCGCCTGGAGGCCCGCCTCCAGGCTGACGGCTTCCCCCTGGAGGCCGTGCGGATGTTGGGCGCTGGGGCCTCGCTCCGGGGCGACCTCACCGCCGACGTTACCGCGGAGGGCCCCCTCGCCGACCCACGCCTCATGGGCACCGTCCAGGTCCGCGACTTCGGCGTGGGCCCGCTGGAGCTCGGGGACGCCGGGCTCACGCTCACCTGGGGTGAGGGCGCGGGGGAGACCGTCCTCACGCCGGCCGAGAGCTTCCCGGACATGACGCTGGAGGAGGGGCGTCTCACGCTGAGCGAGCGCGGGGTGTCCGTGCAGCTCGCCGCCCAAGCCGACCGTCTCCGGGTCTTCGAGCGCCTCCTCCCCAGCCTGGCCGTCCCGGGGCTCGAGCTGGAGACCCCCGGACACGCGTCCCTGCGCCTCTCCCTGCCGTCGTCCGAGCCCTGGGCGCTCCGCGTGGACGTGCCCGCGGGGCAGGCGCGCGCCCTGCTCTACGACGAGCGCACGAGCCTCACCGCGACCTCCCCGGTGGCCTTCGAGATGGACTCGGAGGGGATGCGCCTGCCCCGCCCCAGCACCTGGAGCCAGCCCGGGGGCCAGCAGATGACCCTCTGCGGGACCCTTCGCTTGGGGGACGAGGACGAGGACCCCACGCTGGACGTGGCCCTGAGCGGAGCCGTGGGCGCCGAGCTCGTGGCGCCCGCGGTGAGCGACGCGCTCAGCGTTCTGGAGGGCAGCCTCGTGGTGGGGGCCGGCGACACCCGGGACCCCACCCTCCCCACCTGCCTGGGCACGCCCGGCCCGCCGGCCCTCCACATCACGGGGGCGCTCACGGCTCCGGTGATCCAAGGCCGGGCCCGCGCGGTGGGCGTGCGCCTGGTCCCCCGCGACTTCGGGCGGGCCTTCGTCGTGGACGACGGGGCGGAGCTGGTGCTGCGGCGGGGACGGGGGCCGGCGGAGCAGCTCGTGAGCCTGCCCCGCGAGGGGGCGCGGCGCCTCAGCGGAGAGCTGGACGACGGGACCTTCGGCGTCTGGGGCGAGCTGTCCTTCGACTCCCTGGCGCCCCAGGACGCCACGCTCCACGTGGAGGGGACGGATCTGTCCTTCGTGAGCCGCGGGGAGTTCAACGTCACGGTGAGCCCCGACCTCGTCGTCCGCGCGCGCGACCTCCAGGACCCCGTGCGGCGCGACCTGGCGGTGTCCGGTCAGGTGCGGATCGTGGAGGGAACCTATTACAAGAGCTTCGACCAGTTCGCGCGGGCCTTCGGGGCGGCGACGGGGGCCCAGGTGGACGGCTACTCGGCCCCGCTCACCGAGCGCCTGCCCTGGCTCGCCGACACGCTCCTGGACGTGGACGTCCGCGGCTCCAACTTCGCCGTGCGGAGCCCCTTCCCCCTGGGGAGCGCCGAGCTGGACACTCGCATGGACGTCCACGTGGGGGGCACCCTAGGCGCCCCTCAGGTCTTCAACCGGGTGGACATTCTCCCCGGCGGACGCATCCAGTATCGGGTCTTCCAGCGCGAGTTCGAGGTCGTCCGAGGCACCTTGGACTTCTCCGGCGACCCCGAGCGACCTCGCATCGATCTGGCCGCCCAGACGGAGGTGGAGTACCTGGAGCGGGTCAACAACAGCGACGAAGGCAGCGTGGAGAGGCAGGTCGTCATCACGGTCACCATCACGGGGACCCTCCCCGATGAGCTGGACATCCAGCTCTCCAGCACCCCCGGCGGGTTCGACCAGGGCGATCTCCAGAGCCTCATCTTCACGGGCAAGCCCCGCGCGGAGGACGTCGCGGCGCGGGAGGACAACCTGTTCTCTCTGGACATCGGGCGCTTCTTCAACGCCTTGCTCGCCGCTCCCTTCGTGGACGCCGTGAACTTCGGCCTCACCCAAGAGGGCTTCGTGGACACCGAGGTCATCACGCGCTTCGGCCGCGATCTGCGCCTGCGGACGCGCGCCATCCAGGAGGCGGGCAACGCGACCCGCCTCAACGCGCGCTTCCAGTTCCACATCTCCGACTCCATCGTGCTGGAGGGCAGCGTGGACCGCACCACGGGCTCCTCCACGACTGCCGCGGACACCTACGAGGCCCGCATCAAGTACCGCATCCCTTTGGACTGAACCCGGACCCGGCGACCCGCTGCACCCCTTGGCCCTCCGTGCCCCACCCCTGTCCCTGGTGCTGGCCCTGCTCGCGCTGGCCCCCGCAGCCCGCGCCGCTGGCACGGCCCCGCTGTGCCGCGCCGACGACGCTACCCGCGCCGCCGCCCGCGCCCCCTGCCTGCGGGTCCCCGTGCGCCGCGTGCGCCTCGTGGACTGCCCCGCCTCGGTGTGCGTGGACCAGGAGCGCCGCCAGCGCCTCGCGTCCCTCACCGACTTCCTGGGCGCGACCTTGACCGCCGAGACGCTGGACCGAGGGCTGGAGCGCCTTCGGGAGACGGGCTACTTCCATGACGTCTACGCGAGCTGCCGCGCGGCGGAGGACGGCGTGGAGGTGGCCCTCCACGGGTGCCCGAACCACTTCGTGGACCGCGTGGACATCGAGGGGCAGAGCGCCCTCCACGCGAGCGAGGTGCGCAAGCGCGTGTTCCTGCGCCCGGGGAGCATCCTCAACGCCTCCCCCGACCACCCCGAGGACGACGAGACCGTGCAGCGGCAGAAGCGCTCCCTCAAGCGCCTCTACCAGCGCGAGGGAATCCCCCTCGCCCGCGAGCCGGAGATCACCCTGCACGCCACGTCCCCCACGACCGTCTCGGTGCGCATCACCCTCCACGAGGGGCACCGCCGCCGCATCCGCGCCATCCGCGCCCGACACGTCCAGGCGATCCCGCCCGCCGAACAGCGCCCCCTGCGCTGCCCCGTGGTCCCGCCCAAGACCATCGAGGACGTGCTCGGCGCCCAGGTGGGGGACATCATCACCGACCGGCGCCGCCGCCAGATGGAGCGCGCGCTGGAGGCTTGGTTCCGCTCCATCGGCTTCGTGTCTCCCCGCGCGCACGTCACCGCCCAGGGCGAGCCCCTGGTCCTGCGCGCGGAGGTCCGCACCGACACCTGCTGGCAGCTCCGCGTCTGGGAGCGCGAGGCGGCCGAGGCGGAGGCCGCTCGTGCCGAGCCGAGCTTCCGGTTCCGCGACCCCGTGGGAGACGACCCCACGCCCGGCGCGTCGGCCCCTTTCCAACTAGGCGCGTTCGAGCGTTACCGCGCGCTCCTGCCCTTCGCCGAGTCCGGCGTCTTCGACCGCCAGGAGGCCGCGCGGGGCATCGACACCATCCTGGGGCAGCTCGAGACCGCCGGGTTCCTCCTGGCCGACGTCTCCATGGAGTACCGCACGCTTGACCCACGCCCGCCCACCGAGCCGGTCCTGGGCACCATCGACTACTACGTCACCCGCAACTACGAGCGCCGCATCCAGGCCATCCTCATGCCCGGGCGGCGCGCCGTGTCCGCCGACGCCCTACGCGCCCTCATGAAGACGCGCACCTACGACTTCTTGGACGCCACGGGCCACCTCGTCGTCGCCCAGCTCTTCGCGGACCTCAAGGCCGTCCGCGACTACTACCGCGAGCGCGGGTTCTATGCCTTCCGCTATCTCCTCCAGGGGAACGCCAAGGACGTGCGCCCCTGGCGCGCCCGGGAGGACGCTGGCGCCTGGCAGGTGTGGACCTATCGCTTCCGAGATCGCGGCTTCCGCGTGCGGAAGCGGCGCTCGGAGCTGGGCGTGTACCTGGAGATCCCCCTGGAGGAGGGTCCGCGCACCCGCGTCTCCACGTTGGAGATCGTCCGCGCGGACCCCGGGGGCGGGCCCACGCTCCTCCCTTACGACGAGGCGCGCGCGCGCATGACCTTGGCCCCCGGGCGCCCCTTCGGGACCTACTTCCTCCAGCGCGACGTGCGCGCCCTCACCCGCTGGTACCACGACCGCGGCTACCACAGCGCCCGCGTGGAGGTCACCTGCGCCCTGCCCGACGGCGCCCCCTGCGACCCCGCGCACGTCCGGGCGCCCCGGGTGGCGCTGACGCTCCACGTCCACGAGGGGTCTCGCGTCACCGTGGGCGAGGTCTTCTGGCGCGGCGCCTTCCGCACGAGCCCCCACGTGCTGCTGCGAGACCTCCCGCCGGCGGGGGCTCCCTACAGCCGCGCCGCCGTCGCCGAGGCCACGCGGAGGCTCCGCAACTTGGGCATCTTCAACGCCGTGCGCGTAGACACCATCGGCCTGGACGAGACCCCACCCCGGGACCGCGTGGCCCTGGTGATCACCGTGGAGGAGGCCCCCGCGCGGTTCTTGGACCTCGCCGCGGGCTTCCGCAACATCCGTCGCGCGAACCTGGGCACGGTGCCCCCCCTCGTGGGCTCCCTCATCGGGCATTCGGTAGCCGCCGCCGACCGCTCCACCCTGGGGTACGCCCACGCCCTGAACCTCACGATCCCCGATGTCTTGCTGGTGGCCGAGAGCGAGTACGTGGACAGCAACGCCTTCGGGCGCGGCGAGGAGTTCCGCGCGCCGCTGGAGTATGGTTTCTCCTCGCGCACGCCCCTTCGGCTGTTGCGCCTCACGCCGCGCTACACCTTCCCGCGATTCCTGGACACCGATCTGCGCCTAGAGCTGTCGGCGCGCGCCGTCTTCGAGGACCGCGTCACCTACATCAAGGACTTCCAGGAGTTCAGCGCCGGCACGACCACGACCTTCCCCATCCTCCCCAAGATGATCGTCGCGGCCCAGGTCGAGGCGGGCGCCGTGCGCTACCAGGAGCCCGACGCCGAGGAGCACCTGCCCTTCTGGGAGAACCCCAAGGCCCTCGCCGGGGAGAGCAGCGCCGAGGCCTGCGTGCGCACGGGGAGCTGCTACGACGGGTTCGTGCGTGCCTCGCTGCGCTGGCGTTGGGACCAGCAGGACAACCCCCTGCACCCCTCGCGCGGCTTCGCGCTGGGGACCTCCCTGTCGGTCATCCGCTCCACGGAGCTCGACGGCGGTCAGACCACCTTCCGCGACTTCGTGAAGTGGGAGGCGTCCGCGCGCTTCGCCCAGCGCCTGCCCTTCGGGATGATCATCGCCGGGATGCTTCACTACGGCGGCAGCGACGCCAGCGAGGAGCACCCGCTGCCCACCAAGGACCGCTACACGCTGGGTGGGAACAACGGGATGCGCGGCTTTGCGGACGACGCCGTGGGGCGCTACGACCACGCGGGGCAGCTCTTCAAGCCCCCCGAGGGGAGTCGCCTGGACGCGGGCGGCAACGTCGTCGTGAACGGGAGCTTGGAGTTCCGCGTGCCCCTGCTGGAGAGCGCCGGGCTGTGGCTGGGCTTGTTCACCGACATGGGCGCACTCGCCGCCACGCACGCCGAGCTCTACCCCGCGTCGGTGCGGGCCTCGGTGGGGTTGGGGTTGCGCTATCTGCTGGGCGATCAGATCCCCTTCCGCCTGGATTGGGGCGTGGTCATCGGCCCGCGATGCGCCCGCTACTGGCTCGACGACGCGGCGCGCCCCGAGGACCGCTACGCCTGCCGCGCCATGGAGGACCCCAGTACGCTGCACTTCGGCTTCCTGTATCCCTTCTGACGACCCGCCCCGAGGGGGCGGCTCGCCCCCGTCGCACAACCTCCCGGCCTCGTCAGTCGCCGCAGGACTCGGTACTCTGGCCGCGTCAGGGGGAACGAACCGCCGCGCGGGCGCGTCCGGGGCACCCGGCCGTGCGCGCGCCGACGCACACGCACACGACCCACGCAGGGGGAGAGCATGCCCAACCTGGAGCTCGAGAAGGTCCGCAAGGTCCCGCCTTTCCGCAAGATCGCCATCGGCACGTGGCGCACGGCCTACGACCCGTCGGTGTACGGCACGATGTCCCTGCCCATGGACCGAGCCATGGACTACATCGCCCGCTTCCGGGCTGCCACGGGCATCCGCCTGACGGTCTCCCACCTCATGGCAAAGGCCTTCGCGGCCACCTTGCAGAAGATCCCCGACGCCAACTCCATCCTGCGCTTTCACCGCCCCTACCGCCGCAAGCGCATCGGCGTCTTCTTCCAGGTCGCCATGACCGAGGAGGGCTCCGACGAGATCGATCTGTCCGGGTGCACGCTCTACGACGTGGAGAGCAAGGACCTCCCCACGCTCGTCGCCGAGTTCGAGGGCAAGGTGAACAAGGTCCGCGCGCGCAAGGACGAGGCCCTGGAGAAGACGCGCGGGCTGTTTCGCTGGCTCCCCTTCTGGGCCTCCCACTGGTTCCTGCGCATCGTGAGCTTCCTGAGCTACACGCTCAACCTGGCCCTGCCCGGGCTGGCGCGGGACCCCTTCGGCTCGGTGATGATCACGAACATCGGCTCGCTGGGCCTGGACATGGCCTACGTGCCCCTCGTCCCCTACTCCCGCGTGCCCATCCTCCTGGCCCTGGGCGCCGTGTCCAAGGTCCCCGTCGTGGAGGGCGACGAGGTGGTCGTCCGCCAGCAGATGAAGGTCAACGCCACCTTCGACCACCGGTTCATCGACGGCGCCCACGCCGCCATCATGTCCAAGGTCCTGCACCGCGCCTTCGAAGACCCCGACGCCTTCTTCGGCCCCATCCCCCAGGCCCCCGAGGTCGCCGCCGCCCCCGCCTTGGAATCACCCAAGACCCCGTAGGCCGTTTGTGTCGTGCGGCGGCGCTGACCTATCCTCTCCCCCGTCGCCGCGACGCGCCTCACCCGCGGCGAGGGAGGGGAAGTCATGGGTCTCGCAGCACATCGGCGCCGCCCCGCGCCGCACGCCCTCGGTGTCTCGACCTTGGTCGCCACGCTCGCCCTGCTCGCCGCCGCCTGCGGCACGCCCGGCGCCGGGAGCGTGGGCCCCACCCAATCCGCGGACGTCGCGCTTGACGCCGCCGTGACGGGAGACGCCGCGACCGACGCCGACACCGCGGCCGACACCGCGGCCGACACCGCGGCCGACACCGCGGCCGACACCGCGGCCGACGCCGCGACCGACACCGCGGCCGACGCCGCGGCCGACGCCGCGGCCGACGCCGCGACCGACACCGCGGCCGACACCGCGGCCGACGCCGCGGCCGACACCGCGGCCGACACCGCGGCCGACGCCGCGGCCGACACCGCGGCCGACAC
>CAYZID010000213.1:0-10818 GCA_964478315.1 uncultured Myxococcales bacterium | reverse complement strand
CCCCCCACCCCGGCCCAGCGCGCCGCCCCGCGCACCCCCGACCCCACCCCGCCCCCCCCCGCCCCCGAGCCCTCTCGGCCCGGGGACGAGCCGAGTCAGGCGTCGCAGGAGACCGCGGCCGCACCGGAGAGCCCCGCTTCGCAAGAACCGGCCCCGAAGGCGGAGCCGGCCCCGAAGGCCGAGCCGGCGGCTCCCGAGGCGGATGACGCACCCGCAGAGGCCCCGCCTGTCCGTGAGGAGGCGACGCCCGCCGAGGCCCCGGCCGCCGAGCCTGAGCCCGTCGCCGCGGCGCCCGAGCCGGCCTCCCCCGCGTCGGATGACGCGCCCGCCGCCGCGGAGGCCGATGCCAAGCCCGCACCGGCCGCCCCTGCGGCGGCAGCCGCGGCGGCGCCCGCCCCGCCCGCCCCGCCCGGGGTGCCGGCGCCGCGGACGGATACGCAATACGGGCAGCACGAGGCGGTCAACGCGAACGCTGCGGCGCGCAAGGAGCCTGCGCGCGGCGCGCAGCTGGCGACCGTGGTCGGGCAGATCGACCCCGAGCAGCGGCAGCGCCTCATTCAAGAGGCCGAGCGCCGGGCTCAGCGGGCCGCGCAGTCGCGGGTCCGCCCCGGGACGCGGGGTACGGGCGCGCCCGGCGGGCGGCCCATGCCCTTCATGCCCGGCATGCCCGGCGGGGCTCCCGGGGGCCCACCGGGATCGGGCAAGGACGACCGTCGCCGGGGGCGTCGCCGCCCGGGTGGGCGCGTCGCCTATGACGCCAGCCACGACCGGCGGTTCGACCGCGGCGGCCGCAGGGGCTCGCGCAAGCGTGGCAAGAAGCGGGCCGTGGGCGCGCAGACCGAGATCACCATCCCCAAGGCCTCCAAGCGCGTGGTGAAGGTCGAGGAGACCATCACGGTGGGGGATCTCGCCGCCCAACTCGCCGTGAAGGCGAACGCCCTCATCCGCGTGCTCATGCAGATGGGTGAGATGGTCACGGTGAACCACGTCCTGGACTTGGACACCGTGACGCTGGTGGCTCAGGAGTTTGGGTTCACGGTCGAGAACGTCGCTTTCGACATCGAAAACTACATCCCGCAGATCGATGAGGAGACGGCCACGCGGGTGCCCCGCGACGCCGTGGTCACGGTCATGGGCCACGTGGACCACGGCAAGACGTCGCTGCTGGACTACATCCGCAAGGCGCGCGTGGCGGCCGGTGAGGCCGGCGGGATCACCCAGCACATCGGCGCCTACAAGGTCCCGGTGAAGATCGGCAAGGACAAGCGCCAGCTCGTCTTCCTGGACACGCCAGGGCACGCCGCCTTCACCGAGATGCGGGCGCGTGGCGCCGAGGTCACCGACATCGTGGTCCTCATCGTGGCGGCCGACGACGGCGTGATGCCCCAGACGGTGGAGGCCATCAACCACGCCAAGGCGGCGGGCGTGCCCATCGTCGTGGCGGTGAACAAGATCGACCGCCCGGATGCGAACCCGGAGCGGGTGCGTCAGAACATGACCGAGCACGGGCTCGTGCCCGAGGAGTGGGGTGGAGACACCCAGTTCGTGGACATCTCGGCCAAGACGGGCCAGGGCGTGTCGGATCTCCTGGAGGCCATCGCGCTCCAGGCGGACATGCTGGAGCTCACGGCCGTGGTGGACGCGCCCGCCCAGGGCGTGGTCA
Organism: uncultured Myxococcales bacterium; assembly: GCA_964478315.1. GTDB lineage: Bacteria > Myxococcota_A > UBA9042 > PHBI01 > JAAZYN01 > CAYZID01. Next base: position 9,155 of record CAYZID010000213.1, on the reverse strand, counting down.
TCGAGGCGGAGCTGAGTCGAGGCCGCGGGCCCGTGGCTACGGTCCTCGTGAACCAGGGCACCCTGCGCCGCGGCGACATCGTGGTGGCGGGCAAGGCGAGCGGGCGCGTGCGCGCCCTCATGGACGACAAGGGCAAGCAGGTCAAGAGCGCCGGGCCGGCCACGCCGGTGGAGATCCTGGGGCTCGACCAGGTGCCCCAGCCCTCCGAGCGCCTCTTCGTGGTCAAGGACGAGCGCGAGGCGCGTCACATCGTCAGTCACCTCGAGGACAAGGAGCGGCAGAAGCGCCTGGCGGACGAGCGGAAGCGCGTGTCCCTGGACGACCTGTTCAGCCAGATGGAGGCGGGCGAGATCAAGCAGCTCGCGCTCATCATCAAGTCCGATGTCCAGGGCTCCCTCGAAGCCCTGCGGACCGCCTTCGGCAAGCTCAAGCACCCGGAGTTGGAGGTCCGCATCATCCACTCGGGCGTGGGCGCCATCAGCGAGACGGACATCAACCTGGCGAGCGCCTCCAACGCCATCGTCATCGGCTTCAACGTGCGCCCCGAGAAGAACGCCAAGGCCATGGCCGAGCAGGAGGGGGTAGACATCAAGCTCTACTCCGTCATCTACGAGGCCGTGGACGACGTGAAGGCGGCCATGGAGGGGCTCCTGTCGCCCACCATCGAGGAGAAGACCGTGGGCCGCGCGGCCGTGCGCGAGACCTTTACGATCCCCAAGGTGGGCACCATCGCTGGTTGTGCCGTGCTCCAGGGGCGCCTGGTGCGCGGCGGCAAGGCGCGCCTCATCCGAGACGGCGTGGTCATCACCGACACGACCATCGAGACGCTGCGTCGCTTCAAGAACGACGTCTCCGAGGTGGAGCGCGGCCACGAGTGTGGCGCCAAGCTGGCGCGCTACAACGACATCAAGATCGGCGATGAGATCGAGGCCTACGAGCTCCTCGAGATCGCGCAGAAGCTGGAGCTGGAAGAGGGCTGATGGCGCGCCGAGCCTTTCACCGCACCGACCGGCTCAACCGGCAGGTGAAGGAGGCGCTGGCCCTGGCGCTCCTCCAGGGTACGCGCGAGGAGCTCCTGCGCGAGGTCGTCGTCACCGACGTGGAGGTCACGCGCGACCTGTCGGTGGCCCGCGTCTTCTACTACTTGGCCGACCCGGACCAGCAGGCGGACGTGGAGGCGGCGCTGGGCCGCGCCGCGGGCTTCCTCCGCGGCCGGGTGGCGGACTCCATCCGGGCCCGCCAGGTGCCCGAGCTGCGCTTCCGCTACGACCGGTCGGTGGAGACCGGGCGGCGGGTCGAGGAGATCCTCGCCGGCCTCCACCTGGAGCCGCCCGCGGAGGACCACTCCTCGGCGCCCCCAGCCCCACGAGGGGCCGACGAGTCCGAGTAGCGATGGGCGTGGGGGCGACCGGGCGCGCTGGCCGCGAGGCGCTGGCCGCGGGGGCGCCGCGTGGGTAGGCGTCGGCGAGGCACGGGCCCCCACGGCCTCGTGGTGGTGCACAAGCCCATGGGCCCCACGAGCTTCTCGGTCATGCGGGCCGTCCAGCGGGCGGTGGGCGCCGAGCGCGCGGGCCATGCGGGGACCCTGGATCCCGCCGCGAGCGGCGTCCTCTTGGTCCTGCTGGGGGAGGCGACCAAGCTGGCCGCCTGGATGGTGGACCACGACAAGGTCTACGTCGCGGACGTCGCGCTGGGCCTTCAGACCACGACGGATGACGCCCAGGGGGAGCCGCTGGCGGAGGCGGATGTGCCGCCGGAGGCGCTGGATCTCGGGCACCTTCGGCGGGTGATCCAGGGGTTCGTGGGTCAGGTGGAGCAGGTGCCGCCCATCTACTCGGCCCTCAAGCGAGGGGGGCGGACTCTCATGAGCCGCGCCCGCGCGGGCGAGGAGGTCGAGGTGGCGCCGCGGCCGGTGGTGTGCCACGGGGTCAGCGTGCGCGCGGTGGACCCCCGCCGCGCGCGGATCCAGTTGGAGGTGCACACCGGGCCCGGGTACTACGTGCGGTCGTTCGCGCGCGATCTCGGCCTGGCGCTGGGGACGCGGGCGCACCTCGCCGCGCTCGTCCGGACCCGCGTCGGGGCCTTCTCTTTGGACGAGGCCGTGGCCCCCGAGGACGTGACCGCGGCGTCCGTGCTTTCCATCCCCGATGCCGCGCGGGGGATCGAGGCGGTGCGGCTCGATCCCGCGGCCGCCGAGGATGTCTTTCACGGGCGGACCGTGGCCCTGGACGTGACCGGCCCGCGCGTCATCGCCCTGGGACCCGAAGGCCGCCCGCTGGCCTTGCTGGAGCGCAGCGCCGCCGGCTCGTTCGCCGTGGCCCGCGGTTTTCGTGTGGCCTCGGAGTCCCCTGGCGACGGCTCATGAACATCCCGCCGCGAACGCGGGGTTGACACGGGCGCGGGGCCGCATATAGGGTCCCGCGCGGTTGAAAACGGAAGGAAACCCGAGAGAATCAGGAGTAAGCGCCCATGGCGATGACCCCCGCACAGAAGGCGGAGCTGGTGGCCAAGTTCGGCAAGTCCGAGCGTGACACCGGGAACTCGGAGGTGCAGATCGCGCTCCTCACCGAGCGCATCAAGCAGCTCACCGAGCACATGAAGGTGCACAAGCACGATCACCACTCCCGGCGGGGCTTGCTCAAGCTCGTCGGCCAGCGTCGCCGCCTCCTGAACTACGTCAAGCGCAACAGCGTCGAGCAGTACAGGACGCTCATCGCCGCGCTCGGCATCCGCAAGTAAGCCTGCCCGCGGAGACGCTGTGCCCGCGTTCGGGCCGCCACGGCGGTCTGGACGCGCCGCTCACGCGTAGGGCCGTGGTGCGTCTTGCACCGGCCAGACGTCTCGGAGCGCTGGCAGCCCCCGCAGGCCACTGACCCCAAGAGGAGCCGAGAAATGGCATTGTTCAAGAAGATCGTGACCGAGACCGTCGAGTTCGGCGGCAAGACCCTGACCCTGGAGACGGGACGCCTGGCCAAGCAGGCCGCGGGCGCCGTCCTCGTGCGCCACGCCGACACCGTCGTGCTCGTCACCGCCGGCACCACCGGCGCGCCGCGCCCCGGGATGAGCTTCTTCCCGTTGGTCTGCGACTACGTGGAGAAGACCTACGCCGCGGGCAAGATGCCCGGCGGCTTCTTCAAGCGGGAGGGGCGGCCTACCGAGCACGCGACCCTCACGAGCCGCCTCATCGACCGCCCCATCCGGCCGCTGTTCCCCGAGGGCTTCGATCACGAGGTTCAGATCGTGGCGACGGTCCTGTCGGTGGACCACATCGGCGACCCCGAGCTGTGCGCCCTCATCGGGGCCAGCGCGGCGCTGACCATCAGCCAGATCCCCTGGCACGGCCCCATCGCCGCCGCCCGCGTGGGCAAGGTGGATGGTGAGCTGGTCATGTGCCCCACCGGCCTCCAGATGGAGGACAGCAGCGTGGACCTGCTCCTCGCCGCGCGCCCCGATGGGCTCGTCATGGTGGAGGGGTCCGCGGGTGGGATGAGCGAGGACGAGGTCGTCGAGGCCTTGCGCCAGGGGCACGAGGCCATGAAGCCCGTGTTCGAGGCCATCGCGCGCCTCAAGGAGCAGGCCGGCAAGCCCAAGACCCCCTGGACCCCCGCGCCCAAGGATGAGGCGTTCGTGGAGCGCGTGGCCGCCATCGCGCGGCCTCTCGTCGAGGAGGCTTCCTACATCCCGGCGAAGCTTGAGCGCTACGCCGCCATCGACGCGGTGACGCCCAAGGTGCTGGAGGAGCTCGGTGAGGAGTTCGCCGACCGCGCCAAGGAGATCAAGGGGATCGTCAAGGATCTCAAGGCTGAGATCGTTCGCGAGGGCATCCTCGCCGAGGGACGCCGCATCGATGGGCGTGGGCTGACGGACGTGCGCGAGATCGCCACCGAGGTCGGCGTGCTGCCCCGGACGCACGGCTCCGCGCTGTTCACCCGCGGCGAGACGCAGGCGCTGGTCACCGTGACCTTCGGGACGCGCAAGGACGAGCAGCGCGTGGACGGGCTCGCGGGCGAGTCGTCCCAGCGGTTCCTCCTGCACTACAACTTCCCCGCCTACTCGGTGGGCGAGGTTCGCATGCTCCGCAGTCCAGGGCGCCGCGAGATCGGCCACGGGACGCTGGCGCGCCGCGGGCTGCTGCCGGTCATCCCCGAGCGCGAGGACTTCCCGTACACCATCCGGTGCGTCTCGGAGATCCTGGAGTCCAACGGCTCCTCCTCCATGGCGACCGTGTGCGGCACGTCCATGGCCCTCATGTCCGCCGGTGTGCCCATCTCGGCGCCGGTGGCGGGCATCGCCATGGGCCTCGTGAGCGACGGCGAGCGCACCGCGGTGCTCACGGACATCCTCGGTGATGAGGACCACCTGGGCGACATGGACTTCAAGGTCGTGGGGACGGCGGACGGCATCACCGCGCTCCAGATGGACATCAAGATCGAGTCGCTGTCCTGGGACGTGCTGCGCAAGGCGCTCACGCAGGCGCGTGAGGGGCGGCTGCACATCCTCGGGGAGATGGCCAAGACCATCAGCGACGCCGTGGACGACCTCGCCGAGCACGCGCCGCGCATCTTCACGGTCCTCATCGACCCCGAGCGCATCCGCGACCTCATCGGGCCGGGTGGCAAGCACATCCGCGGGATCATCGCCGAGACGGGTGTGGAGATCGACGTCACCGACGACGGCAAGGTCGACGTGGCCGCCGTGGACGGCGAGAGCGCGGTCAAGGCCATCGAGCTCATCCGCAGCTACACGGAGGAGCCCGAGGTGGGCAGGATCTACCTGGGCAAGGTGGCCCGGACCACGGACTTTGGTGCCTTCGTGACCATCAAGCCCGGCACCGACGGGCTGTGCCACATCTCCGAGCTCGCCGAGGGGCGCGTCCGCCGGACGGAGGACGTGGTCAAGGAGGGCGACGAGGTGCTGGTGAAGGTCATCGGCATCGATCGGCAGGGCAAGATCAAGCTCTCTCGCGTCCAGGCCCTGGCCGAGCAGGGCTCCTGAGGCCATGTCCGGGCGCGCGGATCCCAGCGAGGTTTCGGACCCCGGCGGGACCCGCGTGATGCTCCCGGTGCGGCGGCTCCACCCCGAGCGCGACGCCGACCTGCCGCTCCCCCGGTACATGACCGAGGGAGCGGCGGGCATGGACGTCGTGGCGGCGGTGGCGGAGCCCGTCACCCTGAGACCCCGAGCGCGCGCGCTGATCCCCACGGGGCTGAGCGTGGCCGTGCCTCGGGGTTTCGAGCTTCAGGTGCGGCCTCGCAGCGGCCTGGCGTTGCGGCACGGCGTCACCGTCGCGAACGCGCCCGGCACCGTGGACAGCGACTACCGCGGCGAGCTGGGCGTGCTCCTGGTGAACCTGGGGGACGCCCCCTTCGTCGTGGAGCGCGGGGCGCGCATCGCCCAGCTCGTGGTGGCTCCCGTGGCGCGTGCGCGCGTGGAGCTGGTGGAGGAGCTAGACGCGACTGCGCGCGGCGCGGGCGGGTTCGGGCACACCGGCTGAGGCACTCCGCGTTGGGGCGCGGGGGCGCTCTGGCGTGCGTCGCGGAAGCGAACGGTCTGGTCGCGTGTTGCGTGCTCTGAGCCTTGTCGCCTGGGGCGCTCGCCACTATCCTCGACCTGGCTGTGCCCGGGCACCCGTGGAGCTCAGGGCTTGGTTCGAACAACGCGTTGGACCATCGGGTCCGTTGGAAGGCGCGCCGGCGCCACCTGCCTAGAAGGTCGTCCATGAGACAACACCGCCTCCCCGTGGCCCTCGCGGGCGCCGTCGCCTCGCTCCTCCTCGCGCACCTCGGCTGCCAGCCGAGCGCAGAGCCGGCTCAGGTGGCGGGAGCGGGCGCGTCCTCCAGCGCGGAGGGGCTGGTGCTGTGGGCTGCGGGGGGCGACGGCCTCCCCGGCGCGCCGAACCGCGTGGGCGTGCCCGTCACCGGCGGGGCCGGCGGGCTGGGGCTGGCGGCGGACGACGACGAGGATGAGCCCAAGGACTATTGGCGCCCCATCGCGTTCGGGCGGACCAACTTCGAGGAGGTCCGGGAGTTCGTGCGCGAGCGCTACATCGACGCGCACTACGACGAGGCGCGGGCGCTGGCGCAGGCGGCGAGCTTCGCCCTGGCGTCGGACGAGGATGGGGGCTATCTGCTGGTACCCGAGGCGTTCTACAAGATCCGCAAGGGCAACCCGGACGAGGAGGGGTTGCTGGACGGCAAGGTCACGCGGCTGCGCCCGGGGGACAAGTTCGTCCTGCTCACCGAGACGAAGCCCAAGGACGATGATGATGGGCGACGCCTCACGGACGAGGAGATCCGCAAGCGCCGCGAGAAGTACCAGCAGCGCACGCGCCTGCTCGACAAGACGTGGAAGGAGGCGGCCTTCACCGAGGCGGACTTCGAGCGCGTCATGAGCTTCTGCGCCGGGCACTTGGGCAAGAAGAACGAGGATTGGAGCATGAAACGCGCCTGGGTGGCTGCGGCCCAGGGGTATCTCTACAGCCTCGACCCCCACTCCGCGCTCCTGCCCAAGGCGGCGTGGGAAGACTCCATGCGCGAGACGGCCGACGCGAGCTTCGAGGGCATCGGGGCCATCCTCACCCGGCGGCCGGGCAGTGACTACACGGTCGTGGAGAGCCCCATCGAGGGGCAGCCCGCGGTCAAGGCGGGCCTCCGGGCTGGCGACGAGATCCGCGCGGTGGACGGCAAGAGCATCAAGGGAGAGCTCCTCTCCAAGGTCGTCAAGCGCATCCGCGGCCCCAAGGGCACCGTCGTCGTCCTCACCGTCGTCCGAGAGGGCCACCCCAAGCCCCTGGACATCCGCATCACGCGCTCGCACATCGACATCAAGAACGTCTCCGGGCACCTCCTCAAGGACTACGAGGACATCGGCTGGATCAAGGTCACGGGCTTCATCGACACCACCGACGATGAGCTCGCCCGCCACGTGGCCGAGCTGGAGCGCCAGACCAAGAGCGGCCACCTGCGCGGCCTCATCTTGGACCTCCGCAACAACACGGGGGGCCTCCTCCAGCAGGGGATCCGGGTCGCCGACCGCTTCCTGGACGACGGCATCATCGTCAGCGTCCGCAGCCGGGGCGGAGAGGACGAGGTCCACCGCGCGACACCCGGGGGGACCTGGGAGTTCCCCGTCGTCGTGCTCGTGAACGACGGGTCCGCGTCCGCCGCCGAGATCGTCGCCTCGGCCCTCCAGGACAACGGGCGCGCCCTCATCATGGGCGACCGGACCTTCGGCAAGGCGAGCGTGCAGACGCTGTTCTCCCCACGGCGGGCCGACGCCTACTACGTGAAGCTCACCGTCGCCCGCTACTACGGGCCGCTAGGGACCACCCTCCAGGTCGTGGGTGTGCACCCGGACGTGTCCGTGCCGCCGGAGTTCGGCGGGAAGATGCCCCTGGGCTTCCGGGAGGAGAACCTCTCGCACCACCTGGCGCCCATCGAGTCCAAGCCGTCCGCCGTGAACGCCCAGTGGGCCGCGCGCGTGGCCGCCTGCGCCGAGAAGGACGGCAAGGCGCCCAAGCTCCACGCCGCCGATCCGAACCCCGCGGTGAAGTTCGACTACCAGCGCGCCTTCGCGGCCGACTCGCTGGACTGCATGCTGCGCCTCAAGATGACCCGCGCGAGCCAGGCCACGCCCATCCGCTGAGCGGGCCAGGCAGGGGGGGCTGGGGTCGCTCGTCGGCCCCTCAGTCGTTGACCATGCGGTCGGGCTGCCCGGTGGCCTCGAGGACGGCGCGCCACAGGGCGCCGTCGGGGTCGATGCGGCGCCGGGCGCGCGTGGCGAGCTCCAGCGGCATGTGCACGAAGCGGCCGTTCCAGCGGCTCACCACCATGCCGGACTTCCCCGCCATGGCGGCGTGCACGGCGTTCTGGCCCAGGAAGGTGCAGAACAGCCGATCGTTGGCGTCGGCCGGGACCGAGCGGATGATATAGCTGGGGTCGATGTACTTCACCGTGGCGGGCTTGCCCAGGGCCTCGAAGTGCTCGGTGACCCGGGTCTTGAGGAGCACGCCGATGTCCCGGAGCTTGCGGTTCCCCGAGGCGTCCACGCCGCCCGCCGTCCTGGGGGCGGCCTCGTCGAAGAGGTCCTGGCCGGCCCCCTCGGCGACGACGATGAGGGCGTGGCCCCGGGCATCCAGGCGCCGCTCCAGCGCAGCCAACAGCCCCTTGGGACCGTCCAGCTCGAAGGGGACCTCGGGGACGAGCACGAAGTTGGCGTCCCCCTCCGCGAGCGCGGCGTTCGCCGCCACGAAGCCCGAGCGGCGGCCCATGAGCTTGACGATCCCCACGCCGCGCTGCGCCCCCGTGGCCTCCACGTGCGCGCAGCGGAGCGACTCCACGGCCTTGGAGACGGCGGTGAGGAAGCCGAACGTGCGCGACACCATGTGGATGTCGTTGTCGATGGTCTTGGGGACCCCGATGACGCTGATGCGGAGGTCCCGGCGTGTGATCTCCTCGAAGATGGCGCGGGCTCCCTTGAGCGTGCCGTCCCCTCCGATGACGAACAGCGCGCGGATGTCCTCGCGCACGAGGGTGTCCACCATGACGTCCACGGGCTGGGGCCCTCGGGAGGAACCCAGGAAGGTCCCGCCGTCCTCGTTGATGCCGTGGATGCGCTCGGGGGTGAGCTCCAGCATGGCGTGGCCCATGGCCGGGTTCAGGCCGGCGTAGCCGTAGCGCACGCCCCGGATGTTGCGGACCCCGTACATGAAGTAGAGCTCGTGCACGATGGCGCGGATGACGTCGTTGAGGCCAGGACACAGGCCGCCACACGTGACGATGGCCGCCTTGGTGTTGCGGCTGTCGAAGAAGACGCGCTCGCGGGGCCCGGCGAGCTCGAAAGCGACGGGCGTCCGACCCGCCTGGACGCACGACAGCACTTGGGCCGGGTCGTCGTTGTAGAGGACCTTGGCGTCGTCCGCCACGAAGCGCGTGTAGGGCAGGGGGGACGCGAGGGTGCGCGGTCCCAGCGTCGCGATCGTGGGGTCGAAGGGCGCTTCTGGTTGCATGGGCCGCTCCCGGGCGCAGCCCACCAGCGCGGGGCTGGTGGCGCAAGATGGTTCCTCCGTAGTCGAGCCCTCCCGGGCCGTCAAGACGGGGGCGAGGCCCCAGATCCGCCACCTACTCTGGGATTCGGCTTTGGATCCCGCGTGTGGG
>CAYZID010000212.1:0-10833 GCA_964478315.1 uncultured Myxococcales bacterium | reverse complement strand
GTCGGGGGCCGGGGCCGGGTTGGGGCGGCGCGCTCGGTTGCGCACTTCGCGGGGCGTGAAGCCCTCCAGGCCCAGGAGGCGCCGGGCGGCGGGGACGAGGGACGCGGGGGCCTCGCCCTGGGCGCTGGCGCGCAGGGCCTCCATGGTGGGGTGGAGCAGGCGCGTCATGGCGGCGCGGAGGGCCACGGCCACGGCCTCGCGGTCCTCGCTGGGGAGGTGGCGCAAGCGCCCGGACAGGGAGCGATCCAGCTCGTAGGCGGCCACCTCGTCGGCGCGCTCGCGGATGGCCGCGAGCGTCGGGGTCACCTCCAGGAGCCGGAACCACTGGCCCAACTCCGCGAGCTCGCGCTCCACCAGGCCTTCGGCGACAACGGCCTCTCGCTGCCGGGCGCGGAGGTTCTCGCGGCTCACGGACTCCAGGTCGTCCACGTTGTAGAGGTAGACCGTGTCCATGCGGCCCACGGCGGGGTCCACGTCGCGCGGGACGGCGATGTCCACGAAGAACAGCGGGCGGTACTTCCGGGCGCGGATGACGCGCTTGATGAGCTTGGGGGTGATGATGGGCTGCGTGGCGCCCGTGGAGGTGAGGACGATGTCCGCCTCGGCGAGGAGCTCCTCCAGCTCGTCGAAGCCCCGGGCGCGCCAGCCGTGCTCCTCGGCCAGTCGCAGGGCTCGGTCCCGGGAGCGGTTGCAGATGTAGACCCGGGCGGCGCCGGCGCTCGCGAGGGAGCGCGCGGTGGCCTCTCCCATCTCGCCGGCGCCCACGAGGAGGACCTTGAGGTTGGAGATCTTGACGAAGATACGCCGCGCCAGGTCCACGGCCACCGAGGCGATGGAGACGCGCTGTTCGGCGATGGCGGTCTGGGTGCGCACGGCCTTCGCGGTTCGGAAGGCGCGCTGGAGGAGCTGCTCCAAGACGGGGCCCAGGGTCCCCACTTGGCGGGCCACGCGAGCGGCCTCCTTGACCTGGCCTTGGATCTGGGGCTCGCCCACGACCATGGAGTCCAGGCTGGCCGTGACCCGGAGGAGGTGGCGCACGGCCGGCATGCCCGCCTCGAAGTAGCCGTGTTTGCGGAGCAGCGCCGGGTCCAGACCGCGATCCCGCGCGAACAGGCGCTCCGTGAGGGCGCGCCCGGCGGAGGCGTCGTCGGCCGTGCCGTCGCACGGCACCACGTAGAGCTCCACGCGGTTGCACGTGGACAGCAGCATCACCTCGGCCACCTCTGGGGCTGCGCCCAGACGCTCCACGAGGGCCGTCAGCGCGTCGCCGGAGGCGGCGAAGGCTTCGCGGACGTCCAGCGGGGCGCTCTTGTAGCTCACGCCCGTGACCAGGAGGCGGACCATGGGTCAGCGCACCATGTACAGGAGGACGGCGCCCAGCGTGGACACGAAGGCGCCGATGAGGAGGAGGGCCGCCCGCTTGCCTCGCCAGCCCGTGCGCAGGCGCTGGACGATGGCGTAGCCGTAGAGGAGCCACGCGGTCAGCGAGAGCACGTGCTCGGGGCGGATGGCGCCGCGCTCGAGCGAGCCCTGCCACAGGGCCCCCAGGAAGATGCCCAAGGAGTAGAGGGGGAAGCCCACGAAGAGCAGACGCCAGGCGTTCTGCTCCAGGCTCAGGAGACTCGGGAGGCGCCCCTGGGGGTGCTTCTTGACCTTGAGCTTGTGCTCCTGGTGGAGGAACAGGACGGACAGCACGTAGGCGGGGACGAACAGCAGGAAGCCCACGATGGTCACGCTGATGTGGAGCACGGTCACGGCGCCCATGGTGTGGGCCGCGGGGGGGGGCAGGGGGAAGGCCCCGCGCCAGGCGAGGGCGAAGGAGACCACGGTGGCGATGGGGGCCAGGGCGGGCCCCAGCAGGGGCACGTCGCGGAGGAGACGGGCCACCAGGAAGGCCACGGTCACCCCGAGCAGGATGACCAGGACGACGCGCCCGGTCACGGGGAGGGTGGGGGTCGGCGTCGCGGTGAGCTCGGCGACCGTGCCGGCGGTGAGGGCGAGGGTTCCCACCGCGGTGGCGAGGCCGCCCGCCCGGCGCAGCGCGGGCCGGTAGGCGAGCACCCAGAGCAGATAGACGACGGAGGCGACCGCGAACCCGAGGGTGGCGACGCTGAGGAGGGCGGGGACCATGGGGGCCTCACGCGATGGGGAAGCCCACGCGAGGCCCGAGGCCCAGCGTGGGGGGGGCGCCGATGTGCGCGCCTCGTTGGAGCGGGCGGCCTACAGGTGGGGCTCGATGACCTTGACGAACTTCCGCTTGGGGCGCGCCCCGATGACGCGCTCCACCACTTGCCCGCCCTTGAACAGGAAGACCGCGGGGATGGAAGACACGCCCAGGGCGGCGGCGCGCTGCTGGTTGCTGTCCGTGTCCACCTTGCCCACCTTGAGGCGGCCCTGGTACTCGGCGGCCAGCTCCTCGACGATGGGGCCGATCATCCGGCACGGGCCGCACCACTCGGCCCAGAAGTCCACCAGGACGGGGATGTCGCTCTGGAGGACCTCGCGGTCGAAGTTGTCGTCGGTGAACTCGTGGACCAGCTCGCTCGCCATGGGCTCTCCCTCCGGTGGGCTCGTCGTCGGCAGCCTGCGCCGTGGCCGTACCGTCGCCGGCGGGGGCCTCGCGGCCCTCGCGGCCCGGCGCCAAAGCCGAGCGACAATAGGAGGCTAGGGGAGCCCGGTCAACGCCCAGTTCTCGTCCCCGTCTCCCCCGGGCGCAGGCCGGCGTTGGGCGAAATCGCCCATGCTGCGCTCCCCCGCCCTTTCCGGCGGGGGGGGCCTGGGCACGCGGGGGCCGGCGCACTACACTCCGCCTCACGAGCGCGGCGGCCGGCTGGTGCGGCGCGCCGTACGCCACACGGCGCGGCAGATGGGGACGGGAGGCGCAGCGGACGATGGGGCGAACGACCACCTGGTGGACGTGGGTGCGCGACTGGGCGGGGCGCGACCACGCCCGCCTCCAGGCCTTCTTGGAGGTTGCGGACCGGTGGCCGCTGGGGAAGCTGGGGCGCCTGGCGTTGCGGGAGATGGACGTGAGCCCTCGGGAGGGCCTGGCCTCGCTGTTGGAGGACGCCCGGGGGCTGGGACGCGAGCGGTTCTTGCGGCTCCTGGACGCCCTCGTGCCGGGGCACGGTGCGCACCACGGGCCGCGGACGACCGAGGACGTGGCGGCGGTGTGGATGGCCGCCGAGCCCCTGTTTCGCCAGTGGGCGGCGCGGTCCCGGCGGGTCTTGGGCGAGGGCGCGCCCAAGAACGACGTCCGGCTCCTCCACGAGTGCGGCGGCGTGGTCCCCTGGGACAAGAGGTTGGGCGGTTCCGACGAAGCCCGGCGGGCGCGGCAGCTCGAGGCCATTCGGGACGCCTATGAGCCTCGCGGTGGCTCCGGGGACGCGGACATCGACACCGTGACGCGCGGCGTCTACTGGGCGGTCACCCACGCTCGGAACGAGCAGGCGCACGGCGCGACGGTGTCCCTCGTCCGGGGGCGCGTGGACGCGCTGGACCTCTCGCGGGACGTCGTGGCGCTCCTCATCCTGGGCTACCTGCGCCACCGGCGTTGGGTCTTGGCCCACGACGGCGAGGCGCCCCCCTTGGCGGACGCGGCGTGCGTGGACGATGGCCCGGAGCGCCTCCCCTTGCGCCCGCCCGTGGCCTCTGGCGGGAGCCGTTCGCGCCGCTGCTGCAAGTGGCTGCCGGTGGTGATGCTGGTCGCGGTGGGCGGGGCCTTGGGGGCGCTGGCTCTGTCGTACGCCACGCCGGACGTGCTGCGCCGCTCGGAGGAGGCGCCGCGCGGCGCGGGCCAGGCCCCTCCGCCTGCGACGCCCGCCCCCGCGCCCCGGGCCGCCCGAGGCGCGACGGCCTGCGACGCCCAGGCTCAGGGGCTCGTGGGGCGGTGGGCCTTGGCGACGTTCGTGGGGCACGCCTGGGAGCGCTACTCGTGCGCCCTGGGGACCCGCGGGTACTACGATCTCGAGATCACCGCGTCCCCCGAGGACGGTTCGTGCACCTTCAAGGTCTGGGTGACCAAGCGCGGCTACATCGACTCCTGCAACGGCGACCGCGTCCACGACTACGGGAAGAAGCCGCGGGATGGGGCGGCGGGGCGGCTGTTGCGGCTGCCCCAGCCCGGGAGCGGCGGGCCCGCACGGGCGATCCTCGCGCGTCTGGATGTGGGCGCAGACCGCGGGCTGGGCAGCGGGCGGCGCTATCTGTTCGTGCCGTGCGGGGCGGGGCGGCTGTGCGGGTTCTGGCAGACGCGGGGCAAGGAGTGGGAGCGCTACGGCTACTCCGGCTTCCTCGTGGCGCGGCGCGGCGGTCCTGGGGGTGTGGCGGCGCTCGACGTGGCCCGGGGGCTGGCGCCCGGCGATGGCGATGGGCTGCCCGTCGAGGCCGTGCGCTGTCTGGCCCAGTGCGCCCGCGGCGTGGTGCCCCAGGGCGCGGAGGGGGCGGACGAGCACTGGCGGCGCTGTCGCGCGCGGTGCGGGCTCTCCGGTTCGTAGCTCGCGCGGGTCGGGTGCGGCCGGCGGGGGCGGTGATGGTGTGGGTGTGAAGGAGGGTGTGATGGACTTGGAAGGACTGACGTTGCCCGAGCAGGTGGCGTTCGCGGTGTTGTTGAAGGCCCTGGTGACGGCGGACGGGCAGGTGTCGCGCGAGGAAGGGATGACGCTGACCGAGGCGGCGCGCGTGCTGGGCGGAGACGTCTTCCAGCGCGCGGAGGCCGTGCACCTCAAGGATGAGGAGGCGCTCGTGTCCTTTCTGGGGACGGTGCAGCGCCAAGAGGCGCGGGATCGGATCTACGACGCGCTGCTGGAGGCGGCGCGGGCCGACGGCATCCAGGCGCCCGAGTCGCGCGTCCTGGACCTCGTGGCCGAGCGCTGGGACATCGTCGTCGTCGAGGGGCACGAGCCAGATTGATGAGCCAGCCTCGTGGGCCAGGCAGGTGGGCGGGCCAGGCGGGCTCGACAGGTCCCCGGACGGTCCCCGGGTAGGGGCGGCGGCGGGGGGGATTTGACGGCGGCGGGCGATGGGCGGAAGGTGCGGACCAGGCGTGGCGGTCTGGTCCGGATGATGGTGCCGTTGGGCGTGGGGCCAGGGCCCCAGCGAACCGCCCGGCTGCCCGCGCGTGGGAGAGCCCAAGGAGGGAGACGATGACGGTGTTCTGGGTCGTGGTCGCGGTGCTGTTCGTCCTGTGGGTGGTCATCAGCAACAAGACGTCCCGCCCCGACGGGACCTACCTGCGAGACGTCCACCCCTACCGGCGCATCATGCAGTTCCTCATGCCCACGCGGAACGAGTCGCTGGTCTACTTCGACGACTACGTGAAGGCCGACGAGCTGCTTCGCTTCCTCGGGGACGTGCGCAAGCGCTACCACGTGGACATCACCCACACCATCGTCGCGGCGGCGGGCATCGGGCTCGCCAAGGTGCCCTCCATGAACCGCTTCGTCGTGGGGCGTCGCCTCTACCAGCGCAAGGGGCGGTGGATCGCCTTCAGCATGAAGCGCAAGAAGAAGGACGAGAAGGCCAAGATCGCCACGGTGAAGATCGACGTCCCCGACGGCCAGAGCTTCCGTGAGCTGGTCGCCCGCGTGGAGGACAAGATCGGCGTGGAGCGCTCGGACGCCGTGACCTACACCGACAAGGAGCTCGACTTCTTCATCAAGATGCCGCGTTTCGTCATGAACGTCTCCGTGCGCCTCCTCAAGTGGCTGGACTACCACAACCTGCTGCCGCTGAGCTTCACGGGCCCCGACCCCTTCTACTCCAGCATCTTCGTGGCCAACCTGGGCAGCATCGGGATGCGGCCGGCCTTCCACCACCTCTACGAGTGGGGCACCTGCCCGCTGTTCATCATGGTGGGCAAGATCGAGGACCGGCCCGTCGTGGTGGACGGCGCCGTGACCGTGCAGAAGACGCTCCACATCCGCTACACCTACGACGAGCGCATCGACGACGGGCTCACGGCCAACGGGGGGATCCGGGCGCTCCGCGAGGCGCTGGAGGACCCCTACACCGCCTTCGGCTGCGTGGCCGAGGACGGCAGCGACGAGCGCCCCCTCATCGAGGGCTGATCCGCCGGCTGGCGGGCCTCGCCCGGTGCGTCACAGCCGGTCGAGGTCCAGCGAGAGCGACAGGCCCGCGGCGGGCGGATCGGGTAGGGCCGTGAAGAAGGCCACGCCCCAGCCGTCGCGGGACACCCAGCGGACGTCCAGGCGCGCTTGGACCCAGGGGTCATCCACGACGAGCCCCAGCGTCGCCGCCGGGCGCTGGTCCACGTAGAGGCGCATCGCCTGCCCCAGCATGAGGCGCAGGTGGAGGCCGTCGTCCAAGAGGGAGACGCCCACGCCTCCCGCGAGCAGGAAGGCCCCCACGGGGCCATCCCGAGGCCCCAGCTCGCCCTCGAACCAGACCGACGTCAGGTCCCCGGCGCGGACCGTGAGCCAGGGGACGAGCATCCCGGCGTCCTGGGACTCGGGGCTGGTGAGGCCCCAGAGCCCCAGATCCCAGGCGGTGTAGCGTGTGACGTAGCCGCCCCACAGGTTGGCACCCAGGACGCGATACGGCGACGCGCCGGGGGCGGGTACAAAGCCCGTGGAGGACCGGAGCGCTCCGCGCGTGGCCGACAGGGTGAGCCCCGCCTCCAGGCCGGAGGGCTCCTCGTGCTCCACGGCCAAGGCGCCGCCCACGAGTTCGTGGGTCTGCCGCGTGTGCTGGTTGCAGCCGTCGTCCACGTGCGTCAGCCGCCCGTAGTGCCCGCCCATTCGGACTCGCGTGGACGCCGGGCGGTTGAGCGTCACGCACCGCGGAAGCGCCAGCAGCGCCAGCGCCCAGGGCATCCAAGCCCGGGGCATCCAAGCCCAAGGCCGGCCGTGCCGCTCAGGCACGGCGCGTCACCGCTCCACGAGCGCGAGGAGCTTGTCCACGGGCCGCCCCAAGACGGCGCGGTCGCCGCGCACAGCGATGGGCCGCTGGAGGAGCCCGGGGTTCGCCGCCAGGTGGCCCAGGAGCACGTCATCGGGCTCCTCACCCGTGAGCCCCAGCGCCTTGTAGGCCTTGTCGCGCTTGCGGAGCACGTCCTTGGGCGCGAGCCCCAGCTTGCCGAGCACCTCCCGCAGCTCGGCCACGCTGAGCGGCTCCTTGTCGTAGTCGCGATAGGTGAAGGCGACGCCACGCTCCTGGAGGAGCTTCACGGCCTTCTTGCACGTCGCGCACGTCTTCCGGCAGATGAACACCAGCTCCTGGGGCTCGTCGCCGGGCGCGCCCTCCGCCGCCAGCTTGCTCTCCACGCTGGCGATCTTGTCGGCGAGGGTCTGGGCCTTGTCCGTGCGCGTGCCCAGCCGCAGGTTCGTGCTCAGGCGCGGCACGCCCATGGCGTGCAGGCGCTCGTGGCACCGCTGAATGGCGCCCAGCACGTCGCCCCACTCGCCCTCCAGGTTCGTCCCGTAGCCGTGCATCCGGGGCTGAAGCCCCGCCTCCTCGAAGATCCGCTCGCACTCGGCCACGTACTTGGACAGCGACAGCCCCACCCCCAGGGGCACGATGGACACGTCGACGATGACCTTCATGATCCCACCCTCCTGACCCTGTGCTGGCGCCCGGCCCTTCCGGCCGGGGCGCGCTGGGCCTTACTTGTCGAGCCTGCGCCCCGTGGCGTCATAGACGTAGATGGGCAGGCCCAGCTTCTCGAGGTCCGCCTCGATCTTCGCGCGGTCACCCGCGACGATGACGGCGTAGTCGTCCGGGCGCGCCACCTCTGCCGCCACGGCGTTGGCCTGGTCCACCGTGACGGCGGCGATCCCAGCGGGCCAGCGGCTGAGCCAGTCGGAGCCCAGCCCCTCGGCGGCCACCTCGGAGACCTCACCGGCCACGTCCGAGAGCGTCTCGAAGCGGCCCGGGAAGCCCAGGAGCGTACCGCTCTTGGCCTCCTGGAACTCCTTGGCCGTGATGGGGCGCGGGCCCACCATGGCGCGCATCTCCTTGAAGATCTCGCGCAGGGAGGCCAGCGTCGTGGCCGTCTTCACCCCCGCCCCGATGACGTACATGCCCGCCTGGCGGTAGCGCAAGAACATGCCGCGGGCGCCATAGGTGTAGCCCTTGTCTTCGCGCAGGTTCAGGTTCACGCGGCTCGTGAAAGCGCCGGCCAGCACGTAGTCGAACAGCGTCGCCGCCGCGCGCCGGGGATCGTCGTAGCCCGCGGCCCGCCGCGCCACGGCGATCTGCGACTGGGAGGCACCCGGGAAGTCCACGAGGTAGATGGCCCGCTCGGTGGGCGCGGGCGCGAGCGCCGCCGTCTTCACGCTGGGGGCCCCCGACCAGTCGCCGAAGGCCGCAGCCAGGGCGCGCCGCACGCGCCCCCGCTCCACGTCCCCCACGACCACCACGATGGCCCCGGCGGGCGCCACCAGGGCGCGGTACTGCCGCTGCACGTCGCGGAGCGTGATCTTCTTGAGCGTCGCGGGGTCACCGCTCACCGTGTGGCCGGCGTAGCCCTCGCCGAACACGGCCCGCCGCACCAGGACCCCGCGCACGGCGCGCGCGCTGGCCTGGCGCGCCAGGGCCGCCGCGAGGGCTTGGGCCTTGACGCGCTGGAACTCGGCCTTGGGGAACCTGGGTCGTCGGACGACGTCCGCCAGGAGGCCCAGCGACGGCTCCAGCTTGTCGGCCAGCATGTCCAGCCCCAGCGTGACGTCGTCCGTGGAGACCGAGACGTCGTAGTCGGTGGCCAGGCGCTGGAAGGCCTCGCCCAGCGCCAGGGCGTCCCGGCTCCCCGCGCCCTCGTCGAGCATGTCGGCCATGAGCGAGGTCACCCCGGCCTTGCCGGTGGGGTCGCTGGCGGCGCCGTGGGGCAGGAGGAGGCGCAGGGAGACGAGGGGCGCTTGGGTTTGGCGCAGGTACCAGACCGTCATCCCGTTGGGCAGCGTCCAGGTGGCCACCGCCGGGGGCGCCCAGGACTTGGGCGGGGCCGGGGTCGGCAGCTTGGAGCGGTCCACGCGCGGCGGCGGCGGGGCGACCTCCGCGGCCTTGGGGGCCGGGGCCGGCGGCGGCGCGGTGGACACGGGCTTCAGGGTGTGGCGCGGGCAGCACCCGGCGGTGGTGAGGGCGGGCGCGGCGGCGACTGCCGCGAGGAGCGCGGAGGCGAGCGGCAGAGACAGCGTGGCGCGGCTCATCGGGCACCTCCCCGGGGGGCGTGTGGGGCGTCGCTCGTGGGCTGGGCGGCGTCCGTGGGGACCACGTCCAGGCGCACGTAGGCGTCCGTGGACAGGGTGGCGCGCGCCACCTCGGCGACACGGGCCGACGTGAGGCTCGTGTAGCGCGCCAGGTCTTGGGCCAGGTAGTCCGCGCGCCCCGTCATGTGGAAGTAGTTGGACAGCATCTGGGCGCGGGCGAGGACCCCGCCCAGGCGCTCGAAGAAGGACTTGCGCCAGCCGTTTAGGGTCCGCGCCAGCTCGTCCTCGGTGGGGGGCTTGGCTTGGGCCGCGCGCAGGGCCTCGATGAGCGCCGCCGCCACGTCGTCCGCGGTCTTCCCGGGCGCGGCCGTGGCTTGGATGATGAACATGCCGCCCAGACGCCGCGAGTACTGGAAGGACTGGACGTCCTTGGCCACCTTCTTGTCGTAGACCAAGGGCTTGTACAGGCGGCTCGACTTGCCGTCGGTGAGCACGCTGGACCACACGTCCAGGGCCGCGTCGCCCGGCGCGTAGAGCGCCGGCGAGGGCCAGGCGAGGTAGACGCGCGGCAGCTTCACCTCGTCGCGGACGACCACCAGGCGCGGGCTGGTGAGCTTCACCGGGGGGGCCTGGGGGGCCGGGGCGCGCGTGCCCCCCGGGAGGTCGCCGAAGTAGCGCTCCACGAGGTCGCGCGCCTCCTCGGGCTCGAAGTCCCCGACGATGGTGAGGATGGCGTTGGCGGGGACGTAGTAAGTGCGGAAGAAGGCTCTTACGTCGTCCAGCGTGGCCGCCGTGAGGTCCGCGTGGGAGCCGATGGGGATGTGGTGGTAGGGGTGACCTTCGGGGAAGAGGGCCGCGTGCAGGGCGCCCCAGGCGACGCCGTAGGGGCGGTCCTCGTAGTTCTGGCGGCGCTCGTTCTTCACGACGTCCCGCTGGTTGTCCAGCTTGGCCTGGTCCAGCGCGGGGAGGAGGTAGCCCATGCGGTCGGACTCCATCCACAGGACCGTCTCCAGGTAGTTGGAGGGCACGCGCTCGTAGTAGTTCGTGCGATCGTTGCTCGTCGTCCCGTTGATCCGCGCCCCGATGGGCTCGAACGGCCGGAAGTACTCGTCGTTGAGGTGCTCCGAGCCCTGGAACATGAGGTGCTCGAACAGGTGGGCGAAGCCCGTGCGTCCCTTGCGCTCGTAGGCCGAGCCCACCATGTAGCGCACCTCCACGGCCACCACGGGCAGGCGCGTGTCCCGGCTCAAGAGCACCGTGAGGCCGTTGTCCAGGGTGTAGGTGTCCACGGGGAGCTTGGGCACCGCGGCGGGCGGCGCCCCCGCGGCAGCAGACGTGAGCAGCAACAGAGCGGCGAGCGCGTGCACGGCGACCTCCTCGTGGGGGCCTCTTGACGATCCCGACCCCAGGTCGTCCTTACCAAAAAAGGCCGCGGGGAGGCTACCCGGGGGCTTTGTCGCGGTCGCGGGTGCGGGTGCGCGTGCGCGTGCGCGTGCGGGTGCGGCTGCGGTTGCGGCTACGGTTGCGGCTGCGGCTGCGGGTGCGGGTGCGGGTGCGGGTGCGGGTGCGCGTGCGGGTGCGGGAGCGGAAGCGGAAGCGGAAGCGGCTGCGGCGGCGGGAGCGGAAGCGGCTGCGGTCGCGGTCATCGCTACGTAATTTGCAAGGAGCG
>CAYZID010000211.1:0-10843 GCA_964478315.1 uncultured Myxococcales bacterium | reverse complement strand
GCAACCGCGACCGCAGACGCCTCCGAAACCGCAACCGCGACCGCAGACGCCTCCGCAACCGCAACCGCAACCGCGACCGCTTCCGCAACCGCAACCGCGACGGCAACCGCAACCGCGACCGCTTCCGCAGCCTCCTCGATCGCCCCGATCCGCCACCTACTCTGGGATTCGGCTTTGGATCCCACGTGTGGGCGGCGTCGGGCTGCGCGGCTGGGTGCTCGACGTGACGCGGCCACGCCTCCGCGCCCAGCCGCTTGCCTCCTTGCCCACACGCGGCCTCCTGCGCCTCGGTCCGCAGAGTAGGTGGCGGATCGGGGGATCGGGAGAGGCGTTGCCGGGAAGGATCGCCTGCGCTATGGTCAGGGCTCGGTGAGCACGCCTCGCCGGGTCAGGCATCACAAGGAAAACCGAGGTTCCTGGGGCACGCCTCGCGCGCGATCTGCCCCGTGTCGCGGGCCGACGCCGATCGCGATGCGGTGGCGTGCACCTGGGCGCCGGCCGACACACAGCCCCACGCAGCCCCGCAGAGCCAACGGTGACGTTCCCTCCATGAGACCCCTCCCCCGCGCCCGCCGACAGGTCGACCCCCGCGAGGTGACGCGCGCCGTCCCCCTCCTCGCCCAGCTCTCCACGCCCGCGCTCACCCAACTCCTGGGCGTGGCGCGCATGCAGCAGCGCCCCGCAGGTGCGGCCATCATCACGCGCGGCGCGCCGGCCGACGGCGCCTTCCTCATCGTCCGAGGGAGCCTCCGGGGCATCGTCGAGGGGCCGGGCGCTCCCCAGGACGACGTCCGCGGCCCCGGCGGCGTCCTGGGCGAGATCGCCCTGCTGACCGGGGCCGCCTACTCCACCACGGTGGTCGCCACGGAGCCCGTGACGCTCCTGCACATCCCCCAGGCCGGGTTCGCCGCGCTGCGCGCCCAGGGGGCCCCGGCCGCCGTGGAGGTCCTGCGCCTGCTGGGTCCCCTGGTGGCGCGCCGCGTCCGCGAGACGGCCGCGCGCGTGGACGCCCTGTTCCGCCCCGACGAGCGAGGCACCTCCCCCATCGAACGCGCCTTCCTCGCACGCGACCCCAGGAGCCCGGTGTGAGCCCCGAGACCCCACGCCTGACCACGGACGTCATCGCCCAGGCCCTGTCCACGCTGACGCCCTTCGCTTCCATGACGCCCCGCGCCCTGGAGGCCATGGCGTCGTCGCTGCCCCCGCGCGACGCGCCCGCCCAGACTGTGCTCCTCCGCGAAGGAGCAGCCACGAGTGAAGCGCTGCTCATCGCCCGGGGGCAGGTGGGCCTCTACAAGAACCTGGGTACGCCCGGGCGGTCCGCCCGCGTGCGCGTGGGCGTGGCCGGGCCCGGGGCCCTCGTAGGGCACGAGGGGTTCCTGGACGGCGGCCCCCTGCCCTATTCGGCCCTCGCCCTCAGCCGCGCCCTCGTGCTGCGGGTCGACCGGTCGACCTTCCAGGCGCTCGCGATGGGCGAAGGAGCCCTTGGGACGAGCCTGCTCGAGCCGGCGCTGCGCAGCGCGAGCGGCCACGCCCTCGCCATGCGCCGCGCCCTGGTGGCCCTCCTGCGCGAGCCGGGCAAGCACGTCGCCCTGGCAC
This sequence comes from uncultured Myxococcales bacterium, assembly GCA_964478315.1. GTDB lineage: Bacteria > Myxococcota_A > UBA9042 > PHBI01 > JAAZYN01 > CAYZID01. The sequence goes on along the minus strand of CAYZID010000211.1, from coordinate 9,244 downwards.
GGTCCGTAGGAGCCGAAGGGCCTGCCCCCCAGCGCGGGCGGGCGGGAGCACTGCCCAGGTGATCGCGCTCGTGCAGACGCCCGAGGGCCCCCGGCTGCGCCGCGACGCGCCCGAGCCCGGCCCCCCCCACGAGGCGCTGGTGGCCGTGCGCCTCGCGGGCGTGTGCGCCACGGACCTGGAGATCGCCCAGGGCTACATGGACTTCCGCGGCGTCATGGGTCACGAGTGGGTGGGCGAGGTCCTGGAGGCCGGCGATCCGGCGTGGATAGGCCGGCGCGTAGTGGGTGAGATCAACGCCGCCTGCGGCACCTGCGAGGTCTGCGCGCGTGGGCTCCCCACGCACTGCCCCCACCGCACGGTCACCGGGATCGTGGGGCGCGACGGGGCCTTCGCCGAGCGCTTGCGCGTGCCCGTGGGCAACCTCCACGAGGTCCCTGCGGGGCTCCCCGACGAGGCGGCGGTCTTCACGGAGCCCCTGGCGGCCGCCTGCGAGGTGTTGGAGCAGGTGCACCTCCGCCCCACCCACACTGCGGTCGTCTTGGGTGCCGGACGCCTCGGCCAGCTCGTGGCCCGCGTCTTGGCCCTCACCGGCGCCCAGGTCACGGCGCTCTCACGGCGCCCCGAACCGCTGGGCTTCCTGCCGCCCGGGGTGCGGGGTGTGACGCTCGATCGCCTGCCGCCGGACCTTCGCGACGCCGCGGCGGACGTCGTGGTGGACTGCACCGGCTCCGCCGAGGGGATCTCCCTTGCCAAACGGCTCGTGCGCCCTCGGGGGACCGTGGTCCTCAAGACGACCACGCGGGGGCAGCGGGGGCCGTCGCTCACGGGGTGGGTACTCGACGAGGTCCGCGTCGTAGGCTCCCGGTGCGGCCCCTTCGCGCCCGCGCTCCGCCTCCTCGCCAGCGGGGCGGTAGATCCCCGCCCCCTCGTCACGGCGCGCCTCCCGCTGCTCCAAGCGGAGGAGGCCCTGCGCCTCGCCCGAGCGACAGGCCACATGAAGGTGCTCATTGACCCTAGAGGAGCCGTCCACTAGAAGCATGATACAGAACCCGGACCGAGCGGGCGCGAGCGAGGGTGGTGCGGCCGTGGTCGCCCAAGCCCGAAGGACTGGCCGTAGTCAATTCGAGGGCTTGGGCGGCCGCGGACGCGCCACCATCGCCGCGAGTCGCGACGGGAGGGGGCTGTGAATCATGCTTCTAGAAGTGCGGGGGGGCGGCGGTGCGGTTCCACCATGCCCAACGCCCGTCGAGTCCTAGCGCAGTCGTTTCAAGGGCCCACCGAGAGGCCCCACCCCAAGGCCACCAACGTGCCGTCGGAGACCCCACGCCCTACTCGCTTCGGGCGGCGCCCCGGGCGCCGCGGGGGCAGCGCGTGAGCCAGAGGCGAGACCAAGACGCGCAGCGCCAGTGTCCGCTGTGTGGGGAGCGCTTCACGGGCGCCCCGCTCCGGTGCCCGCGCGACGGCGCGGCCCTGGTGCCCGTGGAGCCAGCGCAAGGGCCTGCCCCTCCGGATGAGGATGTCTCCGGTTCGCGGAGCCGAAGCGGCGAGAGCCCCCCGAGCACGCCCCCCGAGGACCCCACCGACCACCCGCTCATCGGGCGCGTCCTGTCGGGGCGCTACGAGATCCTCCGGCACCTGGCGACGGGCGGCATGGGGGACATCTACGCCGCGCGCCAGCTCACCATGGACCGCGAGGTGGCCGTCAAGGTCCTCCGCCCCCAACTCGGCCGGGACCGCGCCCTGGTGGAGCGCTTCCTCCGCGAGGTCCGGGCGGCGAGCCAGCTCCACCACCCCAACACCATCCGGGTGTTCGACGTGGGCGAGGCGGACGGTGTCCTGTTCATGGTCCTGGAGATCCTCCACGGCGAGCCCCTCTCGGCGATCATCGAACGCGACGCCCCCCTGGACCCCAGCCGCGCCGTCCACCTGGTGAGCCAGGTCTGCGACGCCCTGTCCGAAGCCCACGCGCGGGGCGTCATCCACCTGGACATCAAGCCCGACAACCTGCACGTGGAGTCGAGGTTCGGGCTCCCCGAGCACGTGAAGCTCCTGGATTTCGGCGTCTCCAGTGTCCAATCCCTTGCCAAGCGGAGCGTGGACGCCTCGGCCCTGGCGGGGACGCCGGAGTACATGAGCCCCGAGCAGATCCGCGGCGAGGAGCCCGATGCGCGGGCGGACATCTACGCGGTGGGCGCCGTCCTCCACGAGCTGCTCACGGGACGACCGCCGTTCGAGGGCAAGACGCCGTTCGCCATCCTGGTCAAGCAGCTCAACGACCCCGTACCGCCGCTCCCCGTGGCGCTCCGAGGGAAAGTGCCAGACACGCTCTGGGCCGTGACGCGGCGCCTGCTGTCCAAGTCCGCCCAGGACCGGCCGAGCTCGGCCGCCGAGGTCCGCGAGCTCCTGGCCCGGGCCATGTCCGACCGCCGCGCAAGACAGCACCGGAGCGTACCGTCGGTGATCACGCAGACGCTACGCTTCGGCGCAAACCTCTCGGCGGCCATTCAAGCGCGCGAGGCCGAGCGCGAGGCCACGGCTCAGAGCCCCGCCGCGGTGGGCACCGCGGCCGATGGAGACCCAGCGTCCGCGCGTCCCACGGCCTCGTCCCCGCGCCGCGAGCCTGACCACGGCGCCAACCCCAGCCGCCTCACACCGAGCAGGGTGGCGACGGCAACGGGACAGCGCAACCCGCACGCGCCGAGGCCCCGACGGCTCACGCCGGGGGAACCATCCCAGACGGCGACGCGCCGCGCGACACCGAGCTCGATCGCCGCACGCCATCGGACCCCGATGGGCTTGCGGAGCCCAAGCAACGCGCCCGTGGAGCCGGCGCGAGGCCACCTCGCCCCGCCACCCGCCCAGCCGGGTCACCGAGCGACGACACCGCTCCCGGGGCAGCCTGCGCCCCGACGCGCGACGCCGTCCAGAGGCCCCGCCGTCCCCACACCGCGGGCCACCAGCGAGAGCGTCGTCGCCCGGCGCCACACCGACCGGGCGCGGCGCACCAGCAGCCAAGTGCGGACCCCCACGGCCCCCAAGCCCATGGGCACGGCGCGCGACTCGTCGGTGCGCAAACGCCTGTCGCTCAAGTCCACGCGCGTGAGCACGCGCCACGAGGCGAGCGGCAGCCGCTTCGACATCCTGGCGAGCAACGCTGAGGAGTGCGTCCTCCACAGCCTCGGCGGCGTGCCCCCCTCGGTGGGCCGGTTGATTCTGGCCGGGGCGGAGCCGCGCGTCTCGGGGATCGACCTGGTGGTAGACATCCCCCATGCGGGGCCGAGCAACTCGCCCGGCAAGGGCCTTGTACGCGCCAAGTGGCTAGAGATCCGCTCCACGGGGCGACGGGACCGCCTCGTGCAGACGGTCACCGAGCTCCTGGGCCGGGAGATTGACGCCAGCGCCTTCCCGTCGACGGTCCCCCTGCACCAAGAGCTGGTCTACGACGTAGCGAGCGACGCGGTGACGCAGCGACCCAAGCGCCCCTCCCAAAGCTTGGCGGTCGCCGACCGCGGGGCGGGCGGGGACACCAAGCGGCACCCCACGGGCCCCGGCGTGTCCCGCGCCCGGCGGGTCACCTCGCCGAGCGCGGCCCCCGAGGCAGATCACCAAGTGGAGACGCCCTGGGGTTCCAAGAAGCGGTGAGCCACGCACCCGGCGCGGCACCGGGGCGGACCAATCAGTCCACGCAGTTGTAGGCGCTGTCCGGGGGACTCCAGCCGCAGTGCTGGCCGAAGACGGTGCAGTCCTCCGGGTAGATCTTGCCGCCGGAGCAGGACCACAGGGTGTCCCCGACGCAGAGGCCGATCTCGTGGTTCGCGCAGGCCGCGCCCGGCTCGGGGGTGCACGCCCCCTGGGTGCAAGACCAGCCCGTGGCGCACGCTCCACACGACCCGCCGCAGCCATCGTCCCCGCAGACCTTGCCCTCGCACTGGGGCACACAGGCCGCCTTCTCCACGCAGCTATACTTGTTCTGGAAGGGATCGTAGGCGCAGGTGTAGCCCGGATACTGGGTGCAGTCGTCGGTCTTGAGCTCGGTGAGGTTCTCGCACCACATGAGCACGTCCCCATCGCAAGCGCCGTCGGCGTCCACGGTCCCACAGGGCCCCAGCCCGCAGCCCCAGTCGATGCACACCTCCGGCCACGCGCACTCGCCGCAGGTGCTCCCGCAGCCATCGGGTCCGCAGTACTTGTTCGAGCAGTCGGGGACGCACGCCGGCTCGTAGCACAGGCCGTCCTCCTTGCACTCGAGCCCCTCCTCGCAGCTCCCGCAGGTGCCACCGCAGCCATCGGGCCCACAGAACTTGCCTTCGCACTGGGGCTGGCAGAAGTCCACGCACTGCCCTTCGGGATCGCAGATGTCCGGGTAGGCGCAGTAGCCGCAGATCCCCCCGCAGCCGTCGGGCCCGCAGGTCTTCCCCTCGCAGCTCGGCGTGCAGGGCGCGTCCGGGTCCACGTCCGGAAGCGGGGGCACGTCCTGGGCACCGGCGTCCTGGGCGACGTCTTGGGCCACGTCTTGGACCGAGTCACCCAGCCCCCCGTCGCCTAGACCATCCGTCGCCCCGCCGCTGTCCTCGTCCCCGCCGACACCGACGTCCCCCATCGCCGTCTCGGTCCCGACGCCGTCGGGGAGGCTCGCGTCGCCCGAGGCCGCGTCCGGGCCGGCGTCGGTCCCGATGATGAGGGGAGCGTCCGCCAGGCTCCCGCCGTCCCCGCCGCCCGGCGGGCCGTCCCCGCCGCAGGCTGGGGCAAGGGCGACGACGGCCAAGCCCAGGAGTACCGAGCCCGTGCGGATAGCTTGGAGCGGCCAGGCGGCGAGGGAGACGTGGCGCGGGTGTTCGTTCATCGTTCGGGATCGTACCCGCACGCCGGAGCGACTTCCAGCCACGGATCGCCCACGACCCCGCCGCCCTTACGGTGAACCCGTCGTTCCCCTATACTTTCATCCGCCGCGGTCCGATCTGCCCCTGGGGGCTGTCCCCCAGCGCACGGCCCGCGGCCCCACGAGACCGGACGGCACGCCCCATGGCACAGCGACTCCCCGAGCGAAGCGCAGCGCGGCCAAGACCGAACCCGAGCCGACCTCGGCCCCCGGGCCTCACCCCGGCGGTGCGCACCGCCCTCGGCGTGGGCTTCCTGTTGGCAGGGGGACTGGGGCTGGGCGGCTGCACCGACGCCGCGCCCGGGGCGGTCCACGGAGACGTGGGGGTGGCCCAAGACGCAGGCGTGGCGCCCGACACCGGAACTCCCCTGGAGGTCCTCACGGTGGACACGGGCGTGTCCGACGACGGCCCCAGCGCGGGCGACACCGTGCGCGTCTTCTGCAGCGTCCAGGGGCTCGCGCCGGGCGAGGCGCCGCCGGCCACGACCTGGGAGATGGTGGGGGCCCCCGAGGGGATGAGCGACCCGCCCGCGGTGGACGGGGACGAGGTCGTCTTTCACCAGGCTGGGGAGTATCGGTTCCGCTGCGCCATCGACGCCACCGGCTGGACCGATCCCACGCCTGTGCGGGTAACGGTGGGGGCCGGCGCGCCCGCGTGGGTGGAGACGACGGTGTCGCCGTCCAACCTCACGGCCGGGCAGGTGGCGGACGTGCTGTGCGAGGGCGAGGACGCCTTCGGCAACGCCCTGGACACGGGCTGGGACGTGGGGATCGCGCCAGCGGGGTCGGACCCGGGCGAGGTGGGTGGCCTCCTCTACGCGAACGACAAGGTGAAGGCGATCGTCGTGGGGACCTACGAGGTCGCCTGCAAGCCCGCGGGGTGGCCGGCGGACACCACCCCCGCCCAGGTCACGGTGACACACGGGCTCCCCTACCGGCTGGTGACGACGCTGGGCGAGGACCAGGTGGTGGCGGGGGAGACGACCACCGTGAGCTGCCGCGCCGAGGACAAGCAGGGTAACGAGGTCCCCGACCTGCCCATGACCATCGACCTCGCGGACACGCTGTCCCTCACGGGCTTCGAGGTGGGGGGCACGGTGAGCGGGCAGTTCATGGTGCGCTGCGTCCCGGCGGGGCTCGACTGGAGCACGTTCGTGCTGGACGAGGCCATCCTGGAGGTCCTGCCGGGTCCGCCGGTGACCCTCGCCATCGAGGCCCAGCCCCCCAAGCCCTACTTCGGCGTGTCCGAGGTGGTGACCATCGTCGTGTTGGCCGAGGACGCCTTCGGCAACCCGGTCCCCGACGCCGAGATCCTGCCGCTCACGGTGGCGCCGGACGAGAACTTCGTCGCCACGAGCCCCACGACGCTGCGCTTCTTCGTGGAGGGCTACTACACGGTGACGGCAGCGCTGGCGGCTGACCCCAGCGTCACGGCGGACCTGGAGCTCGCCATCGAGGGCGCTCCGCCCGCGGTGACGATCACCTTCCCGCCTCGGGGGGCGACGCTCCAGGGTCTCAAGCCGTCGGTGACCGTGGAGGGCGTAGCCCAGGACGCCATCGCGGGCATCGCGTCGGTGACCGTCAACGGCCACAAGGCCAAGCTCCACGAGGACGGCACCTTCACCAAGGTTGTCGTGCCCAAGTGGGGCATGAACGAGCTGGTCGTGGAGGCCACCGATGGCAGCGGCACCGTGACGCGGGTGCTCCAGAGCTTCTACTTCGCCGAGCGCTACTACGCCCTGGAGCCCGAGATCCCCCTGGTCCCGGACTCCCTCAAGCTCTGGCTCGACAAGGAGTTCCTCGACGATGGGGACCACAACCCCACACACCCCGACGACCTGGCGACCATCTTGGAGTTGGTCCTCGCCGGCTACGACCTCTCGTCCGCCCTGCCCCCGTCCACCGACATCGGCTCGGGCTACAGCCTGGAGCTGGGCAACCTGTCGTTCAACCCGCCCACGCTGAACCTCACGTCTGCGCCCGGCGGCCTCCAGACACACATCGCCATCAAGAACCTGTCCATGGACGTGAAGCTCCACGGGGACTGCCCCGTGCTCGGGGTAGACCTCTGCCCGGACTTCTCGGGCTCGGTGGCGGTGAACAAGATCCTCGTGGACGCGTTCCTCGGGGCGTCGGCGACCGAGGGCGTCCTGGACGTGGATCTCCAGAACCCCCAGGTGGATCTCCAAGGCATCGACGTCCAGATCGACGGCATCCTGGGGTGGCTCTTCGACTGGCTCATCGACTTCGTGGTCAACCAGTTCGCCGGCAGCATCGAGAGCGCCCTGGAGAGCCAGCTCGGAGGGATGCTGGGCGACACGCTGGCCCAGGTCTTCGACGCGCTGAGCATCACGCAGAGCCTCCCCATCCCGGCCCTGCTGCCAGGCATGGCGCCCACGTCGCTCACCTTCGAGGCGACGCTCTGGACCCTGGCCTTCGCCCCGGAGGGGGGCCGCGTGGGCCTGGCCGCCCGCGTCCTCGCCCCCAAGAAGGTGCCCCAGCAGATCCTGGGCTCCATCGCCCGAGGCACCTGCCTCAAGGGCTACCCGGCGCTCTGGCAGCTCCCGGGCACGAGCCGCTTCGAGCTGGGTCTGTTCGACGACTTCCTCAACGAGGCCCTGGCGGCCGTGTGGCGCAACGGGCTGCTCAACCTGTCGTTGGACGAGGAGACCCTGGGGGATCTCGCGGGCTCCAGCCTGCCGCTGGACGGGATGACCGTGGACACCACGGCGCTCCTCCCGCCCATCCTCAACGGCTGCGACCCCTCGGGGCTCCTGAAGATCCAGCTCGGCGACCTGTTCGTGGAGGCGACGCTGCTGTCCCCGCTGTTCGAGGGCGGCGAGGGCAAGCTGGGCGTCTACGCCTACGTCGAGGCGTCGGCGGAGCTCGTGCTGGAGGATACGGACGAGGGGCCCATGCTCAGCGTCGTCATCCAGTCCCTGGACACCTTCGACCTCCACTGGGCGTACGTGCCCGTCGAGTTCGAGGGGAACGAGCAGGCGCTGGAGGACCTCCTCATCAGCCAGGTCATCGACGGGCCGGTCCAGGACCTGATCGGCGTCCCCCTGGGGCAGTTCCCCGTGCCGACCCTAGACCTCGGGGCCATGCTCCCCGACCTGGACACGAACCTCGTCCTCACGCCCATCATCGACGCCCTCACCCGCCAGGGCGGGCACACCCTCATCCAAGGCGAGCTGGAGTAGTCGCCCCCCCAAGGAGCCCCATGAGCCCCAAGAACGCCGAGACCGTCACGCTGCGCTGCCGGACCTGTGGGACGGTGAATCGAGTCCCCACCGACCGCGCCCTGGACGATCTCACCGCCGTACGCTGCGGGTCGTGTCGCAACGGCCTCCTGCGCGTGTCTGGAGAACCGCTGCCCGACCTGGACAACGACCTCCTCACGCACCCCTGGGACCGCAAGGCCCTGGCCGCGTTCAAGGCCATCCCCTACGCGGACAAGCTCCTCGCCAAGACCCTCGGCGCCACGCTGGATCGCCTGGTGCGCTTCCGCCTCTTGGCGTCGGCGCTGCGCGTGGACGCCAGGCAGGCGCCCAGCCTGTGGCGCCTGTACCTCCAGGCGGCCGGCCGCGTGGACGTGGACCCACCACCGCTCTACATCGTGCAGTCTCCCTTCCTGAACGCCTTCGCTGCCGGCGCCGGAGAGCCCGTCGTCGCGGTCACCTCGGCCCTGCTCGATCGCCTGGGGGACCAGGAGATCCTGGGCGTGCTGGGGCACGAGCTCACCCACGTTCGCCTCCAGCACGTGCTCTACCGCACGCTGTCGATGCTCGTGCTCCGAGGCAGCCTGCCGTTCCTGGAGCGCCTCTCGGGCCTAGGGGCCCTGGTCTTGTGGCCCCTCCTGTTGGGTCTGGTCCGCTGGGACCAAATGTCCGAGCTGAGCGCCGACCGCGGCGAGCTGCTCGCCACAGCGTCCGTGGACCGCTTCGTGCGCAGCCACATGCTCCTCGCTGGCGGCAACGACCGTTTCCTGGAGGAGCTGGACGCAGAGTCCTTCATCCGCCAGGCGGACGACGCCGAGGCCATGCGGGACGAGGAGATCTTCGTGTGGACCGTGGACCTATTCGACAACCTGGGCCGCACCCACCCCCTGCCGGCCTGGCGCGTACATCACGCCCTGCGGTGGGCGCGCACGCCGGAGTTCTTCAAGATCCTCGCCGGGGAGCCCATCCCTCGGCTAGAAGCATGATTCACAGCCCCCTCCCGTCGCGGGCCCATCCCAGATAGATAGTTCCCATCCTGAAAAGCCTCCCGTCGCCACGACGGCCGCTGCACGCACCATGCGCGTCCCCCCAACCACTTGAAGTAGCGCTGCTACTCCGGCGGGTTGCGTGAACGCACCTGGCA
>CAYZID010000210.1:0-10867 GCA_964478315.1 uncultured Myxococcales bacterium | reverse complement strand
GAGTAGGTGGCGGATCTGGGCGAGGGTGGGAATGCTGACACCCGGCGAAAGGCGCGCTATGCCTGGAGACGTTGGCCCACCGGCCCAAGGAGGCATGATGTCCAACACGCACCCCTACCGCGTCGTCATCGCCGCGGACCCCGCCACGCCCGAGGAGCGGCGACACCCCCACTGCGTCGTCTACGTGGAGGCCACGAGCCCCGAGGCCGCCCAAGAGGTGGCGCTGGAGCAGGCCCAGGTGGCCTGGTCCCGGTTCAGCGTGGGCCCCGTCCCCACGTGCTTCGTGCCCACCGAGGGGTTCCGGGTCGCCACCTGCAAGCCCCTGGGGGCCGACGAGCTCTACGCCTACCGCAACCATCGCCAGGACTTCGAGGTCACCGACCGCTGGCGCCTGCGCCGGGGCTTCGACATGCACGAGGGCGGGGTGCCCTGGTGGGTGGAGATGGGTCGGCTCCACACGCAGCTCGAGACGCTCATGGGCGAGCTCGAGCAGGCGCGCCGCGAGCGCTGACTGTCGTCGCGGCGGGCCCGCCCAGCCGATGGCTCAGAGCCGCGCGGCGAGCCGCGTCCCCTCGTCGATGGCCCGCTTGGCGTCGAGCCCGGCGGCCTTGAGGGCGCCGCCGATGACGTGGACCTCCACGCCCGCGGCCTCCAACGGCTCCGCGAGCGGCCGGTGGGGCTCCTGCCCCGCGCACAAGATGACGTGGTCCACGGCGAGCGTCCGCGGCTCGCCGGCCACCGTGAGGTGGAGCCCTTCGTCGTCGACGCGCTCGTAGACACACTCCGACCACATCTGGACGCCCGCCGCCTTGAGCGTCGCGCGGTGGATCCACCCGGTGGTCTTGCCGAGCTTGGCCCCGAGCTTGCCGGGGCGGCGCTGGCACATGGTGACGGCCCGCTTGGCGGGGCGCACCTCGGGGGCGACGACGCCGCCCCGGGCCGCGCGGCTCCGGTCGATGCCCCAGCGGCGGTAGTAGGCCTCGCGGGGGTCTTCGTCGTCCGCCGGGTCGTGGGTGAGGAGCTCGGCCACGTCGAAGCCGATCCCCCCAGCCCCCAAGATCGCCACGCGATCCCCCACCTGGGCCCCGCCGCGCAGCACGTCCACGTAGGACAGGACCTTGGGGTGGTCCACACCCGGGATGTCGGGCACCCGCGGCCTGACCCCGGTGGCGAGGATGACCACGTCGAAGCCCTCGGCGACGAGCTCCTCCGCGGTGACCTCACGGCCCCACCGCGCCTCCACGCCGGTCTGTTCCAGCCGCCTGCGGAAGTAGCGCAGGGTCTCGTCGAACTCGCTCTTGCCGGGCACCCGGCGGGCCATCTGGAGCTGCCCGCCGAGCTGGCTCGCGTCGGGGGCGGCGTCGAACAGCGTCACGGTGTGCCCGCGCTCCGCGGCCGTGGTGGCGGCGGCGAGCCCGGCGGGCCCAGCCCCCACGACGGCCACGCGGCGAGGCGCGACGCCGTCCGCGAGGGGCGCGACGACCAGCTCGGTCTCGTGGCAGGCCACGGGGTTCACCAGGCACGAGGCGCGCTTGCCCAGGAAGATGTGGTCCAGGCAAGCCTGGTTGCAGGCGATGCAGGTGTTGATGTCCTCGGCGCGCCCGGCCGCGGCCTTGTGGACCCAATCGGGGTCGGCCAGCAGCGGCCGCGCCAGGCTCACCATGTCCGCGTCTCCCCGGGCGAGGATCTCCTCGGCCACCGCGGGCATGTTGATGCGGTTGCTGGTGATGACGGGCACGGGGACCTGCCCCCGGAGCCCCGCCGTGACCCAGGTGAAGGCCCCGCGCGGGACGGACGTGGCGATGGTGGGCACCCGCGCCTCGTGCCAGCCGATGCCCGTGTTGATGAGGGACGCCCCCGCCTCGGCCACGCGCTGGCCGAGCTGGACCACCTCCTCCCAGGTGCTCCCGCCCTCGACGAGATCGAGCATGGACAGCCGGAAGATGATGAGGAACTCCGGGCCCACGGCGGCGCGGGCGGCGCGCACGACCTCCAGGGCGAAGCGGATGCGGTTGTCGTAGGAGCCACCCCACTCGTCGGTGCGGTGGTTCGTGCGGGCGGCGATGAACTCGTTGATGAGGTAGCCCTCGCTGCCCATGATCTCCACGCCGTCGTAGCCGGCCTGGCGCGCCAGCGCGGTGGCCGAGGCGAAGTCTCGGATGGTGCGCGCGATGTCCTCGGCGCTCATGGCGCGCGGGGGCAAGGGGTTGATGGGGGCCTGCAAGGGCGAGGGGGCCACGGCCTCGCGGTGGTAGGCGTAGCGACCCGTGTGGAGGATCTGCATGGCGATGCGCCCGCCCGCCTCGTGGACGGCGTCGGTCACCTGACGATGCCGCGCCACGTCCTCGGGCGTCTTCATCATGCCGCCGCCGGGCATCCCCCGCCCCTCCTCGTTGGGCGCGAAGCCCCCGGTGACCATGAGGCCCACGCCGCCCTCGGCGCGCCGGGCGAAGTAGGCGGCCAGCTTGGCCAGGGAGCGCCGGTCTTCCTCCAGGCCCACGTGCATGGAGCCCATGAGCACGCGGTTGGGCAGGACGATGTGGCCGAGATCCAACGGCGCGAGGAGGTGCGGGTAGGGGGTCGACATGCGGGAGCCTCCGTGAGCTGCTGAGGCCTCCCTGCATACTGCATCGCCCACGCGCACGCGAGCGCGGCGTTGGCGGAGCTTCGGGGACGCGGCCCCCCGGGCCCCTCTCGCCCCGAGGGGCGGTCAGCCCAGGCGCTCCAGGGTCGTGCGCAGGCGCTCGGTGAGGACCGCGATGGTGGCCTTGGCCAGCGAGGGGGACACGTCCAGGAGCGCCTCGAAGTCCTCCCGGGCCAACACCAGGCTGTCCACGTCGTCCAGGGCGCGGGCCGTGGTGTTGCGCTCGGCGCGCCCCAGGATGGCCAGCTCGCCGAAGGCCTCCCGGGGGCCGAAGACGGCTACCTGGCGCTGCTCGCGGAGGATCTCCACGTGCCCGCGCTCCAGGAGGTAGAGGTGGGTGGCCGCGTCGCCCGGGCGGAAGATGACCTCCCCCGGCTCGAAGGTGGCGGGGCGGCAGACCTCGGCCAAGGCGAGGAGCTGGTCGGCGGGGGTGTCCGCGAAGAGCGGGATCGCGTGGAGCAGCATCGCCCGATCCATGTGCCCTCCTCCCGACCCGACGCCGTGGGCCCATCGCAGCATGGCCCCAAGCTTGGGGTCAAGGTCGGTGAGCAGCGACTGGAGCCGCTCCCCGGTGGGGAGGTCCTCCTCGCGGGCCCCCCGGCCGGCCGCCGGGGGCTTGGTGTAGGAGCGGGCGGGCCCGGGTCGCTCCGTGGCCTCCAGGTAGCGCACCAGACGGTGGTGCGGGGTGTCTCGGAGCACCGCGTCCAGGAGCTCCAGGGCGTTGGAGCGCGTGCGCTCGTAGGGGCTGCGGTAGTGGGCGAGGATCCGCGTGAAGGTGGGTCGGTCCAGGGCGATCCCCAGCAGCCGCAGCGTCCTCTCCTCGCCCTGGGTGCGGTGGAGCGCCAGCTCGTCGCGGACAAAGGCCGCCCGCTCCCCGGTCTCCCGGGCGAGCCCCAGATCCGCCGCCGCGCACCGCTCCAGCCAGTCCATCTCGCGCGCGGCGAGGGCTTCCACGGCCTCGCGGGGCGCGCGGCCCGGGGTGCGGGACAGGCGCCACAGGGCCAGGGCCGCGAAGTCCCGCAGGGTGAGGCTGGGGCCCTCCAGGGCGTCCAGGAGGATGTCCACGGCGCCCACCTCCTCGGCGGCGCGCAGGAGTCGCAGCCGGTGGTGCGTGCCGCGGCGGTTGCCCTGGGCCCAGGCCTCCCGCAGCGGGGGCCCCACGACGTCCACGCCCAGCCCGGCCAGCGCAGTGAGGGCGGCCGGGGCAGGGCCCGGCGAGGCCAGGGCCTCGATGAGCGGCCGCGCCAACGCGGGAAGGCGCAAGGCCTCCATGGCGAGCTGGGCCTCCCGACGCACCGTGGAGTCGGGGTCCGAGAGCTGGCTCGGCAGGGCCCGCAGGTAGCTGAGGAGGCGGTCGTAGACGGGGGCGTCCAGGCGCCCGACGGCCTCGGTGGCGGGCGTGTGCGACCGTTCGCCGCCTTCGAGGGCCATCTCCACGACGGTCCAGCGGAGATTCCGCCGGGCGGGCTGGGGGCGCGGGCCGCGGCGGCGCAGGGGGCGGAGGAGCAAGAGGGCGAGGGCCGCCACGAGGGGGTCTTCGTGCTCGGTGAGGTGGTCCAGGAGGTCGGCCAGGGGGGCGGCGGGGGCGGCCCCAGTGGTGAGCAGGCGCAGCGCGGCGCGTGTGAGGTCCCGGGAGGCGCGCGCGGTGAGCAGCGGCGCCAGGAGCTCCTCGGGCAGCCCGACGCCCAGAGCCGCCCCGGCGTGGAGGGCGCGGACGACCACGGCGCGGCGCGCGGGGTCCAGGGCGCGCTCGGCGGGGCCCACGAGGCGGGCGAGCCGCCCCTCGTCCAGGCCCACGCCCAGGCGCGTCGCCAGCTCCAGCCCCGCGAGGACCTGCTCGGCGTCCTCGCTGTCCAGGCGGGCCTCCACGGCGCGGCGCGCCTCGCGCTGGGTCCAGGCGCGCACGGCGGAGGCGTCCAGGGCCTCCAGGGCCCCAGGGCCCAGGGTCGTGACCAGCGCGGCGCGGTAGCTCCGGCCCACGCGCAGGGCGAAGGCGGAGGCGACGAGCCCGGCGAGGAGGACGACGGGGGTGAGGCGAGCGGGGGCGGCCAGGTCCACGCCGGTGGTGAGGAGGACGACGCTCACGGCCACGGTGGCGAGGCGCAGGAAGACGCCGTCGATGAGGAAGCGCGCGCGCTCGGCGGCGCGGCCGTCCACGGGGGTGAGGGCGGCGCCGGTGGCGGGGCGGGCGAGGCCGAAGGTGGCGACGCGCTCCACGAAGGAGGTGGCTACGAGGACGACGAGCAGGGCGCTGGGGGCCCCCACGGTGGCGGTGATGAGGAGCCCGGCCACGGCGCCCGCGGCCAGGGCCAGGGCGGGGGCGCCTACGGCGGGGCCTACGCCCAGCCAGCGGGCCAGGCGGTCGGAGCCCAGGGCGGCCAGGGCGAAGGTCGTGAGGTTGGCGGCGCCGTAGTAGACGCCGAAGAAGGTGGCGAGCTGGCCGGTGTCGTAGTGGGCTTTGAGGGAGGCCGAGAGCTGGTAGTCCAGGGCGATGGAGGCCACCTGGAGGGACACCGAGAGGCCGGCGATGTGGCGCAGGAGGGGGCTCGCGGCCAGGTCGCGCAGGCCCACGCGCAGGCCGCTCTGGCCCGCGCGGCGCTCGCCCCCGCGGCGGCCGGGGCGGGGGCCGGTGACGGCGGTGGCGAGCTCGGCGCCGGGGCGTAGGCGGGCCTCGTGGAGGCGGGAGGTGGAGCGCCGCACGAGGAGAAAGGCCGCGGCGAGGAGGAGGGTCGCCAGGTAGAGGAGGCCTTGGACGCCCACGACGGGCAGCGCGGCGGCCGTGAGCGCACCGCCCCCGGCGGCCCCGAGGGTGGCCGACGCGGCGAAGGGCGGAAAGAGGCGGCGGGCTTGGCGCACGGGCAGGAGGGCCTGCGCGTGGCCCCAGGTCTGGAGGACGAGGAGGGTCCCCACGCCGGCGCACCAGGTGTAGGCGAGCAGCGAGAGCGCGGCGGGGTGGGCGCTGACGCCCAGGCCCAGGGCGGCGTAGGAGAGGCCGGCGAAGGCGACGAGGGCGGGGAAGCGGCGGCGGAGGGACCAGCGGTGGAGGACGTGGACGTAGGCGGCGGCGGCGAGGGCCGTGAAGGTGGCCGCGCCCAGGAACATCCACGGCAGGGCGTCGTAGGGGTTGTGGCCCAGGAACAGGGACTTGGAGAAGGACACCGCGATGACGTTGGCGGCGGTCACCAGGGCGAAGGTGGGCGCCAGCAGGCGCGCGACGCGGCGGTCGCCCTGGTCGCCCGCGTGGGCTGCGTGGGCGGGACCGGGGCCCGGGGCTGGCGCTGGAGCCGGTGCCTGAGGAGGTGCTGGCGCGGGGGTGGGCGGCATGGGCCTCAGGGGGCGGTGCGTCCGAGCGTGCGTGAGGGGCGGGGTGAGGGGCCAAGCCACCGCGGCGGGCCGCCTACCTCCCCCTGGGTATCCCCTCGCCCGGGCGCGGGGTCAAGGCCGGTCGAAGACGACCTCGGAGCCGCGCGTGAAGGCGTACCAGCGCTGGACATCCACGGCCGGGTAGCGGGCGCGGAGGGCGTCCTCGAAGGCGACGAGGTCCTCGCGCTGGGCGGCAAACCGCGCCTCGGGGCTCGCCTCGGGCATCTGGAGCGCGTAGAAGCCGCAGTCCGCGTGGCCCACGAGGACGATGGTGTCGATGGGGTGCAGGTCGACCATCGTCTCCACGTGGCCGAGGTCCAACGCCTCACCCGCTGGGTCACCGCACCGCGCGGGCGTCAAGCTGCCCACGCCACCGGGGACCATCAGGGCGTCCACACCCGCCCCGAAGCCGCGCAGGAAGCCCGCCACGTGCGGGAAGAAGCGGCCGTCCAGGCACGCGATGGCGAGCACGCTCGGCGGCGTGTTCTCGAAAGGGGCCGGGGAGCGGGTCGGGGGTGAGGGTGTCGTCATGGGACCTCCCATGTGCGTGTGGAGGGGGGTGAGAAGACGGGGGGCGGGTTCAGTGCCCAGCGCAGTGCTCCAGGGGACGCCACGGCGCCCACCGGGAGAGCTCGCCCACGGGCCAGGGCTACACCGCCCGGCGGCGCCGGAGCCTCCACCGGCGCTCGGCGATGACCAGGGCTACGCCCAAGGTCGCCAGCAGGGCCGCGAGCACGACCAGCGGCACCGAGGGGTTGCGGCGCACGCTGGCGGACACCAGGACCCGCTCCTCGATGCCCCGGAAGGACGGCGCGCCGCCCGCGCCGGCGCCCCCCATGACGAGCATGGTGCGCGTCCGAGCTCCGGCAGGGTCCAGGTAGGTCACGTCGGCGTAGGGAGAGCCGCCCGGACGCCGACTCGGGAGAACGCCGTGGAGCATGAGCGACCACCCACCGTGGCGGACCGTCTGACCCGGCTCCAGCCCGCGCTCGGCGCCGCCCACGGCGAAGACCGCCACGGGCGCCTGGGCCGCGCGGTTCAAGAGGATCTCGAAGGCGCCCCCTTCGCGCACGTAGGGCTCGTTGTAGCCGAGGTGTACGCGCTCGGGCTCGCCCGGAGCGCCGCCCTTGGGCGCCGTGGGCCGCCGCAGCAAGGTCACGTCCACCCGCCGAGGCATCCCGTTGGGGTAGAAAGACTGCTCGAGTTTCACCGCCTCGTAGGTCGCGTCTCCCAGCGACGTGGGGGTGGGCCCCAGGACGACCTGCTGGCGCGTGGCCGCGAGCCCTCCCCAGAGGTGCCCGGCCAGGGCCAGGACGAAGGCCAGGTGGAGCAAGGGCGCGCCATAGGCGCTGGGCCGGAAAACCCGGGCCCGCACGCGCTTGACCACCGAGTCCACGGTACAGGCCGCGGCGCTCAACCCCCAAACGCCGAAGGCCGCCGCCATGGCGTAGAACCACCAGAAGGCCAGCCGCGGGCTCTGGAGAAACCAGCGCACGTCGTCGTCCGCGAGGCCGGCGTAGGCCGCCGGGAAGCGGTCCATGATGAGGCTCCCCACGGCCAAGAGGCCGGCCGCGGCGAGCCCGGCGAGGAGGCCCGTGCGCTGGGAGATGAGAGCCCGCCAGAGGCGACGGAGGACGGGGGGGCGTGAAGGCATGGGGTGTGGCACGCTCATCCGAAGGAGTGCGACGAGTGACCGAACAGGAAGGAGGTCCCCACGTAGGCGACCAGGAGGACCACCCAGCCCACGGCGCCCAGGACCGCCCGGGGCCCCGGGCGGTCCCACGAGGGCCAATACTTCACGTGGACGACGGCGGCGAAGAAGAGCCACAGGATGACCGACCACACGAGCTTGGGATCCCACAGGAAGTAAGCGCCCCAGGCTACGTACCCCCAGGCCCCGCCGAAGATCATCGAGAGGCTGAACACAGCCCACCCCCAGAAGGTCTGGCGCTCCACGCGCTGATGCACCGCGTGGACCTCGCCGCCGACGTCGCCGCCGCCACCTGCCAGGCGCCAGCGCGCCACGGCGCCCGCGGTGGCCGCGGTCCAGAGCGCGTAGGCCGCAAAGGAAGCCGGGACGTGCAGGGGATACCAGATGGTCTGCATGAGGGGCGGCGGGTAGGCCACGTCGCGCTGAAAGAGCAAGGTCAGCGCATAGAAGATCGCGCCCACGGAGGTCGCACCCACCCGCTCGATCCAGGGGTCTCGCGGAGCGCGCCAGACAGAGGTCGCCATGACGGCCCAGGCGAAGGCGTAGAAGGACTCGAACTTGTTGGTGAGGGGGAAGCCCCCGATGGCTGCCGCGCGCAGGACGAGGCCCACGGTGTGCGCGGCGAGCCCGGCGCCCAACAGCCAGCGCCGCGCCCTGGGCGCGAAGAGGTCGGCCACCAGGGCCAGCCCGTAGAAGGCGAGCCCGAGCCAATAGGCGAGGTCGAAACCCTGGGGGACGCCGAGGGGCATGGCAGGAGGCATGGGGCAGACCCGGAGTTCGTGGGGGACGCCGAGAATGCCAGCTCGCCCCCTCGACGCAAGCTCGGGGACGGCGCAAGGGAGCGCGGCGCCCGAGTCTACTTCTTCGCGCCAGCGCGGCGGAGGGTGGCGTCGTAGTCGTCGCCCGAGCCCTCCTCGTTGCGGTCCGTGGCAGGGGGCGGCGTGGGCGACAGGGTGGCGATCTCCGCCCGCATGGTGGGGCTCATGGGGGCCTGGGCGGCTGCCAGCGCGGGCGCCACCTGGGCCACGCTCCGCCCGCCCACGAGGGGCGCCGTGACCGCCGGGTGCGACGCCACCCAAGCCACCGCCGTGGTCACCGGGTGGAGCCCCCGCTCGGCGCAGTAGGCGGCAAAGCGTTCCGCAACATCATAGTAGGACGGCGCCCCGTAGCGCGTCGCGTACATGGGGTTGTCCACCAGCCGCCCGCGCGGCGGCCGACGCCCCACGCCGTAGCCGCCCGCCAGGAGGCCGCCGCCCAGGGGGCTGTAGGTGATGACCCCCACGCCCTCGGCGGCCGCCAGGGGCAGCAGCTCCACCTCTGCCTGGCGCTTCACCAGGTTGTACATGGGCTGCATGGCCGCCACGCGCTGCCACCCCCAGCGGTCGGCCACCCCCAGGGCGCGCATGGTCTCCCACGCCGCGAAGTTGCTCACGGCCGGATAGAGGATCTTGCCCGCGCGTACGAGGTCCTCCAGCGCGCGGAGCGTCTCCTCGATGGGCGTGGCGTCGTCGGCGCGGTGGAGGAAGTAGAGGTCGATCCGGTCGGTGCGCAGGCGCCGCAGGCTGGCCTCCACCGCCCGCACCAGGTGGTAGCGGGAGGAGCCCCGGTCGTTGGGGCCCGCCCCGGTGGGGAAGTAGGCCTTGGTCGCCAACACGAGGGAGTCGCGCTTGCCCCGCAGGAGCCGCCCGGTGATCTCCTCGGCACGCCCGGCGTTGTACACGTCGGCGCAGTCGATGAGGTTCACGCCGGCGTCCAGCGCGGCGGCGAAGATGCGCGCCGAGGCGGCCTCGTCGGCCTCCCCACCGAAGGCCATCGTGCCCAACCCCAGCGACGAGACACGGAGCCCCGTGCGCCCCAGCGTTCGATACTCCATCACGCTCCTCCCTCGATCCTCAAAGACGCCAACGAGGCGAGCTCAGGGGCCGTCCGGTCGGAAGCCGGCGACGGCGCGCCCGAGGCCTTCCCGTCCGGCTCCCCCTCCCCTCCCGCCCCGACATGGGGCGCAGGACACGCCACCCGCGCGGCCTGGGCGTCGGTGACCACGGGGGCCGCCGCCCCCACCCAGCCAGCCCAGCGCTTGGGCTCCGCTCCGGGCAGCCCCACCAAGATGCGGTTCTTGTCCGTGATGACCCGCGGCACGGCCCCCCACTCCACGTGGTAGCCCGCCGCCTCCAGGCGGTAGGTGCGGTGGATGTCGGTAGCCAGCTCGATCCCCAGCGCTTCGTGGACGGACCGCGGCGCGTCCTGGGCCGTCTGGGCGTAGCAGCAAGGCATGACCGCCAGGGGCACCCCCAGGTCCAGGGCGACGTCGATGGACCGATCCGTCCGCACCCCGCAGGCGTGCACGGCGATGACGCTCTGGGGGCGGGGATCCAGCTCGCGCGCCACGCGCAGGTGGTCCACGACGAACGTGACCTTGTCATGCACCCACGGCGCCACGGCCCCCACGGCCTCCATGATCCGCAGGTGGCTCGGGGGCTGGACCAAGTCCACGAGGAACACGCGCTCCACCGAGCGCTCGAACGCCGCGAACAGGACGCCGGTGAGCCCGTGCCCAGCGCACAGGTCCACCATCACGGGGCGGCGCACCCGTCGGCGCACGCGCTCGAAGAACTCGAAGGACTCGAAGACCTCCTTCATCTTCACGACGCGCCGGCGGGCCAGCTCCCGCGCGATGCGGTCGGGCATGGACGGGCCGTCGAACAGCGCCAGCACGCGGTTGTCGATACGCTCGCGGAGCCCCGCCACGGCGGCCTCCTCGCGGCGGTTGAAGCGGCGGAAGGCGCGGAACGAGGCGTCCTGCACGCCAAACGTCTTGTCGAGGCCGTGGGACCCGTGCTCGTTGGCGCTGGCGGGGGACATGGGCGGCGTGACTCCGAGGCCGAGAGGCGGGGCGCGCGAGAGGCTCAGCGCGGGCTGGCCCGCTTGAGACGACGGCATCCTACCGCCCCCCCCTCCGCGCGGCGAGCGATACCACCGCGGCGGCATCATCCGACGCGATCGGCTAGGATGACTTCGCCGAGGAGGCGATCGGGCGAAGCCCACCTCGATGACCTCCTTGGACGCGCCCGTAGAGAGTTCCCATCCTGAAAAGCCGGACCGAGCCACGGCGAGTCGATGTGCGTGCCAGGTGCGTTCACGCAACCCGC
>CAYZID010000209.1:0-10884 GCA_964478315.1 uncultured Myxococcales bacterium | reverse complement strand
GTGGGGGGCGAGTGGGTGGCGTCGAGCGCGGAGGCGGGGGCTGCGGTGGGGGGGTGGGGGAGGGGCGAGCGACGAGGGGGGGGGGGAGGTGGGGGCGGGGGCGGGGGGGGGCGGTGGGGGGGGGGGGAGACGGGGGGCGCGGGGGGGGGCGGGGAGACCGGGGGGGGGCCGCGTGGTAGTCGTCCAGGGCCGCGCGGAGGACGCGGATGTGCTCGGGTGTCGTGCCACAGCACCCCCCCAGCAGGCGCACCCCGTTGCGCAGGGCGCGGCGTCCGAAGGCCGAGAAGTACTCGGGCGTGCCCAGGTAGATCTTGCGCCCCTCGACGCTGCGCGGGGCGCCCGCGTTGGGGAGGGCCGAGAGCGGCCTCGTCGTGCCGCGCCGGAGGCCGGCCACGGCCTGGAGGGCGGCCAGGGCGTCGGCGCAGTTCACGCCGATGACATCGGCGCCCGCGGCCTCCAGGTGCTCGGCCACGGACTCCGCGCGCACGCCCTCGCGGGTCACGCCGCCCGGCTCCACCGACATCTGCGCCACGACGGGCAACGGGGACACGGCGCGCACGGCGGCGATGGCGATCTCCAGCTCGGGGAGGTGGGCGAAGGTCTCCAGGATGAACAGGTCCACCCCCGCCTCGGCCAAGGCGCGCGCCTGCTCGGAGAAGACCTCGGCCGCCTCGTCGGCCCCGATGGGCCCCAGGGGCTCGATGCGCACCCCCAGCGGGCCCATGGAGCCCGCGATCCAGGCGCGGTCGCCCGCGACCTCCCGGGCGAGGGCGACGCCGGCGGTGTTCAGCGCCCGCACCTGGTCGGCCAGGCCGTGCGCGGACAGCCGGAAGCGGTTCGCGGTGAAGGTGTTGGTCTCCAGGATGTCCGCCCCGGCCTCGACGTAGGCTCGGTGGACCTCGCGCACGGCGTCGGGCTTGGTGAGGTTGAGCTCCTCGAAGGGGCGGTTGAGGAACACGCCCTGGCCGTAGAGCATGGTCCCCATGGCGCCGTCGAAGAGCGCCGGCTTGCCGGTCTCCAGCCAGGCGCGGAAGTCTCCCCGCGGCTGGCGCGCGTCGGCCGGCGCTGGGCTCCCGTGGGTTGGGGACTCCTCGGAGGGTGTCGTCTCCACCTCGGCCGTGTGCGTGTCTGTCGGGTCGGTCATGGCCCCGGGCGCTACCCTATGGCCTCGGGCGCGTCAAGGGCGGGTTGCCGGTGGGCCCAGGGGCGGGCGCGCTCGAGTTGGGCCGCCAGCCGGAACAGGAGCTCCTCCTCGCCGTAGCGGCCGAGGAAGTGGCTGCCCACGGGCAAGCCCCGCGGGGCCCCCGGGACCTCCGCCCAAGTGAGCGGCACCGACATGGCGGGGTTCCCGGTGACGTTGGCGTACCAGGTCCAGGGCGAGAACCGCACGGCGCGGTCGAAGGCGCCGCGCAGGGTGGGCTCCGCGGCGAGCGTGCCTACCGGCAGCGGCGGCTCGGCGAGCGTGGGCGTCAGCAGCGCGTCGTAGGTCGTCAGGTGCTCGGCGAGGCGGCGGGCGTAGAGCTGGAGGGCGAGCTGGGCGCCCATGTAGCGCGCGGCCGAGATCCCGCGCCCCACGGCCACCAGCTCCTCGGTGTGCGGCTCCAGGTCTCCAGGGCCCGGGGCCCGGCCCGTGAGGTGCTCGAAGGACGCCACGCTGCCCGCGGCCCCGGCGGCCCACAGGACGTAGAAGGCGTCGATGACGGCGTCGGGGTCCACGGGGGGCGGCGCCTCCTCTACGACGTGCCCCAGATCCTCCAGGAGCGCGGCCGTCTGGCCCAAGGCCTCGCGGGAGACGGGCGACACCGGGTTGCCGTGCGGCGTGCCGAGCCACAGCGCCACCCGGAGGCGCGGCGGCGGCTCGTCCAGTGCGGCGGCGAAGGGGCGCCGCTTGGGCGGCGCGGGGTAGGGGTCCCCGGGGGCCGGTCCGCCCACGGCGTCCAGGAGCGCGGCGCTGTCGCGCACGGACCGCGTGAGGGCGTGCTCCTCCACGAGCCCGCCCATGAGGGCCCCCACGTCGGGGCCCAGGGTGGTGCGGCCGCGCGTGGGCTTGAGGGCGAACAGCCCTGAGCAGCTCGCCGGGATCCGCAGGGAGCCGCCGCCATCGTTCCCGTGGGCCATGGGGACCATGCGCGCCGCCACGGCGGCCGCGGAGCCGCCGCTGGAGCCGCCCGGCGTGCGCGAGCGGTCCCAGGGGTTGCGCGTGGGGCCGTATTCCGTGGGCTCCGTCACGGGCTCCAGGCCCATCTCGGGCATGTTCGTGCGTCCCAAGATCACCAGCCCTGCGGCGCGATAACGGGCGACGAGGGTCGAGTCGTGGGGGGCCACGCGCCCTCGGAAGTAGCGGGAGCCGCCCGTGGTGGGGACGCCGCGCATGAGGGCGAGGCCGTCCTTGAGCAGAAAGGGCACGCCGCGGAACGGGGTGGGAGCGGCGCCGTGAGTCGAGGGCCCTCGTGTGAGGCGCGCCGCCACCTCCCGCGCTTCGTCGAAGAGGGGCCGGATGACTGCGTTCAAGGGCGGGTTGCGCGCCTCCACGCGCGCGATGGCGGCCTCGACGAGCTCCGCTGGGGTCAGCTCGCCCCCGGTGATGAACGCGGCCTGGGCGGTCGCGTCCAGGTCCAGCGCGGCGTCGATGTCGCCGGAAGGGGGGGGCGTGAGGCTGGTGTCTTGGTGCAGCTCCATGAGGTCTCCGGTGTGCGTGGCTGGGTCGGAGAGCCCGGATTCGGGGGGCCCCTCGGGGCGGCATGATGGCGCCCTCGCGGCGAACTTTCCACGGGCCGAGCGGCCTTGTGTGGGGCGGGTTTCTGCGCTTGTGAGGAGGCTCGGGCCGACCTAGACTGAGCGCGCTTCAATCGTTCGAGACGCCAGGCGGTGGCGCGGGCGCCCGGTGGGTGCGCGCCCTGTGGTGTCAAGTGGAGGCGGTCATGGGCACGGCAACAGACATGGGGTTGGGTGCGCACTTGGTGGGGGGCGGTCCTTGGTGGGGTCGCCGTTACCCGGTCGCCGGGGTGGTCTCGGGGCTCCTCGCCCTCGCCGTCGCGGGGAGCCTTGGGGCGTGCGGGGACATCGAGATCCCCCCCACGGAGTCCGACGGCCACGGGGCTCCGGACAGCACGGTCCCGCCGGACAACGGCGCCTGCGATCCCGCCCAGTGCGACGACGGGAACCCCTGCACGACCGACACGTGCGGCGCGGATGGGGCGTGTCTCCACACGCCCAAGCCCAACTCGTGCGCCATCGAGGGCGTGTGCTACGACGCGGGCCAGGCGGCGAGCGTCAACGCTTGCAAGGTGTGTGACCCGGCGCAGTCCACCGAGAGCTGGTCGGATCTCGTCTGCGACGACGGGAACCCCTGCACGCTGGACACCTGCGACGCCAGCGCCGGGTGTCAGAGCACGCCGGACGACTCGCTGGCGTGTGATGACGGGCGGGCCTGCTCCACGGACGATCACTGCGTGGACGGGCAGTGCGTCACCGACGAGTGTGAGTGCGAGGTGGACGCCGACTGCGCGGGGATGGACGTCCCAGCCTGTATGAAGGCCGTGTGCGCCAGCTTCCAGTGCCAGGTGACGAGCGATCTGGCGGCCGACGGGCAGCCCTGCCAGGGCGAGGACAAGTGCCTCGTGGGCGGGACTTGTGCGGCGGGAGCTTGTGTGGGCGGCGAGCCCAAGGACTGCTCCGGCGAGGGGACGGACGCGTGCCACCCGGGCGTGTGCGACCCCGCTACCGGGGCGTGCCAAGTGGGCCAGGCGGATGATGGGACCGCCTGCGACGATGGCGACCCCTGCACGGTGGGAGACGCGTGCACCGCCGGCGTGTGCGCGGGCATGCCCATGGACTGCTCGGACCTGGACGGCCCTTGCACCAGCGCGAGCTGCGTGGACGGCGCCTGCGTCCAGGAGGTGCACAGCGGTCAGGCGTGTACGGCGCCCCAGGCGTGCGTGGTGAACGCCACGTGCACGGACGCGGGGACCTGCGTGGGGTCGTGGAACACGGAGGACCCGAGTTGCCTGTGCACCACGAACGAGGATTGCGACGACGGGCTGGGGTGCACCGAGGACATCTGCAACCCCGGCACGGGCGCGTGCAGCTTCAACCCCATGCCGGGGACCTGCCTCATCGGTGGGGCGTGCTACTTCGCCAAGGACACGCCCGACGGGAACGCGTGCCTCATCTGCTCGCCGGACGACTCGCCGACCCAGTGGACGGCCAAGGCCTGCAACGACCAGAACCCCTGCACGGCGGATAGCTGCGACCCCACGGCGGGCTGTGTGGCGACCCCGGACGACGGGGCCGCTTGCGACGACGGCAACCCCTGCTCGGACGACGACCACTGCGAGGCGGGGCAGTGCGTGGGGTCTTGCGAGTGCGTCCAAGACGTGGACTGCCAAGGTGCGGCCGTGGAGACCGGGTTCTGTGAGCGGGTGGCCTGCGTGGCCTATCACTGCGTGGCGGTCCCCGACGACGGCAAGAACGGGGTGGGGTGCGACGACGGCGACCTTTGCACGGCGGGCGAGGTCTGCGCCGACGGGGTGTGCCAGGCGGGTGAGACGGTGACGTGCGAGGGCGCGACCGGGGGGTGTGCGACCGCGGCCTGCGACCCGGACACGGGGCAGTGCGTGGAGACCTTTGCGGACGCGGGGACGTCCTGCGACGATGGGGATCCCTGCACGGACTTCGACGCCTGTGACGGAGCGGGCGTGTGCGCCGGCGTGGCCAAGGACTGCTCGGCCTTCAGCGACGCCTGCAACGTGGCCTCGTGTGTGAACGGGCAGTGCGTGCAGACGCCCACGGTGGGCGATCCCTGCGACGACGGCGAGGCGTGTACGCCGGTCACCGCGTGCGACGGGGCGGGGGCTTGCACGGGCGCTTGGGATCCCACGCTCCCCGACTGCGGGTGCACGACGGACGCGGACTGCGACGACGGCCTCGCCTGCACCGTGAACACCTGCTCCAACGAGGGCGAGTGCATCACGACCGTCAAGGCGGGGAGCTGCGCCATCGAGGGCGTCTGCTACGCGGAGCTCGATCCGCGTCCCGGCAACCTCTGCCAGGTGTGCCGTCCGCAGATCTCCAAGACCGGCTGGCAGTCGCTGGTCTGCGATGACCAAAACCCGTGCACCGACGACCTGTGCGACCCGACGCTCGGCTGCTTGGCGAGCAACGACGACCTGAACGCGTGCAACGACGGGGACCCTTGCTCCAGTGACGACCACTGCGAGGCGGGCGCGTGCGTGGGGACCTGCGAGTGCCAGGCGGATGGAGACTGCGTGGGCGAGGTGCCGGCGTGCCAGCGCTGGGCCTGCCAGAGCTACCACTGCGTGGCCGTCCCCGACGATGCCCAGGAGGGAGCGGCGTGCGACGACGGGCTCTACTGCACCGTGGATGACGCTTGCCAGGCGGGTGTGTGCGCAGGCCTGACGGAGCGGGACTGCTCGGCGGCGGGCGACGGCAAGTGCGTCCTGGGCGTGTGTGACGAGTTCAGCGACGCCTGCGTCCCCCAGGCGATGCTGGACGGGACGAGCTGCGAGGACGGGGATCCCTGCACGGTGGACGACGCCTGCGCGGGAAGCGCGTGCGTGGGGACGCCCATGGACTGCTCCATGTACGAGGACCAGTGCACGTCCGCCGAGTGCAGCGGGGGCACCTGCGTGACGACGCCCACCACCGGGGCCCCTTGTGACGACGGCGAGCCCTGCACGAAGCAAGACGCCTGCGAGCCGACAGGGCTGTGCGTGGGGTCCTGGGACGCCGCGGACCCGGGCTGCGGGTGCCAGACCGACGCCGACTGCACGGCCCAGACCGACGCGTGCAATATCGGCCGTTGCGAGGTGTCCACGGGGAACTGCTACCCGGAGCCCCAGCCTGGTGCCGCCTGCGACGACGGCAATCCCTGCACCAGTGGGGACGCGTGCGATGAGTCCGGGCTGTGTGGCGGGGCCGCCTATAGCTGCGACGATGGCCTCGGGTGCACCGAGGATCTGTGCGACGGCCAAGGGGGCTGCACGAACGCGCTGAAGGCGGGGCGCTGCCTCATCGACCGCGTCTGCTACAACGGCGACGAGGTGAACCCCGCCAATCCTTGTGAGCAGTGCAGCGGCGGGGAGGCATGGTCTCCGAACGACGGCGTGGCCTGCGACGACGGCGACGCGTGCACCCAAGGCGACACGTGCGCGGGCGGGATCTGTGCTGGCACGCCCTACACCTGCGACTACCAGCCCCAGTGCCAGGCGGCGCAGTGCGACGGCAACGGCGGTTGCTCCGTGACGCCCCTGAGCGGCTGGTGCGTCATCGGCGGCCAGTGCGTGGCCGCGGGCGAGGTCAACCCAGCGAACCCGTGCCAGTCCTGTGTCCCCGCGCTGTCACAGTCGGCGTGGTCCAACAACAACGACGCGTGCGACGACGGCGATCCGTGCACGAAGGCGGACCTCTGCTCGGGCGGCGTCTGCGCGGGCACGCCGTACTCGTGCAATGACGGCAAGGCGTGCACCGATGACGTCTGCGACGGCGCGGGCGGCTGTGCGAACCCCGTCGTGCCGGGGAGCTGCCTGGTGGACGGCGCGTGCTACGTCGACGGCGACCTGCGCCCCGGGAACCCCTGCGAGCAGTGCGACGCCGCGACCGACGGCTATGGGTGGAGCCCCGTAGCGCCCGGCACGGCGTGCAACGATGGCCTGACGTGCACCTCCGACGACGCCTGCGACGGGGCGGGGACCTGCACGGGCTCGCTGGCGGGCTGTAGCGCGCTCAAGTGTGAGACGCCGACCTGCAACGCCCAAGGCGGCTGCGACGTGGAGCTCAAGGCCGGGTGGTGCCGTATCGGCGGCGAGTGCTACCTGGACGGGGACTCGGAGCCCGGCAACCCTTGTCGCGTGTGTGACGCCCAGGGGAACCCGACCGGCTGGACCAACGCCACCGGGAGCTGTGATGACGGCGACCCCTGCACCTACGGCGACACCTGCTCCGGCGGGGTGTGTGGTGGCAAGGCCTATAGCTGCGACGACGGGCTCGCGTGTACGGACGACATCTGCGATGGCACGGGCCAGTGCGACAACCCCATCCAGAAGAACTACTGCCTCATCGGTGGGAAGTCCCCCGTGTGCTACGCGGAGGGGGAACCGAACCCCTCGAACGAGTGCCAGTACTGCCGCTCGTCGGCCAGCGCGACCGCGTGGACCAACCAGGCCGATGGCACGGCTTGCGCCTCGGACGGCAAGTCGTGCACGCTGGACCAGTGCAGCCAGGGCACCTGCTCGCACACGCTGGACCAAGCGTCCGGCCAGTGCTTCATCGCTGGGGAGTGCTACGCGGACGGCGCCCTGCGACCCGGGAACGACTGCATGGAGTGCGCCGCCCCCTCCACGGCGTGGAGCAACGTCGCGGCGGGTGTGGGCTGTGCCTCGGACGGGGAGTCCTGCACGACGGACGCCTGTAACGGGAGTGGCACCTGCGCGCACACCGCGCTCGCGGACTACACCAGTTGCGACGATGGGAGCACCGCGACCCAAGGCGATTGGTGCTACGGCGGCGTGTGCAGCGGGTTCGAGCGGCAGGTGGCCCCGGCGAGCCTCTGTACGGGCAACAACTATCCCTACGCGCGCCCCATCGGCACTTCCGGCGTCCACGCCGTGCGGGATCAGTTCATCAGCAGTGGGTACATCGGCCTCTGGTGGGAGCAGCGGGATCACTTTGACGGGGCGACGACGCCCGTCGCGGAGGGGCAGGGGCTGGGGCTCCTCAACACCTTCTTCGGGCTCTCGTCGTATTACGCCGTGAACGGCTCGGCGCTGTACGTCTACGACTCGGACTCTGACTCGTGGGTGGTCGACACGCAGCTCAACGACGCCTGGAACGCCAAGCCGACGAACTACTCCTTCTCGGCGGTGGGGAGCTACTTCAGCCTCACGGGGGGAAGCCAGCTCAAGGCGTGGGGCTACGACACGGACGCCCAGGTCGCCAAGGTCCGCTCCTGTTACAAGGGCAACTTCTGCTACCCGTACTCGTGCTCGTGGAGCTGTTCGGACCAGGCCGTCTACTCCGGGCTCTCGTCGAACATGGTGGACTGCGTGGGCGCGGGCGCCATCGGTGGCGTCATCTACTTCGGGTGCAACCGCTATGCCGCATACGGCGACCCCTTCCCCACGACGCTGCGCGTCATGGGGTGGGACAGCACGAACTCCTACTGGACCTCCAAGTCCTACCTCTCCGTGTCGGGCCAGGAGAAAAAGTACAAGGACTTCGTCACCAGCGGCAACTATGCCATCGGTGTGGGGCTCAAGGGTGTGCTCCGCGTGACCGAGTTCTCGGATGGGTCGGTCGTGGGCGCCACGTCCATCTCCGTGCCGGGCCTGACGAACCAAGGCGACGTGGACTTCACCGGAGCGGCTGTGTGGGACGGCCGCGTATGGGTGTGGGGTAGGGCCACGGTGCCTGGCTACCCGCCGCTCTATCTCAGCTCAGCCGCCTTCTACGTGGCCCACGCCGCGACCACGTCGAACCTCCGCTCCAACTCGAGCTGGCAGGTGCACGTCGTGGACACGGGAGCGGGGCAACTCTGCATCAACGGCGTGCCCTGTCCGGCGCCCGACGATTACGTCTCGGGCGGCGCGGCCGGGAGCGGCAACTTCTTGTATCTCTTCGGCGGTGCTTGGACCGGCGACGACAACGATCGCACCGACCCCACCGTCTGGATGTGGGCGAAGCCCTGATCGGCGCGAGCGGGGGGAGGGCGCAGCCGCGCCCTCCGCTCCGCGCGCCTCCGCCCCCGCGACTGCGCCCGCAGCCGCAGCCGGCACCGCGTCCGGGACCGCAGCCGCGGCCGGCACCGCGTCCGGGACCGCAGCCGCGGCCGGCACCGCGTCCGGGACCGCAGCCGCTTTCCGCCACCGCAGCTCCGTTTCCGCGCCCGGGGTCGCGACCGTCTCCGCAGCCGCCACGGCAGCGGCATTCGCGTCCGCGGCCACCCTAGCGCTTGGGGTTCTCTACTCGGTTGGCGCGGCGCTCAGGCGCTGCGTCCACCAGCCCATGAAGAGGAAGAAGGTGGCGCACAGCACATAGCCAAGGCTCCACGTCCATCCGGTGGCCCATCCGATCTCATAGGCGCCGCCGGCGGGGGTCATGTGGCCCGCGTGGATGAACCCGAAGAACGCGAGGACCGCACCCATGAGGGCCCACACGGCGGCCGCTCGGAACTGCCGGTCCAGCAGGTGCACGCTGATGGCGGCCCAGACCATGGAGGTCAGCAGGAAGCCTTGGCTGATGGCCACGAGCCCCTCTAGGTGAAGCCCGTTCATGGCGAAGGCCTCGGGGTGGTGGAGCGCGGCCGTCGCCAGCGCGGGGTCCGCCGTCGCCATCCCGGCTGCGCCCAGGGTCTGGCCCAGCACCATGAGGCCCCATCCAGCGATAGCCGGGAACAGCCCCACAGCCACGGCGGGGGCGTGCTCCCGCGCCGTGGCCTGGAAGGCCTGGGCGGTGATGACGACCCCGATCCACAGCACGATGGCCATGCCGGCCTGCATGGGGACGACGGAGTCGATGAGCCGCACGAGGCCGAACAGCGCGACGACCGTGAAGAACACGCCGTTGAGGATGGAGTAGCCCGAGCGCGCGCCCAGACCCTTCCAACCGGGGTGCCCGATGTAGATCGTCGTCGGGAAGCACGAGCCGAATAGGGCGGCGACCACCGTGCCCAGGCCGTTGACGGCCAGGGCGGGGCGGGCGGGGTAGGGGTCCCCCGCGGCCTCGGCGGACTCGATGTTCTGGAGGGAGCCTAGGACGTTGAACAGCCCCATGGGGAGCATCACGGGGACGAGGTAGTCCAGCATCATGGGGTGCGTGAAGCCCGCGATGACGTCCCCGATGACCGGCACGGGCAGGTAGAGGCCCACCTCGGCGGTCGCCCGCGCGACGGCCTGGCCGCTCACGGGGGCGGAGGGGTCCCCGAGGGCGTGGAGGAGCCAGGCGGCCCCGCTGCCGAGTAGGATGGCCCAGGCCCCGCCCGGGATGCGGAAGGGCATTCGGGAGTGGGAGAAGTAGGTCGTGAGGATGACGCCCAGGGGGAGCATGGCCACGAGCGGCGACTCGAAGGTCTTGATCGCGAAGTCGATGGCGATGAACGAGATGGCGATCCCGGCGAGGGTGGAGAGCAGCGCGGCGCGGGGCGTGTGGCGCCGGATCGTGTCAGCCACGAGGGAGCCCAGCGTCTCGATGAGGCCGGACACCAGCGTCGCGGCCAGCCCGATCTGCCAGGCGGCCATCACCGCGTCCTCCTCGCTGAGCCCGCGCTGGAGGGCGCCGAGCTTCACGGGGAGCATCACCATGAACACATACGCGAACAGCGAGACCGTGTTGATCCCATAGGGGAGGGCAGTGACGTCTGTGCGTCCCATACGGGCGGACAGGCGCTGAGCCTGCCAGGCGTAGAACAGGTTCCCCAGGAGCACCGAGAGGGCCGCGCCTGGGAGGATCCGCCCGGACACCAGGTCGCTGGGGAAGCCCAGCACCCCCACCGTGAGGCTCAGGATGAGGAGAAACTGGATGAGGTTGTCGATGGCGAGCCCGAAGAAGCCATCGAGATCGCTCGCGACGAACAGCGGCTGAGGCCGCCCCTCGGCGGCCGTTGGCTGGGGCCTGGTCATGACGAAACCCTCCGCGCGCGGGACGCTGGGATGAGCCTCCGCTGCGCGAAGGCTCCCCCAGAGCCCCTACCACGGACGTCGCGTCCTGTCGGCTTCTGCCCTGCGCGGGCCTCAGGGCCACGCACCCCGGCCAGCCGACGCGCAGGCGCCCCGCGGTCGCCGCGGGTGGCCGCCCCGCCGCGGGGCGGGGAACCTCGCCCCCGATCCGCCACCTACTCTGGGATTCGGCTTTGGATCCCGCGTGTGGGCG
>CAYZID010000208.1:0-10980 GCA_964478315.1 uncultured Myxococcales bacterium | reverse complement strand
GTCCCCGTCCGGCGAAGACCCGCACAGCCCCTCCAGCCGACTCGCCGCCGCCGCCGATCTCCTGGCGGCGGGGAACCAGGAGGCGGCCGGCGCCATCCTGGGCGCCCTCCTCCGCAAGCTCGACGCGCCCGAACTCCGAGGCCGCCTGGTGGACCTGGCCGCGGAGCTCCTGCGCCAAGACGATCCTCCCACCGCCTTCGTGGGCCAGGCCGCGCGGACGCTCACCGCCACGGGGCCCGTCGCCGAGGCCCTCGTCGACCGCCTGCTCCGGGACCCCAGCGCCGCCTACGCGCTCCACGACTCGCTGCGCCGCGCCGCCACGGGCGATGGGCCCCACGGAGACCTCCGCCGCGTCCAGCTCTTGGAGGCGTGGTTGGGCATCTGGCGCGCCACGCGCACGCCGCCGGCCCTGGACGCCACGAGGACGCTCATGAAGGTCGCCCCCTATCGCCTGGCGCTGGCCGCCTTCCGAGCCGCGGGCTCCGAGGATCCCGTCGCCGACGCCGTCGCCTTCGTGGCGCGCCACCCGCCCCGGAAGGTGACCGCCGAGCGCTGGGCGGACGCGCTCGTCGCCCTGTGAGGGGACGCAGGGGGCGGCGCGCGCCCCTGTGGGCCTTGGCGCTCCTGGGGGTCCTCGTCACACCCCAGCACTACCGCCGAGATCTGCACACCGCGAACGAGGCAACCCGCGTCTACGAAGCCGTCGCGCTGGGGGTCCACGGGACGGCCTACCTGGAGCCGGTCTTCGACCGCTACGCCCCCGGGTGGCGCGCGCGGGGAGCCCCACCGACCCTGGACGCCGCCCGGGTGGAGGGCCGCTACACCTTGGACAAGGCGCCGGGCGTGACCCTCCTAGCGGCGCCCGTGGCCGCCGCGGCGCAGGCCGCCGGCTTGGACCCGGGGGCGCCCGCGAGCTACCCCTGGTTCACGTGGGTCTTGACGCTGCTGCTGGCGGCGGCCCCCACCACCTGGTTCGCCTGGGCGCTCCGACAGCGGCTCGTGGGGTTGGCTCCGCCCGCCGGCGGGCGGCGCGGGGGGCCCGTGGCGGCCTGGGTGGCCGCCCCCTTGGTGCTCTCGACCCCCTGGCTCGCCTACGGGGGGCTGCTCTTTGGCCACGCCCTGGCCGCGGCCCTCGCGGGCCTGGGAGCGCTCGCGGCGCTCGGCCCGTGGGAATCTCTACCCGGAGAGGCTTCCCCCAGAGAACCTCCACGCGAGTCGCCCGACCCGGAGGCGCCCGACGACAACGGCTCGGGGCGGCGAGTCCGCCTCCCCGCCTTCCTGGGAGGGCTCGCCCTCGGGGGAGCCGTGGTGACGGAGTACCCGGTGGCCCTGGTGGTCCTGGCGACGCTCGTGGCCCTCGCGGTGGACCGGGGCCGCCGCGGCCGCCTCCCGTGGGTCATCCTGGGAGGCGCGCTGCCACTCGCGGTCCTCCTCGCCTGGAACACCCT
The DNA here is from genome assembly GCA_964478315.1 of uncultured Myxococcales bacterium. Lineage (GTDB taxonomy): Bacteria > Myxococcota_A > UBA9042 > PHBI01 > JAAZYN01 > CAYZID01. The sequence continues at coordinate 9,532 of CAYZID010000208.1, read as the reverse complement.
CGTCTTCGGCGCCCCCACGGCGCTGTCCTACCACTTCAAGGCGTTCGGGCTACACGCGAGGATCCACGCCCAGGGCCTCTACGGCGTGACCTGGCCCGACGCGAGGCGCCTCTGGGAGCTGACGCTGGGGTCCCAGCGAGGGCTGCTCTTTCAGGCGCCGTGGCTCGTCCTGGGCGTGTGGGGCGCGGCGCGCGCCGCGGGAGACCACCGCCTGGCGCGCGCCTGGCGGGTGGCGCTGCCCCTGATGGGGCTGGGCCTCCCCGTGGCTCTGTCGGGCTTCGTGGACTGGCGCGCGGGAGACGCCCTGGGGCCGCGACACTGGCTCCCCGCCCTCCCCTTCCTGGGGATGGGAGCGGCCTGGTGGGCCGCGACGCGTCGGGAGACGCCAGCGCCGGAGGGGCGCCCCGCCTCGGCCCCCCAGAGGGACCTCCTGCCGCCCTTGGCCCTCGGGGCGCTGGCGGGGCTCGTGGTGTCCTCCACGCTCGTGGCCATCATCGGGGCCTGGGTGTCCCCCTATTTCGGGGCGCAGGTCCGCAACCCCCTGTTCGAGGTAAACCTCCCCATCCTCCTCCAGGGGGGCGCCGCACCCACGGCCTGGGAGCTGGGGACGCAGGGGCCGTCCGGGCTCAGCGGCGTCGCGGCTGGGACGGTCTCGTGGCCCTGGATCGTCGGGGCCGTGGGCGTCCTCGCCCTCGCCACCGGGGAGCTGGTCCAGCTCCTGTGGGCGAGGACGAGGGGACGGCGGACGCTGGCAGCCGTCGCCCTCGTCGGGGCCGCCGCGCTCCACCTCGCCCTCACCGCGGGGCCCACCACGGGTGCCCCCCCTCGCCCTCCCACGGGCGAGGGCCAGGCCAGACTCGCCCCGGCGGTCTTGGAGGCCCGCGCCACCACCTGGGAGATCCTGGGTCACCCCCGGCGCGCCCAAGCCCTCCGGCGGGCGCTGCGAAGCCCCGGCACGGGCCCGCCCTGACGCGCGCCCGTGCCGGGGAGCCCCTGGGAGAGCCCCCAAGGAGATCGCCCCGGGCCCGCACGCGATCGCCCTCCTCCAGCGAGACTCGGCGCCGAGCCCCTATCCCCAAAGCGGCGCTGCCGTCCGCGGGACGCCGGAGAACTTCCCCCAGCCCCCGGTTCGCCCTAGGATAGCGGCGCTTTCGGGCCGACCCTCTCGGCGGGGGGCCTCACGCGCCCTCCTGGGTTTGCCCGAACTCGCTAGAACCCCACAGGATCTCCCCCTCCCGTGTCTCCCCAAGTCGATCCCGCCGCGACCCACGGGGCCGCCCAATCCGCCGCCCCGCCCCGGGTCATCGGCAGCGTGGCGGGCTTCGCCATCGTCGCGGGCTCCATGCTCGGCATCGGCATCTTCCTCGTCCCCGCCGAGGTGGCCGGCTACCTCCAGGCGCCGTGGGCCTTCCTCCTCATGTGGGCCGTGGGAGGCCTGCTGGCCTTTGCCGGCGCCGTGGCCTGCGCCGAGCTCGGCGCCATGCTCCCCCACGCGGGCGGCGACTACGTCTTCCAGCGCGAAGCCTTCGGACCGTCCGCCGCCTTCGCGAGTGGCTGGGTGCTCTTCGGCGCGATCTTCACGGGCTCCATCGCCGCCATGGGCGTGAGCCTGGCCAAGTTCCAGCTCCCCGTGCTGCTCGGCAGCGCGGGGTGGGAGGCCCCCGTCTGGGGAGGGGTCACCGGCGTCCAGCTCATCGGCGTGGGCCTCATCCTCGCGGTCACGCTCCTCAACAGCCTCGGGACGCGCCTGTCCGCCGGGGCCCAGACGCTCCTGACCCTCGTCCCCCTCGTGGTCCTCGCGGGCCTCGCCGTCTTGGTGGTCACCGGGGTGCTGGAGCCCCACGCGGCCCCCGCCGCCCCCATGACGACACCACGGGAGATCACCCTGGGCGGGGTGGTCCTCGCCTACGTCGCCGTCTACTTCGCCTACAGCGGCTGGAACTCCGTCATCTACGTCGCCGGGGAGGTCCGCGCGCCCGGGCGCACCCTGCCACGGGCGCTCCTGGGCGGGACGGTCGTCGTCACCGCGCTCTACCTGCTGCTCTGCGCCGCCTTCCTGGTGGCGCTGGGCATGGACGGCGTCCGCTCCGCCGGGGAGGCCGGCACGGCCACGGCTGGCGCCATCGCCGGGGACGCCGGGCGGGTCGTCGTGACGAGCCTCATCGCCATGGCGCTGCTCGCCGGGCTCAACGGGACCGTGCTGGGGGGCGCCCGCGTGCTCTACGCCATGAGCAAGGGAGGCGCCTTCGTCCGCTTCGCCGGCGAGCTGTCCCCCCGCACCGGCGCTCCCGCCCGCGCCCTCTGGCTCCAGGCGGGCTGGGCCTCCATCCTCGTCCTCAGCGGCAGCTTCGAGGAGATCATCAGCCTCTCCAGCCTGGCCATGATGATCACGGGCTCCCTGACCATCGCCTCGCTGTTCGTCCTGCGCTGGCGCTTCCCCGACCGTCCCCGCCCCTACCGCGCGGCGGGCTACCCCTGGCTCCCGGGGCTCTACCTCCTGTCCAGCGCCGTGGTCATCGCCGTGATGCTCGGGCGGGCCATGGGGGACACGCCCCGCGCGTGGTTCCCCCTCCTGGGGCTCGGCATCCTCGCCACGGCCTTCGCCACCCACCGGCTGTGGTCCCACCGGCAGGCGCACGCGGCCCTCATGCTCGCGGCCGGGGTCGCGGCGGCGGGCTTCCTCGTGGTACGCGGCGCCAACGCCGAGCCGGCGCCGCGCCCCACCCCGGCGGCCACCCTGGACGACCTCGCCGCCGCCTCCGTGCGCGCCAAGGATTCACCCACCTCCCAGGCCGCGAAGCGCCTCTACGATCTGGTCGCCTGCCGCCCCGGCGGCCTCACCGACCGGCGCCCCCCCGTGGCCCACTACGCCGCCTACTGCCAGGGGCTCCGACAGCTCCTGGCGAGCTACGACGCGCGGGTCCGCCGCCCGGCGAGCGCCTGGTTCGCCGAGCGCCGCCCCACGGGCCTCCCGCCCACCGTCCTCTACCCCTTCGCGGGCGCCGACCTGGCGGGCAGCCTCTTGGTCTTCCCCGATGCGCGCCTCTACGCCCACGTCTCCCTCGAAGCGGGCGGCCCCCCCACCCCTCTGGAGGAGCTCCCCCCGGACGCCCGAGGCGATGCCCTGCTGCGGACCCTGGACGCCGCGCGCGAGCTCCTGGACGCGGGCAGCGGCGCGCGCCCGGAGCCCGGGGACGCGCCCGACGGGCGCCTCACGGGCCTCCGCGGGATCCTGCCCCTGACCCTCATCACCTTGGCCGCCTTCGACGGCGAGGTCGTCTCCCTGCGCTACTTCCGCCTGGGCGAGGACGGGGCGCCCCAGTACCTGCCAGACGACCTCCGCGGCGCCGCCACGGCTCCCCTGGACGACCGCTGGGCCAACTTCGAGCTCGCCTTCCAGCTCCCGGGCGACCGCACCGTCCGCGTCCTCCAGTACGTCGCCACGAACCTCCACGACAGCCGCCTGGCCCGGCCCGAGGCCGCCCCAGCCCGCGCCTGGCTCCACGGGCTCGGGCAGCTCGGCGTGGTCACCAAGGCCGCCTCCTACCTCCTGTGGGGTGAGGGCTTCGCCACCGCCCGCGAGCTCGTGCGCGAGCAGGCCGTGTGGCTCGTGACCGACGCCTCGGGTCTCCCCCCCTCAGACCTCTCCCCCCGAGACTGGGACGTGGCGGGCTACGGGGACTTCCGCTGCGACGCCCTGAACTGGCACGCCAAGGGGGGGCGCTGGGCGGCCGTCAACGACGCCCTGGCGGCCTGGTTCCAGCGAAACGCCCAGCCCGCTCCGCCCTTCCCCTTCGGGTACCTCGACTGCCAGGGCCACCGCAGCCTGCTCATCGCGCGCCGCAGGTAGGTGGCGCAACGCGCTCAGGCTGCGCGCAGGATCCTCGCCGCCTCGGGGCTCAACCGAGGCGGGCCCGGCTGGGGCCGGCTGAGGAAGAAACCCTGCCCCTCGTCGCACCCCACGGCGCGCACGATGGCGAGCTGAGACTCGTTCTCGATCCCCTCGGCTACGACCCGCATCCCCAGCTCGCGCCCCAGCGCCGTGACGCTCTCCACGAGCGCGCGGGAGCGCGTGCGCGCCCGGGGGTCGTCGGGCAGCCGGGCGATGAAGCTGCGATCGATCTTGAGCACGTCCACCGGCGAGCTCGCCAGGCGCGCCAGGGAAGACATGCCCGTGCCGAAGTCGTCGATGGCGAGGCGCAGCCCCTGGAGATCCCTCAAGGACGCGAGCTGCCCACTGGTGCCGTCGTCGTCCCGGAAGACGATGCCCTCGGTGAGCTCGATCTCCAGGGCGCTGAGGTCCAGGCCCGTGCGCCCCGCCGTGTGCACGACGAGCTGCGCGAAGTCTGTGTGGGCGAGCTGCTTGCCGGCCACGTTCACCGACATGGAGAGATCCGCCGTCACGGCCCCCCCCGTGGCGTTCCAGGCGTCGAGCTGCTGGCAGGCCTCGCCCAGCACCCACGTGCCGATGTCCACGATGAGCCCCGTCTGCTCCGCCACCTCTAGGAAGTCGGCGGGGTAGAGCAACCCCCGGCGCGGGTGATTCCATCGCAGCAGAGCCTCCACGCCCGCGATCCGCCCGGTGCGCAGATCCACCCGCGGCTGGTAGTGGAGCACGAGCTCGTTGCGGCGCAGGGCCTCATGGAGATCCGCTTCCAGCGCGAGCTCCGCCTCGGCGTCCCGCCCCGCACCTCTCGTGTAGAAGTGGAGCGACGCGTGCGCGGAGCGCTTGGCCTCCATGAGGGCCGCCTCGGCCTTGCGCAGCAGGGTGTCGGCGTCCCTGCCGTCCGTAGGCGCCAGGCTCACCCCCGCGCAGGCTGACAGGTAGACGTCGCGGTCGCGAGCGCGCAGGGGGTGGGCTACGGCCCGTAGGGCGTCCCGGCCGAAGGCCTCGGCCGCGGCGCGGTCGGCCAACGGCACGACGAAGAGGAACTCGTCGCCCCCCACGCGCGCGAGGATCGTGTCGCGGCTCCCCACGCCCTTGAGGCGCTCGGTGATCTCTCGCAGCAGGGTGTCGGCGCCCTCGTGCCCCACCGTCTCGTTGATGCGCCGGAAGTGGTCCAGATCCAGGTGCAACACGGCGAGCCGCCCGCCGCGCCGCTCCACCACGGCGAGCGTCCGCTGAAGACGCGCCATGAGCTCCTGGCGGTTGGGGAGCCCGGTGAGACCGTCGAAGCGCGCGCGGCGCTCCAGCTCTCTCCCCACCGCGCGTTGGCCGTCGATGACGCCCAAGACCACGCGGCTCTCGTCGAGCACGCCCACCTGGTAGGGACGCGGGGACCGGGGCTCGGAGAACAGCGCCGCGAGGATGAGGCGCACGCCGTCGTGGCGCCCCGCGGCCACGGAGAAGCCCCAGACGGCGCGGACGCCGTGCCCCGTGGCCACCTGCAAGCTCGAGGCGCTGGACTTGGCGACGTCGCTGATGATGACGTTCCCGGAGCGCCCGGCCACGAGGCCGATGACGTCTCCCTCGACGGCGGCGTCGGCCCCGTCCAGGGCGGCGACGAACCCGGGCGCCACCCCGGTGCCGCCCACGAACCGGAGCACACCGCCATCCGTTCGCCAGACGCCCACCGCCGCGCCCCCGAGGCGGTTGCCCACCCAGACTGTGAGCTGACGCACGAGCTCGGCGTAGTCACCGCCCCCGACCACCCCCTCCAGCACCTTCAACAACGCGACATCCTCGCGCGGTCCGACGATCACGCTGCCACCTCCTGCACCACCCCGCGCTCCGATTCCGCCCACGAGTTGCCGTCCGCGGGACGAACCCAACCGCGGGTGTCGGTTGCCGTGTGCTTGGGAACGCTGGGGAAGCCGATTCGGAACACGGAGAGCCCTCGCAGAACCGAGCCTTGGGCGGCGCGCCGCCTCCCAAGCGGGAGGGCAGCGCTGGAGCCGCGCGCGGCCCCGGACATCGTGTAGGCGAGGAGGCCCGCCCCACCCAGGCCGCCCCCTCGACACCCTCAACATGTCGCACCGGCTCGGAGACAGGAACCCCAGCCCGAAACCCATTTGAAACCGGGTGAGGCCCGCCAGCGCCGGTGGGCGACGAAGCCGGTGAGCGCCCCTACCGACGGCCCGCCCAGCGGACGACGGCCTCGATGTTGTCCCGCACGACCTTGGAGGCCCCCACGTCGGCCCCCTTGGTGAGCGCCTTCCACTTGAGGAAGCCCACGTCCTCCCGGCGCGGCGCCGAGCTCAAGGCGTACGCGACGACGCCGTCGCCCACGAGCCACGCCCCGTCGTTGTACTGGCTGCGGATGCCCTTGCGCGTGCCCAGCTTCGTCGTCTCGGGCTCCAGCATGGTCCAGGCGGCCACCTGGAAGCCCTCCACCTCCCCCATCCGCTCCAGCACGAGCTCGTGGTGGATGGCGCCCACGACGGGGATCTTGATCCGTTGATAGAACCGGACCTGCTCGGGCGGCTGGTAGCGCTCATCGGCGACAGCCCGGTTCTCCTCCACGTGGGCGAGATTGCCCACGTAGTGATCCACGTCCATGACGCAGTCCAGGATGCGTTCGGCGTCGGCGCCCGGGACACGGAGCACGCCCACCCCCTCGTCGGTCACCTTGCCCGGATGGGACCAGTGCTGAAAGGACCACCCGGAGCCCGCGCCTCGGTCCATGTGCTTGAGCACCCGCTCTAGGAAGTCCTGCGCTCCCATCCTCTACCTCCTCATGTCTCGTGTGGTGGCGTCGCGGCTCCGCGCCGCCCGGTCTGCGGCGGCCCGCCCAGCCCGCGGAGGCCCGACCAGCGCCGCGCCCGCGCAGTGTAGCCCAACGCCCACGCCGCGCCCACCGCAGTCCCCGCCCCCGAATCCGCTCTGTGCTACCCTGGGGGCGCTCGAATCCGCTCCCGTCCCCTCCCGCGGGGCCTCCCAGGTGAGCACCACCGAGGCTCCCCCCGGTCGCCCGGCGCGGCGGGGAGCTGCCACCACGCACCGGAGAACGGCACCATGCGTCCACCAACCGCTCGATCGTTCGCGGCTCGATCGCTCCCCCTCGCCTGGTTCGCCTTGGGCACGGCCTGCGGCTCCATCGTCGTCCCCCCGCCGGCCGGCGGGGGCGCACCCGACGCCCACGGGAGCGACAGCGCGCAGGCCGCCAAGAGCAGATGCCAGCAGATCGCCCTGTGCCGGGCAGACTGCGAAACCAACACGTGCTGGGAGGACTGCGCCTCCCAGGGGAGCCCGGACGACCTGGCGCGTGCAGACGGGCTCGCCTCCTGCGGCGACGCCCAGGGCTGCGGAGACTTGGGAGAAGGCGAAGACCTCTGCATCCACCGCACATGCCGCGAGGCCTACACGGCGTGCCACGGCGAGGGTACGGAGTCTTGCGCCACCGCGCTCGCGTGCCAGGACGCCTGCGCGACGCCGTCCTGCCTCATGGCTTGCTATGACAAGGCCCGCCCCATCGCCCGCAAGCAGCTCGACGACCTGGAGCAGTGCCTCCTGGACAACGCCTGCATGGACCCCGACTGCCCCGCCTGCGAGGCCTCTCGCAAGGACTGCCAGACGCACTGAGCCGAGCGCCACCCGGTCCCCCTTCGGGGCGCATATCCACGCCCAACGCCAGCGGGTATCAGCCGCTCGCCGGGAATGGCGGGCGGACGGCGCGGGGTCCTTGGTATCGTCGACGCCATGAGCACGCTTCGCCTGCCACCACGCGGCTCTGGTCCGACCCACGTCCCGAACCGAGGAGGCCGCACGACCCTCCTCCTCGCTGCGACGCTCTGGATCGTCCTGGGTGGCGGCTGTGCCCACGGCCCCCGCGGCCCCCGCGGGCCCCGCGTCCTGTACCTCGAGGTCTCGGCGGGGCGCCGCGCCACCGGCCCCACCCGCGCCGCCCTCTCGGGCCTCGTGGCCCGGGCGCGCGCCCAGGGGGCCGAGGCCCCCCTGGGGGCCCCCGAGGTCCGCGCCGCCCTCCCAGCGGACATCCGCTGGCCGCGCGTCCTCTCGCCCCCCGTCGTGGGCTGGCTGGAGCAGGTCACCGCCCGCGCTGGAGACCCCTGGGCCCCACCTCGGGGCGAGGACGAACGCGCGGCCTGGCGGGACGCGGCCAAGAGCTTGTCCGAGGTGGACCTCACCTCCAGCGACGATCCCAAGCTGCGGCAGCGCCTCCTCCACGTGGGCCTGTTCGGGGCGCTGGCAACCTTCTACCTGGACAGCCCCGACGAGGCACGGCGTCGGTTTGAAGACCTCGCCGCCATCTTTGGTTCGGACGCCCACCCGGCCCCTGGCGCCTTCCCTCCCCATGCAGTGGCGCTCTACGAGGACGCCCAGCGCGCGGTGGCCGGCGCGCCCGAGGCGAGCCTCCTCGTGCGCTCCACGCCCCCGGCTGCGACGATCTACATCAACGGGCGGCGCTCCGGCGCGCGCACGCCCGGGCGTTTCGACCGGCTCCGAGCCGGACCGGTGGAGATCCAAGTCGCCTTGGGCGACCAGCGCTCCCTACGCCACCGGATCTACTTGGACCCGGGCCCCAACACGCTGGACATCGACCTGGGGTTCGAGCAAGCCGTGCGGCTGGACACGCGGTGGGTGGGGCTCCACTACCCCTGCTGGGAGACCTTCCAGGCCCGCTTCGCCGGAGACGCGGCCAAGCTCGGGCGCTGGGTCCACGCCGTGCGCGTCCTGGGCGTCCTGGGGCAACCCCAGCCGGGCGGCGCCGTGCTGTCCGCCTACGAGCTGACCCTCGCGACGGCCTCCTTGGTCCATCGCCGGCTCAGTCTCTAACCCCCCCGGGATCGAGCGCACGGACGCGCCGACCCACGACCTCCAAGAGCGGCGTGAGCGCTGGGTGCTGGACCACCTCCTGGGCGGACCGCACGAACTCGCCCATCCCACGCGCGCCCTGTTGGGCGTACGCGAGCGCCTGGAGGGCCATATCCAGGCGGTCGAGTTGACGCACGAACCGCGCCTCGGGGTCCGCCTGGGCGTCGTACCGGCGCCACAGCCCCCACAGCGCCTCCTCCCGCCCCCGCCCCAGCGGCGACACGATCCCCCCCATGGCGGCGTCCTCTCGGCGGCGCTTGTCCTCCCGCGGCACGCCGTCGGCCGGGGTCAGATCTCCCACGCGGACCTCCGGGAGGTCGTGGACGACCGCGTAGCCGAGCGCGCGCCCTCGGTCCAGCTCGGGGGGGAGCAGCGCGAGGACCAGCCACGCCACACCCCACGCGTGGGCGGCCACGGACTCTGGCCCCGGGATCCCGCGGAGGACCCAGCCGGCCCGGTCCAACCCCTTGAGGCGCACACACTCCAGCAACCCGTCCACCACGGCGTCCGGTTCGGCGTGCGCCGTCGTGCCCTCGCTCCCCATGCACCCCTCCACGTCCACGCGACGCGCCCCTACGGTCTCACGCCCCACGCGGGCGGTCCATCCCCCCCCCCCCCCCCCCCCCCCCCCACCCCCCCCGCCCCTCCGCACACCACCCCCACCCCCCCCCCCCCCCACCCCCCCCCCCCCCCCCCCCGACCCCCCCCCCCACCACCCCCCCCCGCGCGACGCCGCCGCGCCCCCCCCGCCCAGCGCCC
>CAYZID010000207.1:0-11094 GCA_964478315.1 uncultured Myxococcales bacterium | reverse complement strand
TTGCCCAAACGCGGCCTCCTGCGCCTCGGTCCACAGAGCAGGTGGCGGATCTGGGTCCCCCCGAACCCACCGCCGGTTCGAGGGTCGCGGGGCTGGGGCGAGACCGAACGGGTCCCACCGGGTCCACATGGGCCGCGCGTCCTGGTAAGCTCGGCGTGCGGGTCCCTCGCGCCATCGCGTGGGGGCCGGAACATCGCCCCGCACCCGGGGCGCGAGGGGGAGCGAGGCAGGCATGGGCGGAAGACGAGATGTTGGCACGTTCGAGCGGACCGCCACGGCGGGCCGTGCGGTCGCGCATGGGGTCGGCGCGGTGCTGCTGCTGATCATGGCGCTTCCCGGCTGCAAAGAGCTGAGCGACACGCTGGACCAAGCCAACGAGCAGACAGCGCAGAGCCAGCGTGCCATCCCCAAGGGCCCACCTGCGCAGCCCCTGGAGCCCGTCAAGGCCGCCCCCACCGAGCCCGCCACGCGGCCGAAGTGGTCTGGCGAGCTGTTCGAGGCCGGGACGCCGGAAGCACGGGCCCGGCGTGAGGTCATCCGACGCCTGGAGTGCGAGGACAGGGTGTGCTCCCGGGCCGCCCTCAAGCGCATCCGCAAGCTGCGAGACGCGCTGAGCCCGGGCCTCCCGGCGCTGTTTGCCAAGCAGGACCCGCGCATCTCCACCGAGGCCATCCGCCTCGCCGGGCTCCTGAAGCTCGAATCGGCGGTCCAAGCTCTGGGCGCCGTGGCGGCGGGAAGCGACCGCAAGCTCTGGAGAGAGGCGGTGTGGTCCCTGGGCGAGATCGGGACGGATGCCGCGGCGGCCGAGCTCCAACGCCTGGTGCTGTCCGGGGTGGGGTTGGAGGAGCGCCAGCAGATCTGCGAGGCCTTGGGACGGGCCGCGCGCCCCAACAGCGTCCGGGTCCTCGCGGAGCTGGCCCGTGACCCCCACCCAGGCTTGCGCGAGTCGGCGGTCGAGGCGCTTGGCGCCACACGGGCCCAGGAGGCCATCCAGCCGCTCGTCAAAGCGGCCAAGGACCCCGAGCGAGCGGTCCGAGAGGCCGCTTTGGCCGCCCTGCGGCTCATCCCGGGAGACCGAGCCAAGGCGGCCCTGGCCAAGCTCGGGCCGGCTCCCCGCCCAGGCGGCAAGCGGTGAGGAGGCGCGACGTGACCCCCTCCTTCCACCTTCCCGGCGCGCGACGACACCTCCCCGCGGTGCTTCTCGCGGCGCTCGTGACCTGGCCGCCGGTCGTCAGCGCGGCGGGCCCCGAGCTCCCTCCTGCGTCCACCGAGCCCCAGGTCGGGGTGGCATTCGCCCCTCCCGCCTGGGCGCCACTGGGGCACCGTGACCTCGTGGGCCAGGCCGCCCACCGCGCCCCACTGCCACCCGGCTTCACCCGGCCGGCGCCGCTGGCGTGGCCCAAGGCCGAGGTCCCCGGGCCCATCGTCAGCCGCGAGGTCATGGGCTACCTCCCTTACTGGGAGATGGACTACACCTTCCCACGCTGGGAGATGCTCACCTACCTGGCGTGGTTCGCGGCTGCCATGGACAGCGACGGGGACATCACGAACTTCCACGGGTGGGGTGGCGACAGTACGGAGAACCTCGTAGCGGAGGCCCACGCGCACGGGGTGAAGGTGCTGGTGACCGTCACGAACTTCGACGACGCCAGCGTGGGCGCCCTGCTGGGGAGCGCCACGGCCAGGGCCCACGCCATCGACACGTGCCTGAGCCTCATAGCCACGCACGGCGCAGACGGGGTGAACATCGACTTCGAGTTCGTGCCGTCCAGCGCCAAGGCGAACTTCGTCACGTTCATGACGGACCTCAAGCTCGCCGTCCTGGCCGCCCAGCCCAACGGCTGGGAGGGGCACGTGAGCCTGGCCGGGCCGGCCGTGGACTGGAGCGGGGCCTACGACTACGACCAGCTCCTGGCGGGGACCGACGGCATCATGGTCATGGCCTACGGCTACCACTGGTCGGGGGGGAATCCCGGCCCCATCTCCCCGCTGTTCTCCGGGGACCTGTGGGGATCGCACTCCATCGCCTGGACCATCGACGACTATCTGACCTATGGCGGGGAGGACAACCGCCACAAGGTCCTCATTGGCCTGCCCTTCTATGGGCGGGACTGGAAGGTGGCCGACACGACCGTGCCCGGCGTGTCCCTGGGCGGCAGCAGCTCGGTGGTCTACACGACCGCAGCGGCGGAGGCCGCGGCCCAGGGAAGCTCCTGGGAGAACGTCTCCAAGTCCCCGTACTATCACATCAACCGAAGCGATGGACTGTACCAGGTCTGGTACGACGACGGGGCCAGCCTGGCCGAGAAGGTGGGGTACGTCGACGAGATGGACCTGGGCGGGATCGGGATCTGGGCGCTGGGCTACGACGGGACCCTGCCCGACCTGTGGGACGGGATCGCGGCCGTGCTCGTGCCGCCCCCGCCAGGACCGGACGAGGTGGCCGAACCCGGCCCTGAGCCCGGCCCTGAGCCCGGCCCTGAGCCCGGCCCTGAGCCCGGCCCCGAGCCCGGCCCCGAGCCCGCCCTCGAGGACGTGGCGGGCGATGTGCCGCGCGACGCCGGGTCGGCCTACGCGGAGCCGATGGAGGCGGACGTGTGGCCGGACGGCTCGGTCCCGGACGCCGCGCACGGTGGCGCGAGCGTGTGGGGCGGCGGGCCGCGCGCCGGGGCTCACTCGCTCATCAGCTACCCTCGCGACGAGGGCGGGTGCTCGGGCGGCGCGTCGCCCACAGACCCGCCGAGCGCGAGCTGGCTCGTCCTGGCCGGGCTCGCGCTGGGGCTCGCCGCGCGACGAGCCCGCCCGGGAGGCGGGCGGCGCGCGCAGGGGTGACCGCAGGCAATCGCAAGTCCAATCGCCCAACCTCCGGTCCACCCCGCACGCCCCGCACCGCCTCCCGGCCCAGGCCCAGGGCCGTGAGGCGGAGAGGGGGCGCCGTCTCACTCCACCTCACCGCCGCGCCCCTCCCGAGGGAGGCCCGCGCGTCGGCCCCTCAGTGACGAGGCCAAGGAGCCGGCGTCGCCGCGACGGTGGCCGCGACCGCGGGCCGCGGGCCGTCCACCTGAATGGAGGCCACGCGGAAGGGGCGGATGCGGACGGTGCGGGCCTCGCGGAGCTTCTCGTGGCGGCGAATCTTGTGGACCAAGACGACGCGGTGCTCACCCGTGGGGAGGTCCTCGAACACGCGGGACTCGCCGGGGCGGAGCAGGCCGAACCGCTTGCCGTCGAAGCGGACGACGATGGGGCGCGGGCTGCGATTGGACACGCGGAGCTCCCCCCGGCGCGGGAGCGGGGGCTGCCAGACCGACGTCTGCCCCACCGGCGCGGTGAGCGTGGTCGCGGCCACCGTGCGGTGCTTGCGCCGCAGGCTCAGGGTGTGACGACCGGGCACGAGCCCCGGGAGCACGACCCAGTCACCGGGCCCGGCGGCCGCCACGCGGCGCCCATCGAGGAAGACGCGGGCACGCACGGGGAGGGGGTTGCGCACCTTGAGCGTCGCGAGCCAAGGGCGCAGCCGCAGGGTCTCGACCGAGCCCGGCCGGACGTGCAGGGTGCGCGACACCGCGGGCCCCCCCTGGGCCCAGACCTCGGCGGGCTCCGCGACGAGGCGGTGGGGGCCCGGCGGGATGCGAGGGGTCTCCAAGGAGCCGGCGCGGGCGACGACGCCCAGGACGCGCCCGTCCAAGCGGAGACGCATGGCGACGCCGCTGTCGTTGCGGATGCGGGCGCTGCCCAACAGGGGAGCCAGCCGGAGCTTGGCCTTGCCGCGTGGTGGGATCGCCAGCTCGTGGCGCTCGGTGGGGACCCCGGAGCTCACGATCTCCACGACGCGGATCCCGTTGGGGACGTGCTGGAAGACCCGGCGCTCGCGCGGGGCCAGGACACCGCGCTGGGCGCCGTCCACGATGACCCGCACGACCGTGGAGCGCCCGTTGCGGATGATCAGCTTGCCGTCCAGGGGGCTCGCCGCCAGGGCGGCGCTGGCCCAGAGGAGGGCGCCCAGGACGGTGAGGGCCGCGAGGGCGCGGCGAGAGGGGATGGGGGAGGGGGTTCTGTGGAGCTTCATGGGGCACCTCCGCGCCAACTGGGGACAGGCGAAGGACGGCCGAGCACGGAGGTCATTCACAAATTATTTCACCACGTTCCAAGACAACCAGACACAAAAAGGCCCCGACCTCAGCGGAGGCCGAGGCCGGGGCTCTCCCGTTGCCCGAGGGAGCTACTTCGCGAGCTGGATGTTGGGCATCATGCTGGGAGGGAGGGAGCGCTGGGCCAGGGGCGCCGGGGCGCGGAGGGCCGCCCCCCAGAGCGTCACGCGGCTACCGAGCCCGCTGCGTCCCACCTCGGCCACGAAGCTGCGGCCCTGCTTCTCCAGCGTGATGGTCCAGGTGTCCGTGGCGACGATGTGGGCATAGCCCTTCACGGTGTAGCCCTCGGCGGTGGGCTTGCCGCTGCGGTAGGCCCGCTTGGCAGCCTCTACGACGCGGGCGACCGGGGTGCGGGAGAAGAGGACGAGGTCCTGGCGGCCCCGGGCGTTGTAGACGACCCGCTGGGAGTCGACCTGGAGGTCCAGGCGGCTCAGGACCCGCTGCATCTCGGCCTGGGCGCCGGGGATGGGGCGGGGGGTGGCGGCGAGCGCCGAGGCGCTCATGGTCGCGGTTCCGAGCAACGCAAGGGCGATCGTCAAGGTGCGCTTCATCATGGTGTTTCCTCCAGCATCGCTGCTGTCTACGCCGTCGCCGGCGTGGTCATTGAGGGTTCTTCGGGTGCCTCCCTCGTGGCAACCGTCGTGGAAGGCGGTTGCTCAGACGGCGGCTCCCGGGGTCGATTCAAGAAAAACGCGCCTCTTGACCGAACTAGTTGACATTCCTTGGTTTGTCGATGTAGGGCCCAACCACTAGGCGCTAGAAGCGTGATTCACAAGGGCGGACCGAGCCAGGCGCCGCGTCGTGATTTCAGGTGGTTTCGCGAGGAGGGAGCGTGCTGGTGGCACGTGACCGACGAGTGGAACCGCCTGGACTCACAAGAGCAAGCCTGGCGATGGGAGACGTTGTGAATCATGCTTCTAGACGCCGCGACGCTGGGAGGGATCACACGATGCGGAACCATCGCACGCAACTCGCCTTCATCCTGGTGGGGCTCACGGCCCTCGGGGGGCTCTCCTCGGGCTGCTTCGAAAGCGAGGAGCCCACCTGCGCCTACTGGGTGCCCAAGCTCCAGAGCCCCAGCAAGGGGGACAAGGCCCTGGAGATGGTCGAGGAGCTCAAGTGCACCGAGGCGCTGCCCGAGCTCGACAAGATGTTCGAGCAGGGCCAGAACCGCGAGCAGATCGTGCGCATGGTCAAGCAGCTCGACGACCGCAAGGGGGCGGTGCCCATCCTCAGAAAGGCCCTGAAGGTCCGCAAGACCGTGAAGCTCGCCGCCGGGATCGTGCAGGACTGGAAGCTCGCCGACGTGCGCCAGGAGCTGGAGGACATCCTCCTCAAGCCCAAGCTCCCCGAGGCCCGCACCGAAGCGCTCAAGGCCCTCCTGGCCATCGAGAAGCCGGCCGCGCTGGAAGATCTCCTCATCAAGGTCGCGGGCGGCGACATCAACGTCCAGGGTCGCAAGGTCACGGCCATGGCCATCGAAGAGCTGGGGCGTCTCCACAGCAAGAAGGCCCTTCCCACCCTCGTGCGCGCCGCGTTCGCCCGCTCCACCCGCGGGGAGAAGGTCTATCAGGTCGTGCGCCAAGCACTCGCCCAGATCGGGCTGGACTCCGTGCCCTTGCTCGTGGACACCATCGCCGGGAGGAACAAGGATCTCATCCAGTTCGCCCGAGACAACGGCATCTTCGAGTGGGAGTGGAAGGAGGGCCCGGAGATCATCCAGCTCCTCACCGACACCTTGGACCCCCGCGTGGCCAAGCCCATCGTCGCCAACATGCACATGAACCTCGCGCCCCCCGTGGGGCTCAGTGAGGCGAACTCCGAGGCCTGGCGTCGTGCCCAGGTGAACCGCTTCACGACCATCATGCTGGGACTGGGCCACGTGGGCGCCCCGGAGGCCATCGAGCCCCTCATCGCCGTCATCAAGGACAAGGACGCCGATGACGTGAACCAGCGCCTCAAGGCCGCGAGCGCCCTGGCCTACATCGGGACGCCCGAGGCGGTGGACGCCGTGTTCACGCTGTTCGAGGCCGAGGAGAACCCGCTCGTGAAGTCCCAGCTCGTCTTCCCCCTGTGCGAGGCGCTGGACGCCGCCCACCTTGACCAGTTCGACAAGCTCAAGGACATCAAGAAGCCCTCCGCCCGCATCAAGACCAGCCTCGGCGACGAAACGGTCAAGGGCTACCTGCCGGTGGTACGCGAGTGCAAGACGGACGCCGGCTGCCTCATCAAGAAGCTGGACTCCAAGAACAAGTGGGAGACGGTGAAGGCGGCCCTCCTCCTCATGCGCGGCACCTACGGCGAGCGCGACACGGTGATCAAGGCGCTCCTGGCACGCTTCGCCAAGGCCGACAAGGGCGACATCGACATCCGCCGCTTCACCCTCATGGCCCTTACCCGCCTGGGCGACGACAAGACCGGCCGGGATCTGCTGGAGCTCGCGGACCAGCAGCCCAAGGGGGACAAGTACTGGCCGGGTGAGCTGCGCGCCTTCGGCAACTACATGATCCACCGCGGCCCGCGAAAGGCCGTTCCGGCGCCCGCGCCGGCGGCCGATGACGCCAAGGCCAAAGGGCACGGCAAGCACAAGCGCAAGCATCGGTGAGGGCATGAAGGGGCGACGGCGCGTTCGACACGTCGCCCCGGAACTCTTACCCTGCTCGCCATGCCGGACGACGCAAGCACTCGGCTCCAAGCCGACCGCCTCCGGGCGGAGCTGACGAACCTCCCGAACCTGCTCACGATGGCACGCATCGTGCTCATCGTGCCCGTGGTGTGGCTCATGCTCGAGCGCGCCCCGCTGCCGGCGTTCTTGGCGTCGGTCTTGTTCGGTGTCGCCTCGGCCACGGACTGGCTCGATGGATACCTGGCGCGGAAGCGGGGCATGGTGAGCGTCCTGGGCAAGCTCCTGGATCCCCTCGCTGACAAGCTCATCGTCATGTCCACCCTCGTGGTGGCCGTGGGGCTGGGCTGGGTCCCCGCCTGGCTCGTGGTCCTCATCCTGGCGCGCGAGCTTGCCATCAGCGGGCTGCGCTCCATCGCGGGCCAGGAGGGGCTCATGGTGGAAGTCGTGCGCGCCGGCAAGTGGAAGACCGCGTTCCAGCTCACGGGGCTCGTGGGCGTCGTCGTGCACTACCCCTACGAGGTCCACTTCGGGTTCGCCACGACCGTCGTGGACTTCGGCGCCATGGGCCTGGGGCTCCTGGGGCTGTCGCTGGTGTTCAGCCTCGCGAGCGCGGGGATCTACTTCCGCAACTTCCTCCGCGCCCTCGCGGCGCGCTGAACGACACCGCTGGCGAGGGGGGACCACTGTGAGGCTCAAGGGACGCGTCGCCCTCGTCACGGGCGCGAGCCGGGGGATCGGGCGCGCGCTGGCCATCCGCCTGGCGCGCGAAGGCGTCCACGTCGCCGTGGCCGCCCGCACCCAGACGCCGCGCGCCAACGCCCCAGGCACCATCGAGGACACCGCCAAAGCCTGTGCCGGGTTCGGCGCGGCGGCCCTGCCCCTGGTCATGGACGTCCGCGACGACGCGCAGATCCGCGCGGGGGTCGAGGCCACCGTCTCCCACTTCGGGCGGCTGGACATCGCCATCCACAACGCAGGCGCCTTGTGGTGGAAGCCGGTCGCGGACACGCCCGTGAAGCGCTTCGACCTGCTGCACGAGGTCAACGCCCGGGCGGGATACGCCCTGGCCTACTACGCCCTCCCCCACCTCCGCGAGGCGGGCGAGGGGCACATCCTGTTCATGAGCCCGCCGCTCATCCCCGAGGCGCTCCCCGGCAAGGTGGCCTACGGCATGAGCAAGCTGGGCCTCACCCTGCTCGCGGCAGGCCTCGCGGAGGAGGTGCGCGACGACGACATCGCCGTCAACGCCCTGTGGCCGGAGACCGCCATCGAGTCTGCGGCGACCCGGCACTTCCACCTGGGGACGCCCGCCGACTGGTACAAGGCCGAGCTGGTCGCGGACGCCGCCTGTGCCGCCCTGTCACGGGACGCCATGGAGCACACGGGCGAGGTCCTGTGGGCCATGGCCGTGCTCCGGGAGACGGGGACCACGGACTTCACACCCTATCGCTGCGACCCCGCCCACGAGCCGCCCCCGCTCGCGCTCGGGGCGGTCCCACGGCGCGGGGGGGCCGAGCGAGGCGCGTAGCGCGGGCCGGCAGCGGCCCGGCGGGACGACCGCGGCGTACACGACTCCCACGGGCCCGCCCGGGCGGCGGCCACCGGCCCAAACGAACGTCGCATCGACCCAGGGCAAGTGCTAGGCTTCGCCCCACGAACCCCACGACCCGACGAGGTCCGTCATGCGCACCGCCGCTCTGCTCCTCGCCGCCTCGCTCCTCACGGCCTGCGGCCTGTTCGACAGCGACACGAGCATCCAAGAGTACATCACGCCCGACATCGACGCCGCGGGGATCGGCTCGGACGCCCCCCTCTTCGACCCCCTCGCCGGCCAGCCCATCGGCGCCACGTGCGAGAAGGATCCCTCCGGGGCCTCCACGTGCCGCTTCGGCCTCAAGTGCGTGGAGGGCACCTGCCGCACGGTGCAGGACACGCCCAAGAACTACCCGTGCATCCTCGACCAGGAGTGCATCGAGGGGAACTACTGCTCCCTGGCCGGGACTTGCCAGCCCACGGGCGAGGGCGCCGCGGGGGACACCTGCTCTACGGGCGGGGACTGCCAGAGCGGGCTGTACTGCCAGCCCGTGGGCATGGCCGGCTACTGCGCCACCCCGGGCGAGGGCGATCTCCACGCGCCGTGCACGACCATGGCCGACTGCATGGGCGGGCTGCTCTGCGACGCCTCCCAGACCTGCGAGCCCCGGAACGTCGTCTTTGGGCTCGAGCCCTGGCCAGGCGTCGGAGCCACGGTCTGCGACACGAGCCCCGACGAGGGCGCGCCCCGCGCCTACTTCGAGATCCCGCGTGACGACGTGCGGGAGTTCTTCCGCCTGCCCTACCCCAACGACATCCGCATGCGCGGGGGCCACATCAAGCTGGACGGCTTCCCCGTCCCCGGTCCGGGCGCCCTGGGCTTCGACCCCGTCCAGCGCATCATCGACGCCATCGAGTCCGCGGGGACGGGCTTCTCCACCGTGCCCGCGGTCTACTTCCGGTTCTCGGCCCCGGTGGACTTCGGCTCCATCGTCGCCGGGGGCGAGACGCCCACCATCCGCTTCGTGAACATCGACCCGGACAGCCCCAACTACGGCCTCGGGGTCTCCTATAGCTGGTTCGTCACCGACGGCGGCGGCAAGTACATCTGCCCCCGCTGGTTGGCGGTCTACGGGGCTTGGTCTTCCCCGCTGGAGCCGGACACGACCTACGCCGTGCTGCTCACCCAGGGCGTGAAGACCACCGACGGGCGCGCCCTGGAGCAGCCGGCCGACCTCGCCCTGGTGCTGGGCGGCACCCGCCCCGCCGACGCCACCGAGGCCGCCGCGTGGGATGCCTACGCCCCCTTGCGAGCCTTCCTCACGGAGCGGTCCATGGAGGCGAGCTCGGTCGTGGCCGCGGCAGTCTTCACGACGGCCGACACCCACGCCGTGCTCCCCAGGCTGCGCGAGGCCGTGCAGACGCTGCCCCAGGAGACGCCCAAGGAGATCACCCTCTGCGACGGGAACACGACCAGCCCCTGCGACGACGGCCTCACCGGCGAGGCCCACACGCGCGGCTGCCTGGAGGTCCGCGACGACGTCTGGGAGCTCCACATGAAGGTCGCCATCCCCATGGTCCAGACGGGGACGCGCCCCTACCTGGAGCCCGTAGACGGCGGCGATCTGGCCCGAGACTCCCAGGGGAACCCCACGCTCAACGGGACCGAGGACGTCTGCGTGAGCCTCACCATCCCCAGGGGCGTCTCCATGCCCGACGGCGGCTGGCCGCTCATGATCTTCGGCCACGGGACGGGCGGAACGTTCCGCTCGGCCGTGGGCAACGTGGGCGTCCCCCTGTCCCACGTGGAGGTGGACGGGACCACGGTGGGCACGGCGGTCGTGGGCTGGGATGGGCCCATGCACGGGCCTCGGCGCCACTCCGACCTCAGCCCCGAGGTCCTGTTCTACAACTTTGGCAACCCCAAGGCCGCGCGGGGTAACTTGGTGCAGGGTGCCGTGGACGTCTTCGCCCTCGTGAAGACCTTCAAAGCCTTCACGCTCACGGCTGAGGAGAGCCCTACGGGGCAGGCCATCCGCTTCGACCTCACGCACATCATGTTGGGCGGCCACAGCCAGGGCGCCACGACCGGCCCCCTCGCCGCCCCCTACGAGCCCGACATCAAGCTGAACGTCTGGAGCGGCGGAGGCGCGGGGCTCATCCTCAGCCTCCTCAACAAGACCCAGCCCGTGGATGCCAAGGCGGGCGTGGCCGTGGCGCTCCAAGAGATCACCGACCAGGGCGTCGGGGACGTGGGGGACCTCCACCCCGCCCTGCGCCTCATCCAGCAGTTCTTCGACGACGTGGACCCCTTGAACCACGCCGCGCTGGAGTTGGCCTCCCCCTGGGAGGGGGTGAGCGCCCAACACGTCCTCCAGGTCTACGGCAAGAACGACCACTTCACGCCGCCCGCCACGAACGAGATCTTCGCGCGCGTGCTGCGCGTCCAGTACGTGACGGAGGAGCCGCCGATCAAGGAGATCGAGGGCTTGACCAAGGTGACGCCCCCGGTCACCGGCAACTTCCATGGCGGGACCGTCACGGGGGCCGTCATCATGGCCGCCCCCGACGGCGACTACGACGGCCACTTCGTCCTGTTCCGCAACGCGGGGGCCCGCCAGCAGTTCCAGCAGTTCGTGGGGACCTGGCTGGTCCAGGGGACGCCCACGGTGGTCGCCCCCTGAGCCCCGGTCGCGCCCGGGTGGGGAGCCCCCAGATCCGCCACCTACTCCGGGATTCGGCTTTGGATCCCGCGTGTGGGCGGCGTCGAGCTGCGCGGCCCCACAA
>CAYZID010000206.1:0-11114 GCA_964478315.1 uncultured Myxococcales bacterium | reverse complement strand
ACCCAGGCGCGCAGTCCGACGCCGCCCACACGCGGGATCCAAAGCCGAATCCCAGAGTGGGTGGCGGATCGGGGATGGTCCGATTGACACTGGCGCGGGGCCTCCTCCGGTGCCTGGCGTCCGGCCACCCCGGACGGGGTGGCGTGCTCAGCGGAGGCGCGTGCGGATGACGCGGAGGATGTCGAAGCGTGTGATCTGCCCCACCACGCGGCCGTCTTGGACGACGATGGCGCGGCGGCCGTCGCTCTCCAAGAAGCGGCCCGCCGCGTAGTAGAGATCCATGTCCGGCGACAGCACCAGATCGGCCGGCGCCATGAAGTCCCGGACCTGGCCGTTGGGCGGCTCGTTGTCCGCACCCAGGCTCAGGAGCCTGAGACAGTCGCGCTCGCTGAGCACTCCGAGCAGCGTCCCGTCGGCGTCCGCCACGGGAGCCCCCGTGACGTGGCGCTCCACCAGGAAATCCACGGCGTCGAAGACGTTCATCGTTGGTGACAGGGCGTCTACGTGGGTGTCCATGTGCTCGCGGACGAGCGGCAGGTGAGCCTTGGTGGCCTCCTCGTCGTGGGTAGGGCTGGGTGGCGATGAGGCCAGTGTAGCGCACGAGCACCTGGGGTGTTCAGCCGGGCGGCAGGATGACCCCCTCGCGGGTCCGCCCGTCCATCTTCACGGTGAGCGGCTCCGAGAAGCGGACGTGCCGCACGTAGGAGCCGCCCGCCAGAGCGGGCTGAGCCTTGAGCCACGCCCAATCCACCCGTCCCCCGCCCAGGGCCTCGTTGACCGTGAAGTAGCCGACGTTGTAGGCCGTGAGGTTCTGGAAGAAGTGCGTCCCCTGGGAGGGCGTCACGTGGAAGTCTCGGAACCCGGACTCCACGATGACCCGCGCGCCGGCGATCTCGTCCCAGGACACGGGGATGCCCAGCAGGGGGTCCGCCGTCCCCAGGCGCCCCACGGCGATGAGGATGAAGGGCACCTGGTCCGCGGCGAGGGGTCGGGCCAGGGTCGAGAGCTCCCGCGCCGCCTCGTGGCTCTTGAGGCGGTCGAAAGTGTCGTAGTCCACGACGAGGACGTCACGGAGCTCCTCCAGCACGCCGTTGCCCAGAACGCTCTCGCTGCGGCAGAAGGCGCGCTCTCGGTCCGAGTCGGTGATCGTCACCAGCGCGCTGTCGCTGGCCGCGGCTTGGGGGCGGAGCTGGAGGAAGGCGAGCTCTTTGGGTTCGCCTTCGGGGACCGAGAGGTTCACGGCGAACTCGATCTCCACGTCGCTGCCGGTCCCCCACTTTCCTACGTCCAAGAGGAAGTCCAGGATCTTCGCCAGGGGGAACAGGTCGTGCTTGAGGATGGGGGCGAAGGTCACCAGCCTCAGCCCCTTCCGGGACGTCCCATCGTAGACGGCCTGGTTCTCCGGTGAGTAGGTCGAGCCGGCGTAGAGCAGCGCGCCGTCCGCCTCGGCCTCGGCCATCCCGTAGCGGCGCACGGACGCCTCGACGGAGCCGTCCCCCCTGTGCGTGGCGGAAGCGCTGAGGTCCAGAGCATAGAACGTGCGCTGGGAGCCGGTGATGAGCTGGTCCAGGTCGGTGTACTGGAACGCGTGTCGGGGGAAGCGCGGGCTGAACCGCAGGCAGGGCTCTCCCTCCACGACCGCCTTTCCGAGCCCCAGGGCGATGGCCGCGACGCCGTCCTTGGGGCCCATGGGGCCCGTGGGGTAGTAGTTGTGCGAGCGCACGACCCCGGAGACGTCTGGGTAGAGGCGGCCGTTGCGCTCGCTGCCCGTGATGCGCTGGATGATGACCGCCATCTTCTCCTCCTCGACGCGATACGGCGTCGCCTCGAGGTAAGACTTGGCGTGTCGCGAGAAGGTCGACGCGTACACGCGCTTGATGGCGCTCACCAGCTCGGCCATGCGCACGTCCAACTCGGCGTGGTTGTTCGGGAGCATGTCGGTGACGTAGATGCCGGCCAGGGGCTTGTACTGGGAGTCTTCGAGGAGGCTAGAAGATCGAACGGCGATGGGGTAGTGGACCCGTTGGAGGTAGGCGGCGAGGTCCGCGCGGGCGCGCTCGGGGAGCGGGGCCGCCAGGAAACGCCGGAGGATCTCGTCTTCGTCCTGAGACTCGATGGCGAAGTCCCGCAGGTCGTTCTCCTCCAAGAAGGCGTCGAAGACGTCGGTCGCGACGATGACCGCTGGCGGGACCTGGATGCGGACCCCCTCGAAGGCGCAGCTCGCCTCATAGGTGTTGAGGAGGTAGTTCATGAAGGCGAGGCCGCGCGCCTTGCCGCCGAGAGAGCCCCCGCCGATGCGCAGGAGGTTCGAGTCGGTGTCGAAGTCGTGGCGGTCGAAGTCTCCCACCGTGGCGCGGTCCCGGCGCAGGCGGTACTCGCGGATGAACCGGATGAGCTGCTTGCGCAGGTCCTCCATGGGCCCGAAATCCGTGATCTTCTTGGGCCCTAGGTCTTCTGCCAGGGCGAACTCCGTGCGGGCTTTGAGCCAGCGGGAGAAGTGGTTGCGCTCGCCGTGGTACAGGAGGCTCTCCAGGGGGACGTAGCGCAGGGCCTCTTCGAGCTCCCGCAGGTCCGCGGCGCGCGCCGCCTCGCGGCCGTCGGGCGTGCGGAAGATGAACGGGCCGAAGCCGAAGTTGTCGGTCATGAACCGCGCGAGGTGCTGGAGGAGCACGGGGGAGCCCTTGCGGAGAAAGCTGGCGCCCAGCTCCTCGGCCACGGCGCGGTACCGCTCCTGGCTCGACTGCAGCATGATGGGCATGTCGGGGCGGCGGCTGCGCACCATGCGGGCGAGCTCCACGCCCGCATCCCCCTCCTTGCGTCCGCGCCGCGGGTAGCGGACGTCCGAGATGACCCCGAGGATGTCGTCCTCGTAGCGCTCGAAGGTGTCCCAGGCCTCCTCGTAAGACGAACACAGCAGGACCTTGGGCCTGGCTCGCATGCGGAGGATCTTCTGGGTGAGGTTCGTGCCCTCGCTGATGAGGCTGTGCGCCTGCTTCATGAGCTCGGCGTAGAGCAGCGGCAGGAACGACGAGTAGTACCGGATGCTGTCCTCGACCAGCAGGATGGCCTGGACGCCGATCTCGCCCGTGTCGTGGGCGACGTTCTTCTTGTCCTCCACGTACTTGACGATGGACAGCAGGATGCGCACGTCCCCCTGCCACAGGAAGAACCGGTCGATGGGCGACGTGTCGTGGCGGGCGATGAAGTCCTCGATGGCGCGGTGGTCGTACGCGAGCACGACCACGGGCGTGTCGAGCCCGCGCTCTCGAACTCCCGTCGCCAGCTCCAGGGCGGTCATGTCCCCGAGGTGCAGCGAGGTGATGATGAGGTTGAACCGGCGCTGCTCCGTGGCCAGCTCCAGGGCCTCTTGGCCCGTGGACACCTGCCGCAAGCCCGGTGAGTGCCGGAGGTTGAGGTCCAGGAACTCCCCCAGGATCATCTCGCTGAGCTGCCCGTCCTGGGACAGGATGAAGGAGTCGTAGAGGCTCGAGACCAGGAGGATGTCCCGCACGCGGAAGCGCATGAGCTCCTGGAACTGGCGGTACTTGTCCCGGCGGATGTGCCGGAACGGGAAGCTCGACTCGTGCTCGGACATGGTCACCTCGTCCGCAGGGCAGGGGGGGGCGATAGGCCGCGTGCTCACCCCCGGGACGCGAACGGGGGCGACCAGGCTCTCCCGGCCGCCCCCGTTGTCGGGTCGCGCGGGGATAAGGACTCTACACGACGCCCTGGTCCAGCATGGCGTCGGCCACCTTGAGGAAGCCGGCGATGTTCGCGCCGTTCACGTAGTTGCCCGGCGTGCCGAAGCGCTCGGCGGCCTCCACGCAGGACGTGTGGATCTCGCTCATGATCATGTGGAGGCGCTTGTCGACCTCCTCGCGCGTCCAGCTATAGCGCATGGAGTTCTGGGCCATCTCCAGCCCGGAGACGCCCACGCCGCCCGCGTTGGCGGCCTTGCCCGGGGCGTACAGGAGCCCAGCGCTCTGGAGGATGTCCACCGCCTCGGGCGTCGTGGGCATATTGGCGCCCTCGACCACGCACTTGCAGCCGTTGGCGACGAGGGTCTTGGCGTCCTCGGCGTCGAGCTCGTTCTGGGTGGCGCAGGGGATGGCCACGTCACAGGGGATGTCCCAGGCGCGCCGCTTGGGGCGGAACTCCACGCCGAAGCGGTCCGCGTACTCCTCCACGCGGTCCTGGCGCCCCAGGCGCATGGTGAGCATGTAGTCGACCTTCTCGCCCTTGACGCCGTCGGGGTCGTAGATGAACCCGTCGGGGCCCGAGAGGGTGACGACCTTCCCGCCCAGCTCGTTGACCTTGTTCACCACCCCCCAGGCCACGTTCCCGAAGCCCGAGACGGCCACGGTCTTGCCCTCGATGGACTCGCCCCGGGTGGCGAGCATCTCCTTGAGGAAGTAGGTGACGCCGAAGCCCGTGGCCTCGGGGCGGAGGCGCGAGCCGCCCCAGCCGAAGCCCTTGCCCGTGAGCGTCCCCGTGAAGGTCTTCGTGAGCCGCTTGTACTGCCCGAACAGGTAGCCGATCTCGCGCGTCCCCACGCCGATGTCGCCCGCGGGCACGTCGGTGTTGGGGCCGATGTGGCGGTAGAGCTCGGTCATGAAGCTCTGGCAGAAGCGCATGACCTCGTTGTCGCTCTTACCCTTGGGATCGAAGTCGCTGCCCCCCTTGCCGCCGCCCATGGGCAGCGTCGTCAGGGAGTTCTTGAACACCTGCTCGAAGGCCAAGAACTTGAGGATGCTCAGGTTCACCGAGGGGTGGAAGCGGAGGCCGCCCTTGTACGGCCCGATGGCGCTGTTCATCTGGATGCGGAAGCCGCGGTTGACCTGGATCTCGCCCTGGTCGTCGATCCAGGGGACCCGGAACATGACCACCCGCTCGGGCTCGGTCATGCGCTCGATGATCTTCGCCGAGCGGTACTCGGGGTGGCGCTCCAAGACCACGGTGATGGACTCCAAGACCTCCTCGACGGCCTGGAGGAACTCAGGCTCGTGCGCGTTCTTGGCCCGGACCTCGCTCATCAAGGATGCCACGTAGTTCTGCATTTCGGCCTCCACTCCGAGTACGCGCCTGGGGCGCGATTTGGCGACCCGACGTGCGGCTCATTCCGCACCGGGCTCCATGCGCAGTAGCCCACTTTGTCCACGCTGACAACCGAAACAGCCAGGACCCGAGGGGATGGGCGAAGGTCCCGAATCTGGGTGGGAATCGAACCGGCCTCGGGGAGGCTCCGGCGCGAATCGGGCTGCGCGGCGCGTGGAGCGGGTGCGCCGGTCACCGCGGCCGCGTCCGCGGGCGTCACGCACCCGGACGACCGTGGTATGAGGGGCCGCGCCTCGTCCGCTGGCAAGCCCCCTGCCCACGCAGGGGGGGGGCGGCGGGGCGTGGCGGGGCGACGGGCCGCCGGCCCCGGCTCGGAGGCAGCGACGAGGGGAGATGGGATGAAGGTGTTGGGCCTGAGCTTCGCGTACGACGCCGCCGCGGCGCTGGTCGTGGACGGCGAGGTCGTAGCGGCGTCCACCGAGGAGCGGTTCTCGCGCGTGAAGCACGACGCGTCCTTCCCCACCGCGGCGGCGCGTTGGTGCTTGGCGGAGGGGGGGCTCGGCTTGGGCGACGTGGACGCCGTGGGCTTTTTCTGGAACCCGGGCGTGCACGCCGAGCCGTCGAACTTCCGCATGACCTCGGTGCCTCGGGACCACCTGGAGTACCTCTACGCCGTCCCGGTGCATCTCATGCGCCACTTCGACGGGCGGTCGGTGCGCCGGGTGGACCAGACGCTCTGGCTCGACGATGGGCACGCGCTCCGGGTCCACTACCTCACCCATCACCAGTGTCACGCGGCCGGGGCGCTGTACCGCTCCCCCTTCGAGCGCGCGGCGGTGCTCACGGTGGACGGCTACGGCGAGCGCGCCTCCACGGTCATCGCCCGCGGGGGCCCCGAGGGCTTCGAGACGCTGTTGGAGGTGGAGTTCCCCCACTCGGTGGGCTCCCTCTACGCGGCCTTCACCCAGTACCTGGGGTTCCGCGCGAACAACGGCGAGGGCAAGGTCATGGGACTCGCGTCGTATGGGGAGCCCCGCTACGCGGACGCCCTGCGGGCCATGATTCGCCTGGGTGGCGCGGACGGCGGGCCCCCCGACGGCTTCGAGCTGGATCTCTCCTACTTCTCCTACTACCTCCACCGCCGCCGCCGCTACGCCCCCAAGCTCGTGGCCCTGCTGGGACCCGAGCGGCGCCCGGGCGAGCCCCTGACCCAGCGACACATGGACATCGCCGCGAGCCTCCAGCTCGTGACCGAGGAGCTGCTGCTGCACCTGGCGCGCCGCGCCCGAGCCCTCACGGGGGAGACGCGGCTGGTCCTGGCGGGGGGCGTGGGCCTCAACTGCGTCGCCAACACCCGGCTCCGCTATGAGGCGGGGTTCGAGGACGCGTACTTCATGCCCGCCAGCTCGGATGCCGGCGCGGCCCTGGGCGCGGCCCTCTACGTGGCCCACGTCATCGGCGGCGACCGGCGCTTCCCCCAGCCCCCCACGGACGCTCTGGGCCCCGCCTACACCGAGGCCGAGATCGAGGCGACGCTGCGCACGGCGGGGCTCGCCTTCGAGCGCCCGGCGGATCTCCCGGAGGCCGTGGGCGAGCTCCTGGCCCGCGGGCAGATCGTCGGGTGGTTTCAAGGGCGCGCCGAGTTCGGTCCGCGCGCCTTGGGCCAGCGGAGCATCCTGGCGGACCCACGCGGTGGGGCCATGAAGGACACCCTCAACGCGCGCGTGAAGTTCCGCGAACCCTTCCGCCCTTTCGCGCCGTCGGTCCTGGCCGAGCGCGTGGGGGAGCTGTTCGATCGCGCCGACCCCTCGCCGTACATGCTCCAGGTCTACCGGACGCGTCCCGAGCGCCTGGAGGACCTGGCCGCCGTGACCCACGTGGACGGGGGCGCGCGGGTGCAGACCGTGGACCGCGCCGTGAACCCTCTCTATCACGCCGTCATCTCGGCCTTCGCGGCGCGCACCGGCGTGCCGGCCGTGCTCAACACGAGCTTCAACATCCGCGGCGAGCCCATCGTCCACACCCCCGCGGACGCCCTGAAGTGCTACCTCACCACGGGGATGGACGCCCTCGCCCTGGGCCCCTTCCTGCTGCGCAAGGGCAGCCCGGCTCAGCCGTCGCAGGGTGCGGGCGAGGCCGGTGTGGAGGGGCAGGGCGCAGGCTGAGTCAGCCGCTCCGCCCGTCAGCCGCCGCGCTGTCCGCCCCCAGCGCGTGGAACGTCTCGTCCAGGGCCTCGTCCAGCAGGACGGCGAGTCGCGGCCCCGCCCCCGGAGGGAGCGCGCTCTCTTTGTAATTGAGGTTGAACGTGACGGTCCCGCCGAACCGGACGGCGGTGAGCACCACGGCCGTGCGCGGCAGGCAGGGGGTGGTCACCAGGAGGTCGCGGACGCGGAAGCGCGTGCCCGCTAGGGGCGGCGTGGGGAGGGGGATGAGGTTGGAGAAGTTGAGGTTGTAGGCGGCGCGGCGCGCCTGGAACACCATCCGGCGCATGGCCCCCAGGGGGAGTCCCCGCGCCGCCCAGCGCTCGAACAGCAGGCGCTTGATGTGGGTGGAGCGGAGCACCTGGCGGGCGATCTGCGCGTGGAACCGTGCGGCCAAGGCGGTGGGCTCCGAGGGGCCCGAGAGGTCCCACGACACACCGAGCCCCGCGAGGTGGTTGGCGAAGGACGTGCACGCGGCGGGCCCGTCCTCCCGCACAGGCCTCCGGGGCCGCGTGGAGGCCGCGAGCACGGCGGTCGTGTGGCCGGGGCTGGTCCCCAACTCTCGCGCCCAGCGGCCCACCGCCCGGTAGAGCGCCGCCGTGAGCGCCGCGCTCAGCCCCACGCCCGCCGCGCGCGTGGCCCCGCGCCAGCGCGCCAGGGTCGCCGCGTCGCGCCGCACGCGCGCCACACGGTTGCCACCCCGGTAGTCCAGCGAGGTGTTGGACGGCAGGGGGCGCGCGGGACGGGCGAGCGCGCGCAGGACGGCGCCCAAGAGCCCCAACGCCCCCAGGAAGGTCCACCAGCGGCGCTTGGCTGGCGTGAGGTTGAGCGGCGCGGCCTCGTCCACGCGGCCCACGGGCGCGGCCTCCTCCCCGGGGCCCCCTGGCGCCTCCCCCTCCTGGGCGGCGTCGGCCCCGCGGACGAGCGCGTCGAGGAAGGCCAGGAAGGCCGTGCCGTCGGCGACGGCGTGGTGCTGCTGGACGAAGACGTGGGTGCGCGGCGGGTTCGCCCCAGCCGCTCGCGCCGCGGTGATCCGTACGGGCGGGTCCACCGTGGGGTCCACGAAGCGATCCCAGACGGTGCGCCGGAGGCTCTCCAACTCCTCGGTTCCCGTGACGGTCACCTCGGCCACGAGGGAGGCCGCGGCCTCCACGGAGGTCGCCGTGGCGTCGGTCACCCAGGCGAAGCGCTTGGCGCGGTCCAGTGGGCGGTGGGGCCCGACGCCCTCATCGGCCGGGCGCAGGCGGCCCGCCGCGATGGGGAAGCGCGCGAGGGCGTGGGCCAAGCCGCGGCGGATGGCGTCCGTGGAGAGCGCGCCTTCGACGACGAGCTCCCACGTGGGGGCGTTGCTCACCCCGTGCTCTCGGCTCGTCGCGGCCAGGCAACCCTTGTCCAGATAGTCCGCGTCCCAGCGCCAGCGTTCACCCATGTGGGAGACATACCACGTCGTCGACGGGATGCGCGCCCCGCTCAGTGGGCGGACTCGTAGGGCACCTCGGTGACCACGGCGAGGATCTCCTTGGTCTCCACGAGCCGCAGTGCGGCGTCCCAGGGCACCGCCGTCCCGGCGTCCCGGGGAAAGAGCACGTAGGCGCCGTCGGGGATGCCGGAGATGTTCGCGCCCAGGTCCTCGTCTCCCTGGTCGGAAGCGTGGGCGCGCGCGACCTCCACGACCTGACCGTAGTGCGCCTCCTGGTGCTTCTCCGCGACCCCTTGGGGGAGGTAGAGCCCCGCGGGGCTGCGGTCCTCCTCGGGCGCGAGGCGGACCAGCACGCGCATCCCCATGGGCTGGATGTGCCGGATCGTCCGGGGAGGGGGCACGAGGCCGCTGGGGGGCGAGTCGTCGGGGGGCGCGGGGGGATCAGACATGGAGGCACGCTGTCCGTCTTGGGGGGACGTGGAGCAGGGCGCGAAGGGCGCCGCCCTCCGCGGCGCATGGGGCGGTCCGGGGCGCCGCAGGACCGCCCTCGCGAAGCGGGACGGTCGCCCTGGAACGGAAAAGGGCACCCAGCGGCGGGAAGCTGCTGGGTGCCCTTCGTTGCGGTGGAGCCAATCGGGATCGAACCGACGACCTCTTGAATGCCATTCAAGCGCTCTACCAACTGAGCTATGGCCCCGCTCGGCGGCGCAGTGTGTAGCAGAGCCCCGCGGCGGCCACAAGAGAGAAATGCAGTGTTCCGCGGGAACTTTCTAAGTCACGCAAATGATTGGTCTGGTGGCGTGGTCGCCAGGAGCGCCGTGAGGGGCTCCTCGCCCTCGTTGCGGATCACCACGGCGGCGCCGGGCTCGGCGTGCAGGGTGTGGCCGCTCGCCAGGGACTCCCGCCAGGCGTCCACGGTGAACGTCGCCACGCCGGCCAGGACCACGAAGGACCGCTCCTCGGCGTCGGCGGGGGGAGCCTCCCAGCGCTCGCCGGGGGCCACGGTGAGGACGGCCCAGACGCTCTGGGGGCTTTCGTGGAAGCGCTGGACGCCCGTCCTGTCGGGTGCGGCGCTGGTGTAGGGGAGGAGGTCGACGGTCTCGGCGGGGATGGCCATGGGGGGGCAGCTCCGGGGAGGGGGCGTTGGGTTCCCCACCCCTTAGCCGCCGGCGCCGGGCCGGGTCAAGCCGGGTCGGTGGTGCGCGGGACTCTCGGTGGCCGGGCCTCCTCGCGTGCGCCCGCCGCGAGCGCCAGCAGGACGGTGGCGTAGGCGCCGGGCGGGAGGGTGAAGGACACGCGGACGGCCTCGCCCGCGCGCTCCACCCCCACGCGCTCCGGCCAGACCAGGGCGGGGCGTCGCGTGCCCGGGCCGTCCTTGCCCAGCCCGCGGAAGGCCGCGAGGCTCGTCCCGGCGGCGCGCGCGGCGGCTTCCTCGCGGGCCGCGGCGGGTCCTTGGGCCAGGCGCGCCTTGGAGCCCGGCAGGGGGCCCGTGACCACGAGCTCCCCGGCGGCCATGCGGGCCGAGTCCTTGACGGGCTCCTCACAGACGAACAGCCCTCCCGTCTCGCGGCGCTTGAGGACGTCTCCCTCCAGCGCGCACTCCAACAGGCCGTCGGCGGCGCGGGCCTCCAGCCAGCGGTTGAACACCGCCGCTTGGAGGGCGGAGACCCCCAGCTTCCGCTTGCGCCGGTCCCGGACCCGGGCGCCTCCGAGCACGTCTCGGCCCAGGGCGAGGGTCCGCCCGCCCCCGAAGCGCTGGGGCCCGAAGGCGTTGGGGAAGCCCCGCTCGGCGAGGGTGTGCAGGCGCTCGGCGATGCGTGCCGTGGCCGCGTCGGGCTCCCAGGGTTGCGTCGCCGCCTCGGCGAGCGCCACGTCCCCGTCGGTCTCCAGCGTCCCCTCGGGAGCCCGCAGGAGCACCGTGAACCGGTTCCCGGCCAGGTGGCCCACGCGGATCTTGTTGCGGTGGCGCCGCACCTCCAGGAGACGGACCTCACCGGTCTCGCCCACCCCCCCGTCCACGATCGATCGGGCGGCCTCCAGGGCGGCCCCGGCCGCGGGCGAGTCGGGGGCTCGACCGGCGGGCGTCACGGCGCGGGCCAGGGCGGGTGGGACGTCGCGCGCGAGGACGCTCACCCACTGACGGGTCACGGCGCGCCGGTCCTTCTGCCCGGCCACGCCCAGATCCCGCTGGTTCACGCCCAGCCTCCGCGCGAGGTGGCGCAGGAGGGACATGGCGTCCACGTCGGTCTTCTCCACGCGCAGGTAGAGAAAGTCGCCTTCGCCCGAGGCCTCGTAGGCGGGGATCTCCTCCACCACGAAGTCCCGCGCACGGCTCTTGAGGAGGGTCGTGAGGGGCGGCGGGGTGAGGGGCCAGGCGATGACCGTCGGTGGGAGAGGGGGCCAGTTCACGGCGCGAGCCTCCTGGGGCGGTGGGGGGG
>CAYZID010000205.1:0-11162 GCA_964478315.1 uncultured Myxococcales bacterium | reverse complement strand
CCGCATGAGAGGCGCCCCCCAATGGACCCCTTCCTCACCCAAACGGAGCGCTCGGCCGACGAGCTGCGCGCGCGGTTGGACGACGGCGAGCTCACGATCGGCGCGGTGCTCAGCCGCCACCTCTTCGACCCGCGCCCGGTGGTCCGCCGCAACGCCGTCCTGGCGGCCGCCGTGGCCCCGCCCCTCTCCATGGTCCAGGCGGGCCGGCTGGACCCCGCCGTGCGCGACGACGACCCGGTGGTGCGCCAGTACGCCATGACAGCCATGGCGCGCTCGGAGGCCTCCCTGCGCATCGTCATGCCTGCACTCCTCCAGGGCCTCGCCGATACGGACAAGCGGGTGCACCAGGCGGCGCTGGCCGGCGTGCGGCTGCGCCTGGAACGCGAGGGCCAAGACGCGGCACGGATGCTCGTGAACGCCACTGGAGACGCCGCCCCCTTCGCCCGCATCTCCGCCGCCTACGCGCTCCAGCAGGTGGGCCCGGGGATCCTGGACGCGGTCATCGAGGGGCTGGGCTCCCCGGCCTCCCTCGTGCGCTCGGCCTGTCGCAAGGCGGTGCGCGCCATGGGCGAGGCGGCGATCCCCAAGCTCATCGAGGCGCTGCGCGACCCGGCCACGGACCGGCGACGCGTCGCCAAGCTCCTCGTGGCCCAGGAGCCCGTCGCGGCGGCCTTCGCGCCCCAACTCGAAGCCCTCCGCGGGGAGGCCCCCGACGTCGAGGGGCTGGCGATCTACGTGCTCAACCAGTGGGACAAAGCCGCCCGGGCGCGGGCGGCCCAGCCCATCGAGTGGGCCGACCCCTGGTTCTACCGGCGGGTCCTGCCGGACGACCGCCTGCGCGAGCTCGGCCAGGGGCACCCTCCCGAGCGGATCCTCGCCAGCGCCCGGGACGGGCGGCCGGCGGCGCGAGCCAACGCCGCGCGGCTCACGGGTCTCCTGGGCTGCCCGCCGGCCCAGCGACGAGCCGTCCTGCGCGCGCTGCGCCCCCTCACCAAGGACGAGGACGCCGTCGTGCGCCGCGAGGCCGTGCGCGCGCTCGGCGCCCTGAGCGCGCCCGTGGCGCCGCTGCTGGAGGCCGCCCGGGACCCGGATGACGCGGTGAGCGCCGCGGCGGTAGAGGCCCTGGGGCAAGCGGCCAAGACGCGCCTCACCCAGCTCCTCGGCGAACTCGCCCGGGGGATCGAGGGCGGGCACTACGGTCCGCTCGTCCACGCCCTCGTGGCCGCCGGCCCCAAGGTCCACGCAGCCTTGGCGGTAGAGGCGGCCCGCCACCCGAGCCCCCTCATCCGAGAGCTCTGCGTGCGCACCCTGGGCGCCGCGGGAGACCGCGGCGAAGCGGCGACCGAGGCCCTCATGGCGGGGCTCGGCGACGAGGCCCCCACCGTGCGCGCCCGGTCGGCGCGCGCCATGCTCCAGCTCGGCGTCACGGCGCCAGCGGCCCTGGGCGTCCTCAAGGAGCTGTCGTCGACGGACCCCGAGCGCGTGGTGCGAACCGCGGCCTACCGGGCCCACCGGAAGCTTCTGGAGCGAGCGCTCGAAGAGAAGCGCCGCACGGAGCCCTCCATCAGCCCCGCCTTCCTTCGGGAGCCCTTGGACGTGGACACCGCCCGCCGCGAGGTGGCCGCCATGGTCGGCCCCCAGAAGGCGCGAGGCCTCCAGGACGGGCGCCCCCTGGTCCGACGGAACACCGCAGCGGGGTTGGCCCCGGAGGACATCCAGGGGGAGACGCTGCGCCGGCTGTTCCCGCTCCTCCAGGATCCGGACGACGACGTGCGCGTGGCCGCCGCCGAGGCGTTGGCTCGCTCGCCAGCTCCTCCAGAGCAGACGATCCCCGCGCTGCTGCGGGCCATCCGAGGTGCGCGCCCCCACGTGGAGGGGGTCATCGGCCGGGCCATCGCCAGCTATGGGGAGGCCGCCCACGGCCCCCTGCTCGCCACGCTCGGCGACGCGCTGTACCGCGTGGAGAGCACGACGGGGCGCGTGGCCCCCCTGCTGGGTGCCCCCTTCACGCGCGCCCTGGCCGCACACGTGGCCCCGCCCCACGAGGCCGCGGTGCGGCGCCGGGCCGCGGGACTGCTGGGGATCTTGGGCCCCAAGGCCGGCGCGGAGGCGACGGCGGCGCTCACGGCGGCGCTGGCCGACCCCGTGCCGTCGGTCCGCCTGGCGGTCATCGACGCGCTGTCGCGGGTGGCCCCGCCGGGAGACGAGGTGGAGTCGACGCTCCGCGCGACGCTGGTCCATGAGCGGCGCGCGAGCGTACACCGGGCCGTGGACCGTGCACTCCGCACGCTGTCCCGCCGCTCCATGTGAACGTGAGGTCCAAGCGGGCGAGTCCCCGGGGGGGGCTCCTCGGGTGCGAGCCCTACCGTTCCAAGAGGTCACTCGGAAGCGTGCGGCGCTCGGCCTGCTCTCGGTACGCGGGCAGGAAGCTCCGCCAGCGCGCGTCGCGGACCTCCTTGGGGGGCAGCTCGAAGGGACGCGGCTCGATGGCGAGCAGCGCCGCCTCGTCCACGTCGTCCACGAGCTCGGGGCGGAGGTAGCGGAGTCCGTAGCTGCGGTAGATCCCGCTGCGCACGAAGAGATCGAAGAGATCGGGGTCGATGTGGTTGTTCCGCTTCATCTCCCCCATGATGCGCATGGCCTCCGAGAGGCGCTTGCCCTGTTTGTAGGGCCGGTCCCCGGCGGTGAGGGCCTCGAAGACGTCGGCGATGGCGAGGACCCGCGCGGGGATGGACATGTCGCCCGCGAAGAGCCCCCGCGGGTAGCCCGTGCCGTCCATGCGCTCGTGGTGGCCGCCTGCGTACTCGGGGACGCGCCGCAGGTGCCGAGGGAAGGGGAGCGCCTCCAGCATCCGGATGGTCTCCACCATGTGGCCGTTGATGGTGAGGCGCTCGGCTTCCGTCAGCGTGCCCCGAGAGACGCTGAGCGCCTCTCGCTCGGCGTCGGTGAGCAGCGGCACGTCCTCTCCGCCCATGCGCACGCGCCGGGTGGCGATCTGGGCGATGCGCGCCCTGGCCCCGTCATCGAGGAACTCGCGTCCCACGTTCACGTGCGCCAGGAACTCCACGTCGTCCCTGAGTCCCTGGAGCTCGGCCTCCACGGCGGCGGCGTCCACGGGCTCCCCGGCGGCACGGCGCCGCAGGGCGTCCAGCTCCACCTCGCGCATCTTCACCTCGAAGCGCGCCCGGACCAGCTCCAGCCCATCGTGGATGCCCTCCAGCTTGGTAGCCTTGTCCATGACGTGAACGGGCGTGGTCACCTTCCCGCAGTCGTGGAGCCAGGCGGCGATGCGCAGCTCGTACCAGTCGTCCTCGCTCGGCTGGAAGTCCGCTAGCGCGGGAGCCTGGCTGCCGGCCGCCGCGCGCGCGAGCTCCAGCGCCAGCACCGGGACGCGCTCGCAGTGGGCGCCGGTGTAGTGGCTCTTGGCGTCGATGGCCGCGGCGATGACGCGGATGAAGCTCTCCAGGAGCCGCCGCTGGTCCTCGATGAGCTGGCGGTTGTCCAGCGCGATGGCCGCCTGGGAGGCCAGCGCCTCCACGACCCGCTGCTCCGAGGCCGAGAACGGCACGCCGCCCCCCTCGGCGGGTCCTCCCCCCTGCCCCTCCCCAGCGTGGGCGTTGAGGAGCTGCAGGACCCCCAGCACGTTTCCCTCGCCGTTCACGAGCGGGATCGTCAGCACCGACCGCGTCCGGTACCCGTTCCGCTCGTCGAAGGTCCGCGTCCCGGCGAAGTCGAAGCCCGTGGCCTCGTAGGCGTCCGCGATGTTGTAGGACCTCTTGTCCAGCGCGGCGCAGGACGCGACGTTGGCGCGGTTGGGGGAGCCGGTCACGGGGTCCCACAAGGGGATCGCTGGCAGATCCACCGGCGCCCCCCCGCTGCCGCCCAGCCGAAGCCCCAGGGAGTCCGTGCGCACGATCTCGAACCGCAGCTCGTCGCCCCGCTGCTCACGCTGCTCTCCCTGGGACGCGCCCGCCCCCTGATGGAGCAGGTAGAGCGTCCCACCGTCCGCGCCGCAGAGCCGCTTGGCCTCCAGCAAGATCATCTCCACGAGGCGGTCGCGGTCCCGCTCGGCCGAGAGCGCCACGCCCACGCGGTACAGCAGCTCCAACCGTTCCCGGTCCACCCCCAGCGATCCGCCCGCCGCGCTCCCCGCGCTCCCCCGCTCACCCAGCACCATTCACTCCTCCGCGTCCTGCCCCGCGACCCTACGCCACTGGACCTTGCCCTGCCACGCTCCGCCCACTCGCCCGCGTCCGCCCCCTCCGCATGCGATTCCCGCTTGACGCCCCGCCCGGGCCGCGCTAGGTTCCCTCGCCCTGGCCGCAGAGGCCCCCGTTCGGGGGTTTCAGGCCATTGAAATCTTTGAGAATCCGCACCACCCAGGGGTCCCCGCTTCGCGCTTGACAGGGCGTGAGAGATGGGGGAAACGTAGCGCGCCTCGCCGGTCACGACGGCCTGCGGGGTGAGACTTGCAGGCACGTAGCTCAGTGGGAGAGCGCTGCCTTGACGCGGCAGAGGTCGGCGGTTCAATCCCGCCCGTGCCTACCAATTCACGCGAACAGCCCCCGGATCTGCCGAAGGCGGCGCGCCCCGCGCCCTCCTCGGCCCTCTCGACGCCCCTTTCGCGCCCCGCGCGTGGGGGCCCACTCCCCGGAGTCCGGGGTCGAGAGGACGCGCGGCGACATGCCCGGCCCAGGTCGGAGGTCACCGCGCGGGTGGCGCGCCCAGCGAAGAACGCGGAGCCAAGACCATGCCCAAGATGAAGACTCACCGCGGGGCCGCCAAGCGCTTTCGCCTGACCGGCACCGGCAAGGTTCGTCGGTCCAAGGCCTACGCGAGCCACATCCTGACGAAGAAGAGCCCCAAGCGGAAGCGCAACCTCCGCAAGCAGACGCTCATGTCCCCGGCCGATGCCCCGGGCATCAAGCGCCTCATCGGCGGCTAGAGGCGGGTTGGGTGTGGGGAGCGGCGCGAGGGCCTGATCGAGATCCCTGGGCCCCAGACACTGACACGACGGCGCGCCTGCCCCCTGGCAGTGAAGGCGCTGAGGCCCCGCGCGGCGGGGTGAGGAAAGGAGGAGCGCGATGGCGCGCGTGAAACGTGGATTCAAGGCGCTGCGGCGCCGCAACCGGATCATGAAGGCCGCCAAGGGCTTTCGCGGCGGCCGGGGGAAGCTGTTCCGGACGGCGAAGAACGCCGTGTTCCGGGCGTGGGCCTACGCCTACCGCGATCGGCGCCAGCGCAAGCGGCAGTTCCGGCGGCTGTGGATCGCCCGCATCAGCGCGGCGGCCCGCATGAACGACATGCGTTACAGCGAGCTCATGCATCTGCTCAAGCGTGCCCAGGTGGCCGTGGACCGCAAGGTCCTCGCGGACATCGCCGTGCACGACCCGGCTGGGTTCACCCGCCTGGTCCAGTTCGCCAGGGACGCCGCCTAGGGGCAACACCGCCCTCGCTCGCCACGAAGGAGACTTGGGGATGACCAAGGCCGACATCATCGAGGCTGTCTACGAGAAGCTCGGGACGCACTCCAAGAAGGAGTCGGCGGACATCGTGGAGGCGGTGTTCGAGACGATGAAGGAGACGCTGGGCAAGGGGGAGAAGATCAAGATCTCCGGCTTCGGCAACTTCATCGTTCGGCACAAGAAGGCCCGCGTGGGGCGTAACCCCCAGACGGGTGAGGAGATCACGATCTCCGAGCGAAGGGTCTTGACCTTCAAGCCCAGTCAGGTATTGAAGACGGCGCTCAACGAGCGGGAAGACGGTTAGTCGCCGCACGGGGAGCGCGGCAGACGGCGGCGCTGAGCCGCCGCGAGTTGACAAGACGAGTCACGGTGACCTGATGTCGGGGCGTAGCGCAGTCTGGTAGCGCACTTGACTGGGGGTCAAGGGGTCGCAGGTTCAAATCCTGTCGCCCCGACCAGGTTCACCGAGGGGAGGGCGGAGTCATCCGCCCTCCCCTTTTCTTTTGTGCCTGAGCGCGCCCTGCGGAGTCGGCTCAGCGGGGCCCCTGGCCCCACCCGCGGCGGTATCCCACGGGGACCGAGGGGAATGCGCCCTGACGCCGCGGTGCGCGCCACCGCACGGTGGGCTCCCCCAACCGTGGGCGCAAGGGCGCGCCTGCGTCGGCAAGGGTCGGGCCCCCCACAGGGCGCCGGCCGTCCCAGATCCGCCACTTACTCTGGGATTCGGCTTTGGATCCCGCGTGTGGGCGGCGTCGAGCTGCGCGGCCCCACAAGCGACTGGCCGCTCGACGTGACGCGGCCACGCCTCCGCGCCCAGCCGCTTGCCTCCTTGCCCAAACGCGGCCTCCTGCGCCTCGGTCCGCAGAGCAGGTGGCGGATCGGGGACCCTCCGACTGGCTTGGCTCTCAGTCGTCGAAGATCGCGCGGATGTCGTCCATTGTGAGCCCCGTGGAACCCACGGCGTCCTTGGACACGACGGCATCGAAGAGCTCGCGCTTGCGCTCCTGGAGCTCCAGGATCTTCTCCTCCACCGTCCCCTCGGCGATGAGCTTGTAGACGAAGACGGGCTTGGTCTGGCCGATGCGGTGGGCGCGGTCGGTGGCCTGGGCCTCCACGGCGGGGTTCCACCACGGATCCATGTGGATCACGTAGTCGGCGGTGGCCAGGTTCAAGCCCGTGCCGCCGGCCTTGAGGCTGATGAGGAACAGCGGGGGCCCGTCGTCGCGGTTGAACCGGTCCACCAGGGCCTGGCGCTTGCGGGTGCGCCCGTCCAGGTAGAGGTAGTCGATGCCCACCTCATCCAGCCACTGGCGGAGGATCTTCAGGTGGCCGGTGAACTGGCTGAAGATGAGAGCCCGGTGCCCCTCGGCCACGGCCTCCTCCAAGAGCTCGTGGAGGAGATCGTGCTTGGCGCTGTCGTGGTAGTCGCGCGCCTCGTCGAGCTTCACGAGGTCGGGGTGGCAAGCCACCTGGCGGAGCTTGAGCAGGGCGTCGAGGATGGTGACGGTGCTGCCCTTGAGGCCCTTGCTCTGAATGGCGTCCATGACGCGCTTCTTCGCCATGGCCCGCACCTTGTCGTACAGCTCCTGCTGGCTCGGGGCCAGGGGGACCTGGAGGACCTGCTCGGTCTTGGGGGGCAGCTCCTGGGCGACGTCGTCCTTGACGCGGCGCAGGAGGAAGGGCGCGATCTTCACGCGGAGGCCTTCGACCCCCTCGGGGGTCTCGGCGCCGTGGATGACGTAGCGCGCCTTGAAGTTCTGCTGGGTGTCCAGGAACCCCGGCATGAGGAAGTCGAAGATGGACCACAGCTCCAGGAGGTTGTTCTCCAGGGGCGTACCGGTGAGGGCCAGGCGGTGCCGCGCGGGGAGCCGCTTGGCGGCCTTGGCGGTCTGACTCTCGGGGTTCTTGATGTTCTGCGCCTCGTCGAGGACGACGGCGTGCCAGGAGCGGCGGGAGAGCCGATTGAGGTCCAGGCGCAGCAGGGCGAAGGTGGTCACGACGACGTCGTGCTTCTTCACCTTGTCGTAGAGCTTGCCGCGGTTGGGGCCGGTGAGCTTGAGCACCTTGAGCTCGGGCGTGAACCGGGCCGCCTCGGCCACCCAGTTGGAGGCCACGGACGTGGGGCACACGACCAGCGACGGGTGCTCGGCGTTGCCGGCCTCCTTCTCGGCGAGGAGGAAGCTCAGGGTCTGGATGGTCTTGCCGAGCCCCATGTCGTCGGCAAGGATGCCGTGGAAGGCGGCGTCTCGCAGGAAGCAGAGCCACTGGTAGCCGTGCTGCTGGTAGTCGCGCAGCTCGGCGGTGAGGGTCTTGGGCAGGGGCTCTTTGCCGGCGGCCTCGAGGTTCCGCAGCCGGGCGCTGAGAGCGCGCCAGTCGTCGTCGGCGTCGATCTCGGCGTCCCCCACGAGGGCGTCGAGGACGGGGGCGTGGTAGCGCGGGATGCGACCGATGCCGCCGCTCAACAGGAGCTGGGGGAGCTCCATGGCGATCTTGAGGTGGTGGGTGACCCACTCGTCGGGGAGGAGCGCGAGGCTCCCGTCGCTGAGGGGCAGGTAGCGCCGCCCGCTCTGGTAGAGCTGGAGCAGGGCGTCGAGCTGGTAGCGGGCGTCACCGACGACGATCTCCAGGTTCACGTCGAAGGAGTCGAGCCCGCTCGTGATGCGCCCGGCCAGGTGGGGCTCCACGTGGGAGGTCCGGTACCGCAGCAGGCGCTCGCGACCGAGGATGGTCCAGTGCTGGGCGAGCCCCTCGAGACCTTCTTCCAGGAAGGTCAAGGCCTCGGCGGTCTCCAGCAGGACGGTGCCCGGACCGGTGGCGTCGGCGAGCCCGGCGGCGCGCGCGGCCTCGAGCGCGCGCTCCTCCACGGCGAGGTCGCGGATGATGAAGGGCGGATCGTGGCCCTCGGGGGCGCGGAGCACGGTGGGAGCGGCCTCGCTCATGACGAGGAGCTCCACGGGATCTCCGTAGCGGAACTGGAGCTGCACCTTGAGGTGCTCGCCGTCCTCGCCCAGGATGAGCAAGGGCTCCACCTCGCCCACCTCGGGGAGGACGCCGGGGTCGGCGTCCACGCGGATGAGCTCGCGCATGCGCATGAGGCCGCGCTCCAGGAAGGTGGGCACCTCGCGCACGGGCATGCGCGCCTGGCGGCGGCTCAGCCCGTAGGTGATGGGGCCGATCCCGGGTCCGCCGTGGAGCGGGTAGAGGGTCTGGTTGCCGTCGAAGAGCCAGTAGGCGAGGGGGCTCCCCATGACCCGGCAGCGCTTGTCCAGGGTGCGGCGCTTGCCGTGGAGGACCACCTGGATCTTGAGGGACAGCCCCTGG
This sequence comes from uncultured Myxococcales bacterium, assembly GCA_964478315.1. GTDB lineage: Bacteria > Myxococcota_A > UBA9042 > PHBI01 > JAAZYN01 > CAYZID01. The sequence goes on along the minus strand of CAYZID010000205.1, from coordinate 2,376 downwards.
TTCTTCAGGGAGTCCACGCGCACCCTGGGGCGCAGGGCTTCGGTGCGGACGTAGAGCTTGCGGTCCGTGTCGCCCAGGTAGACCTCGTCCACGCGCGCCAGCGCGCGGAGGAAGAGATCCAACGTCCAGTCGTCGGCGAGGAGGGCGCCGTCCCCCTCCTCCTCTTCCTCCAGGAGCCCGGCGAGGCGCGCGGCCACGGCCTCCTGGGGGCGCGCGAGCCCCAGCTCCTCGGCGTCCCGATCCAGGGCGCTCTTGAGCTGCCAGGCGGGGATGGGACGCTCGGCGCCCTTCCCGCTCCGCTTGAACCGCGCCTTGTAGAGGCGGATCCGGGTTTGGTCTTGAAGGGTCAGGGGGAGGTCCAGACGGACCACCAGCCTGTCCTCAGCTTCGCCGGCACCCTTGAACTCCGCGGCGACCTCTTCGGCCTCGTCGAGAATCCGACCCCACCCGGCGCTCTCGGCGCTTCGGAGCGTGGGATCGGCGAGGGCTGCCAGCGCGACGGCGACGACGTGCTTGCAGTACCCGTGCGAATAGGGGCAGGTGCACTCGCCCTGCGTGACAGCGCCGTCCTTGCCCGCCATGCGGATCGAGACGGTATAGTTCTCGCGGCCACTCCCCGTGACCGTGCCTACGATGCTGTCGCCTTCCCTATGCGCCTCGATGACCCGCCCGCTCTGGAAGTAGCGACTTCCGGCGTTGTAGGTCTTCTGGCCGACCTGTTTGCGAAGCTTACGGGTGCGGAGCGACTCGATGTCGACTGCCAGCACCATGGTGGGGGCATGTAGCAGAGCCCCCGGGGCCCGGCAAGAGAAAAGCCCCACGCCGCGCTTGCCGGCGGAACCAACGCGCCAGGCGGAGGCATATGAGCGGGTGCGGACGCGGTGGCGGGCCTGCCCCGCCACGCGCCCGGTCGGCCTACCGCCCGCCCCCTGTGCGAGCGCGGCGGGTGGGGATGCGGGGAGGCACGGGGCGGCTGGGCCTGGGCTGCCGCCGGGGGCCCACGGCGCGGGTTCCTTCGCGGGCGGCCCCCTGCCTGCCGCGCGCCGGGGCCTTGGCGGCGGGCTTCCCCTTGGCCTCGGCCGCCCGGTAGGCGGCCAGGGCCTTGGCCTCCGCGGGATCGTCGGCGATGGATGGCTCCAAGCCGATGAGCTCGAAGGTGGCGTAGTCGCGCTTGGGATCCACGTCCTGGGCCTGCGCCAGCTCCAGCTCGGCCTGGGCCTTGTCCGCGCGCAGCTTCACGAGCTGGTCCCGGAAGTACTTGAGGTTCGCCGCCTCGCGCTCGGCCGCCTTGGAGCCCGGCGGCGCTCCCCCCACGCCCTTGGCCGCCGACTTCTCGCGCCGGGCGAGGATGCGCTCGTAGCTGCTGATCCGCCGCGTGAGCTCGCGGATGCGCCCCCGGATGCCCTCACGCAGCCCTCGGTCCACGAAGGGAAGCCCGAGGTCGGAACCCGGGTGCACGTGCAGCAGGAGCGTCGCCAGGTGCTTGCCCTTGGAGCCCCCCTGGACCAAGAAGGTCGCACCTCGCTGGTCTGGGTGCCGGGGCGCGCCCGCCTGGGCCCCCCCCAGGATGGCCGTGATCCCCGGGACGGCGTCGGCGATGCGCTGCTGATCTCGGTTCGTGAGGTGCCCCAGGACCAGCACGATCTGCACGCCCCGCGCGCGCAGCCCCTCCACGTACCGCCGCACGACGGGCAGGGGATCTTCGATGCGCCACGGCGGACTCTCGCCCCCGGCCCCCGCTCGACTCCCGGCCACCTGCCCGGTGACGCCGATGACGCCGATCTTCACGACGCGCCCGTCCTGGGTCGTCGTCTGGTGCACGAGGGTCGCGCCGAAGTAGGGCTCGCCCGCCTTGGGGCTCCCCGGCGGCCGGACCACGTTGGCCGCCAGGAAGGGGAACTTGGCCCGCTTGGCCAGGCGCCCCAGCAGCTCCGGGCCCAGGGCCAAGTCCCGGTCGCCCAGGGCCACGGCCTCGTAGCCCAGGGCCCCGTAGCGATCCACGATGTACTCGGCCAGGGCCTCCAGCGCGGCCCGCCGCGCGGGATCCTGGGGCACCGAGAACCCCTGCTGGAAGACGTCCCCGCCGTCGAGCAGCAGGTAGTCGTCCCAGCGCTCGCCGCCCACGGCAGCCTGGCCCGCCTTGGCGTCCGCCCCGCGCGAGCCCGACCGCTGCCTCAAGACCGTCGCTTGCTTGGCCAGACCGCCAAGCGGGTGGCTGTGTCAGCCACAGGGCTCGATCTCGCCGATCCGGTTGGTGGTCAGCACCACGGCGATGGTCGTCCCCTCGAAGGGGGGCGCGGCCTTCGCCGCGACGGCGGCCGGCGTGGTCGGAGCGGGCCGCGCCGCCGCGTGCGCGCGCCGGGCCCCCGTCGGTCG
>CAYZID010000204.1:0-11192 GCA_964478315.1 uncultured Myxococcales bacterium | reverse complement strand
GCCCTCGCGCCCCATCCCAGCGGCGTGGCGGCGCCGCGCTCCACGCCGGCCTCCCGACGCTGCTCGCCGCCGCCTCGCTCGTAGGCTCGCTGCTCGTCGGTGCGCCCGCCGCCTCCGCGGCGCTCGTCCCCGTCCCCTTGGGCGCCGGCGAGGTGCGCGCCTCCAGTCACGCGGCCGTGAACGCCGAGCCCGCCCGCGCCTGGGACGGCATCGCGTGGAAGAGCTGGGTGAGCGCCCCCAAGGACGCCCGCGGGGCCTGGATCGAGATCCGTTTCACCTCCACGCGCTACCTCCGCGCCGTCTCCATCACGCCTGGCGACGGTCGCAGCCCCTCTCTCTACAAGGCGACGGCGCGCCCCAGCCGGGTCACCCTGTCCTGGGAGGGCGGCGAGAAGAGCATGTGGATCCGCGACAAGCACGGCGCCCAGCGCATCACCCTGCCCAACATCGCCCAGACCACCTGGCTCCGCGTGACCGTGACCGCCATCTACGGCAAGGCCACCCGCGGGGTGGCAATCAGCGAGATCGCCGCCTTCGAGCCCGAGGACGTCGTCGCCCAGGTCCCCGAGCTGGCGGCCGCCATCCGCCGCGAGCTGGAGGCGCTGTCGGGACCGCATTGGCGGGACGCGGCCGACGAGCTGGTGCGCTTCGGACGACCAGCCGTAGGGTGGATCGTGGACGCCGTGGAGCACGCCGACCGCGCCCAAGCGGCCCGCCTGTTCGACGTGCTCGTCCGCTTCGGCCCCGACCAGGCCCGCGACGCCGTGGCGGCCCAGCTCGATCGCCTCTCCCCAAAGCGCGCCCTGCCGCTGCTCCGCGCCCTGGGCCAGCGCCACATCGCCGGCCTGCGGGACCGGGTGGCCCAGCTCGCCGCCACACGCGACCCCCAGGTGCGCCTCGCCGCGGCCCGCTACCTGTGCACGGCCGGCGACCCGAGGGCCGCGGCCCCGCTCGGCGCCCTGCTGCGCGCTGGCCGAGACGACGCGGCGCCGCTGGCGGCGACCTGCCTACCGCGGCTGGGGCAACCGGGCCTGGACGCCGCGCTGGGGGCGGAGCGCGCCCCCACGCCTGCCTGCCGGGCGGCGGCGGCCAAGGCCCTGAGGGGCTTCCCCGATGACCCGGACGCAGAGGCCGCCGCCATCCGCCTCACCGGCGACGACGACGAGGCGCCCAGGTTGGCGGCGGTGGAGACCCTGGGCGCCCTGCGCGGGCCCGCGGCCCAGGCCCGCCTCGTGGTCCTAGCGGGCTCCACGGACGCCGCGGTGAGCGTGGCCGCCGCACGGGCCCTCGCCAAGCGCGGCCCCGGGGCGGTGGAGGCGGTGGGCAAGGTCCTCGCCCAGGCCGGACCGGACGTGGCCGGCCCTCTCCTCCAGCTCCTCGCCACCCAGCAGACCCAGGAGGCCCGGCGCGCCCTCATCGGGGCCCTGGTGCAGGCCCGCGCTGCGAGCTGGCGGGCCGACGCGGAGCGCGCCCTCGCCGCCCAGGGGCTCCCCGCGGTCCGAGACGTGACGGCGTGGATCCGGGCCCACCCCGCGTCGGCGCGCAACCTAGAGCCCTTCCTCACCGCGCACGCGTCCCTGGCAGCCCCCTGGGTGGCCCACGCCCTGGCGCTCCTGCCGCCGACGTGGGACTTCACGGCGGCCCACCTGGCCTTCGTCCACACCCTCGCCGCGGCCGGAGACCCCGCCTACGTGGACGCGCTCGTGCTCGCCACGCGGAACGAGGCCCTGTCCGTGGAGGTGCGAGCCGCGGCCATGGAGGCCATGGGCACGCTGGGCGGTCCCAAGGCCCGAGCCCACTGCCTCGCCGGCCTCTCCTCGCCCCGCCCCGCGCTGGCGGGCGCCGCCGCGGTGGCCTGCGCCCGCGCCGGCGCCCCCAAGCTCACCGAGCGGCTCGTCGACGCCCTCGCCGTGCGGCGACCGGGGGACTGGAACCTGGGCTTCGTGCGGGCCCTGGGGCTGCTGGGTGATCCGGCCGCCGTCCCCACCCTCGCCAAGGGCCTGCCCCTGGCGCGCCCGGCCGTCCAGGTCGCCATCCTGGAGACCTGCCGGAAGATCCGCAGCCCCGAGGCGCTCCGCGTGCTCATCAACGCCTCCGTCGCCCCCGACCCCTACGTCCGCGGGCGGGCCCAGCGCCTCCTCGCGGCCGCCGACATCGCGCCGCGTTGACGGAGTGGCAGCCCACCCTGTCAGGGGGGCGTGGCGGCGGGCGGCGGGGGCAAGGTCAGGGTGAAGACCGTCCCCTGGCCGGGCACCGAGCGCACGGCGATCTCTCCCCCGTGCTCCTCCACGATGCGCTGGACGATGGCCAACCCCAGCCCCGTCCCCTCCTCCTTCGTGGTGAAGTAGGGCGTGAACAGCCGCGCCCGAGTCTCCTCGTCCATGCCGACGCCGTCGTCGCGCACCTCCACCACCGCGCCGCCGCCCCCCAGGCCCTCGACGGCGACCTCCACGCGCCGGGCCCCGGCCTGGAGCGCGTTGGCCACGAGGTTCACCAGGACCTGCCGAAGCTGGTCCGGGTCCGCCGTGATCTCCAGCTCCTCGGGCCCGACGAGGGCCAGCGTGGCCCCCGCGTGCATGTCCCGATAGAGCGCGAGCACGTGGCGGACGAGATCCGACACGTCCGTGGGCTGGAGTCGAGGTGCCGGGAGCCGCGCGAAGCTCGAGAACTCGGTGACGATGCGCTTGAGCCGCGCGACCTCCTCCAGGATCGCCTCCGTGGACTCCGCGAAGATCTCGTCGAAATCCGGGTGCTTGCGCTCGTAGACGCGCTGGAGCGTCTCCATGGACATCTGGATGGGGGCCAGGGGGTTTTTGATCTCGTGGGCGATGCGCCGGGCGATCTCCCGCCACGCCGCCACGCGCTCGCTCTTTCGCAGGCGCTCCTCCCCCTCGGCGAGCTCCCGCGTCATCTGGTTGAACGCCCGGGTGAGCTCCACCACCTCCCGGGGCCCCCGTCCCTCGGGCACCTCCGTGTCGCGCGCCCCGGCGGCCACGTCCGCCACCGCCCCAGCCAAGGCCTCCAGGGGACGAGAGAGGCGCTGGGACAGGAGCACGCCCAACAGCAGCGCCAGCAGCCCACTGGCTCCAGCCACGCCCGCGGCCCCCAGCCAGAGCTGCCGCAGGGCCCGCGCGAGGCCCCCGCGCCCCACCCAGATCCGTAGCGTCGCCGCCCCGCCCAGCAGGGGCACATCCCGCCGCGCCGCGCCGCCGGGCGTGGGCGAGGGCTCCGCCCCCTGGAACGTGGCGGCTACCGGCACGGAGCCCGCCAGAAGCGCAGCCTGGACGTCGTCGCCCGTGGCCCCGGCCAAGAGCCCGCGCAGGAGCGCTCCGTCCAGCACGCGCCCTCCCACCAGGGCCACGCGGGCGTCTCCCCGACCGACGACCCGCGCGAGCTGCAAGGTCCACACGGCGTCCGCGGCCCCGGTGGCGGCGTTGTCCACCCGCTCGCGGCGCAGCATGGGCCCTCCCCTCCCCGCCTCCAGGCGCTGGACCACCTGGAGGTCGGGGGGCTCCTCCCCCGCGCGGTGGGCCAGGGCGATGACCCGCCCTCGACGGGCGTCTCCCAGGCCCAGATCCACGACGCGCAGGGTGTCCAAGGCCGGGGACGTGAGCAGCCGGCGCGCCTCGCGGACGATGGCGCGCTCGTACTCCACGTCGCCGTAGAACTGGCCATGCGCCAGCGGCTGGAGGAGCTGAACGTCCAGCAGGGGATCGGCCGCCACCCGGCCCAGGGCCCGGTCCAGCGTCCCCTCCAGCTCGCCGAAACGGGCCACGACTGCCCGCTCTACCGCCGCGGCTCGCTCGTCGAACCGCTCTTGAAAGAGCCCCTCGGTCCGATCCGCCAGGAGGGCGACGGACGCCCCCAGCGGCAGCCAGGCGACGGCAAGGAAGGCCAACGTGAGGCGAGTCTTCAGGCGCACGGGGCCCTCCGCGCGGAGAGTGACGTCGCGGACGGCGACATGACCGGGCGAACCGCCCTCACGGCCGCACCCAGGTCCAGTCCAACGCCGGCCCGTCCGCCGCCGCGCCGCCCGAGGGCCACGGCGACGCCCCCCCGCGTACGGCGAGGGCCGTGCCCCGGCGCGCGAACGCCCGGCGCCGTGCGTGGAGCACGGGGACCACCCCCTGGGAGGCCGTCGCCGCGGCCAGCCACCGCCTCCCGCGCCCCCGGAGCACGGCGCGCGCCAGCGAGGGGCCGGCGCCCTGGGCGCCCGAGGCCCGCCCCGAGAGCCACAGCGGCGCCCCCGGGCCGGCCGCGAAGCGCGCCGCCAGCTCCCAGCGCGCCAGCGCGGGGTGCGTCGCAGCCCAGTCCACCGTGACCAGCGCGAAGTCCCACGCCGCCGACTCGCCCGCCGCTGGGGCGGCGGCCCCAGCATCATCCAAACCCTCGACGGGCACGACCCGGGCCTCACGGCCGAGCCCCGACGCCGCGCGGTCCCGGAGCACCCTCGCCAGGGACGCGAGCACCGGGTCGCCCGCCGGAAAGGCGAGCGTGAGCACCGAGCCGGGGGACGTGACCGCGGCGCCCTTCGGGCTCCGCGCCTCGCCTCCTCCCAGCCCCGGGGGCAGGAGGGTGGTACCCGGAGCCACCTTCCACGGGACGTAGGGCGCCAGGGATCGCGCCGCCGCGAGGCGCGCCAGGCGCCGCCGTAGCCCCCGCGCTCCGGCGCCCCGCCAGCGCGCCGCCGGCACCAGGAAGACCGTGCGCCAGCTCCCCAGGTCGCGGGTGTCCACGCCGCGGTAGGCGACGCTGGGCGCCCACGCGAGATCCAGCGCCCCGAAGCGGAGGCCGCTCACCTGGGCGTGGGCGTCGGAGACCTGCACCAGGCGCACGCGATCCAGCCACGGGCGCCCCAGGGAGAACGCGTCGTAGGCCAGAAGATCCAGGCTCTTCCCCTGGGGCTGGTCGGGCCGGAAGGGTCCACAGCCGCGGCCCAGGCCGGGGCGACCTCCCTCCAGGATGGCGAGCTCGGGGCGGGCGAGGAGCGCCCGGAGGACACCCGCGCGCGCGCCCCGCGGCCCCCGCACGCGCACCTCTCCGGGGACCCCGGCCTCCACGCGGAGCGCCGCCACGAGGGGCCCCAAGGGGCCTCGGTGGGTGGCACGGCGGAGGCTCGCCACCACGTCGCTCGATCTCACCCGAGCCCCATCGTGGAAGCGGGCCGTGGGCCGAAGGCGCAGGCTCAGCGTCCCCCGCGCGAACGTCCCCGGGCCCTGGGCGAGCGCGCCCGCGAAGCCCGCCCCGCGGTCCCGGAGCAGGCGCCCGTGCGCCAGGGAGGCGGCGAGGCGCTGCGAGGGGGTCCGGGCGGCGTGGGGGTCCCGGACGCCCAGGAAGTCCCCCACGGGGACGCGCAGGGAGCCCCCGTAGGCACGCCGCCCGGCGGCCCACGCGGGTGCGGCCGCGAGGAGCACGGCCCCGACGAGCGCCGCGAGGGAGAGCCTCGCCAAGCATCGCGCGCCGCCCCGAGGGCGCGGTGAGGGCGCCCTCATGGCCGCCCCGGACGCGCCGCGGGCGGGACCAGCACGGCCAGGCGCGCTGCGCCGGAGGGTGCGGCTACGGCCACGAGGACGCTGGGGCTTCCGGCGCCGGTGAGATCCCCCAAGGTGGCGGCGGTGACCGGGGCGTCCAGGCGCGCCCGCCACAGGAGGCGGGGCCGCCCGCCGTCGGAAAGCGCGTACAGGCGCAGGCGGTCGGTGCCGTCCAGGCGGGCGCTCGTGGTGAGGAGCTCGGGGGTCCCGTCCGCGTCGAGATCCCCCAGAGCCGCCACGTCGCCGGCCGGGGTGGCGGGGGCCGTGCGCGGTCCGCGGGAGCCGCCCAGGCGCAGGCGGCCTCCGGGTCCCGTGGCGACGACCACGGGATCCCAAGGGGGCGAGGCGTCGGCCCAGAAGGGGAAGCTCGCCAGGGCGTACACGCCCAGCGCGAGCTCCCCCGCGGGCGCGTCCGAGGCGGGCGAAGCCAGGTCCTCCTCCCGGAGCGGCCCCGAGAGCACGTCCACGGCGTGGGGCCAGGGGGCCGTGAGCACGCGGTCCGGCCCCAGGGCGTAGAGGGGCCAGCCTCGGAGAGGCAGGTCGGGGGGGCCGCCCGGCGCGGCTGCACCCCGCGAGAGCGCCGCGAGGGCGCCGTCGCGGAAGGTGAAGACCACGGGCCGCGCCCAGTCGCTGGCGGCGGCGGCGACCGCGCGAGAGCCGTCGGGGCGCGTGACGACGACGAGCCGACCCATGGGATGGCGAAGGGGCGCGTCGTTGGGCGGGGCGTCGAAGCCGCCTGGGCCCAGGGGCTCGCTGGCCAGGAGGGCCCGAGGTCCGCCGCGCTCCCAGCGCAGCACGAGCACCCGGTCGGGCTGGAGGGCCACGACCTCCGGCGTGCGGTCGCCGTCGAGGTCCGCCACGGCCAGGGCGAGGAGAGGGGCCTGGGCCAGCAAGGGGTGGGTGGCCTCTCCTAGCCAGCGGAGGCGCAGCCGGTCCAGGCGGACCGCCCGGGGCCCCAGGCCCAGGAGGGCGCGGAGCTCCATGTCCAGGGGGGCGGCGGCGAAGGCCGTCCGGAGCAGGGCGCCCTGGGGCGCCCGCAGGGCCTCCCAGACCGTGCGTGGGGGGCGGCGGAGGCGGGCCGTCACGGTGACGCGATCGGGGGCCACGCGCAGGGCGAGTTCCAGCCGCAGATCCGCCTCGGCGTCCGAGGGGACGCGCCCCGCGATGGGCCCGCGGGCGCGGAGTGCGGCCTCCACGGCGTCGGCCAGGAAGGCCCCCGCGCGACGCTGGTTGGGCGGCGCGATGCGCGGCGCAAGGGGAGAGGGGGGCCCGGCCGAGGGGGGCTCGAAGCGCCAGGCGATGGTCACGGTGCGCTGGGCGCGCGCGGCCGCGTCGGGCGCGGCGCCCTCCGGAAAGAGCTGGGCGACGGTCTGGCTGGCGAGAGAGGCGACCGTGGAGGGGGGCGGCGGGGGCAGCGGGAGCGGAGGGAGGGGCTCGGCGCGCGCGGGCGGTGTGCCCGCGGCCCAGAGGCTCAGGGGCGCCAGGAGCAACGCGACGAGCAGGCCCGACCGCGGCGCGCGGGGGGAGCTCGAACGGGGCGTCACGCCGCCCGCGCGTGGGCGCGTGCTCCCAGGGAGGCGCTGGGGTCGTAGAGGCATCGCCGGGACTATAGCGCGGAGTGGCCGGGACGCTACGCCCGGATCACGCGGTCGCGGGGGCCGCGGTACACACCGCGGGTGTCGATGATGAGGCGCGCGCGGCCATACAGGGCGTCCCAGTCGATCCCGTCGTGCGCGGTGGCGATGACCACGGCGTCATAGGCGCCAGCGTCCTCCAAGGGCACGCTCGGGCGCCCGGCGAGGTGCGGGTAGCGGCGCGTCTTGGGGACCTCGGGGATGAAGGGATCGTGGTAGTCCACCTCGCACCCCTGGCGCTGATAGAGGTCCATGAGCTTGAAGGTGGCCGACTCGCGCGCGTCGTCCACGTTCTTCTTGTAGGCCAACCCCACGAGGAGCATGCGCGCCCCGGCGAGGCCCCGGCCCTGGGCGGAGAAGGCCTCCATGGTGCGGCTCACGACGTACTGGGGCATGGCGCTGTTCACCTCGCCCGCCATCTCGATGAACCGGGTGGTGATGTCGTACTCGCGGGCCTTCCAGGTGAGGTAGAAGGGGTCGATGGGGATGCAGTGCCCACCGAGCCCCGGCCCGGGCGTGAACTTCATGAACCCGAAGGGCTTGGTGGCGGCCGCGTCGATGACCTCCCAGATGTCGATCCCCATGCGGCTGAAGATGACCTTGAGCTCGTTCACCAGGGCGATGTTCACGGCGCGGAAGGTGTTCTCGAGGATCTTGGTGGCCTCGGCGGCGCGGGAGGAGGACACGGGGACCACGCGCTCGACGACCGCCTCGTATAAAGCCACGGCCACGGCGCGCGCCTCCGGGCAGTCCGCCCCGACGACCTTGGGGATGGTGGCCGTGGAGAAGTCGGGGTTGTTGGGATCCTCGCGTTCGGGAGAGTAAGCGATGAGGAGCTCCTCGCCCACGGCGTGCCCGGCCTCGCGGAACAGGGGGCGGAGGAGCTCGTCCGTGGTCCCCGGGTAGGTGGTGGACTCCAGGACATAGAGCTGCCCCGGGCGGGCGTGGCGGGCGAGGATCCGCGCGGACTCGGTCACGTAGCGCATGTCCGGCTGGCGGTGCGCGTCGAGGGGCGTGGGGACGCACACGAGCACGGCGTCGCACACGGCCACGCGCTGGAAGTCGGTCGTCGGCTCGAACCCTTCCCGGAGCATCTCCCGGATGGTCGCCGCGGGCACGTGGCGGATGTAGCTCTGTCCGGCGGCGAGGGTGGCGACCTTGGCGCCGTCTGCGTCGAGCCCCACGACTCGGAATCCCCGGCGGGCGAAGGCGGCGGCCAGGGGCAGCCCCACGTAGCCCAACCCCACGACGCCCACGACCGCCTCGCGCGTGGCGATGCGGTCCAGCAGCGTCCTCGTCGTCTCCGCCTTGGTCATCTCCGCCGCCCCCCCCAGCGCCACCCACGGGCGCGCTACCCCCGCTGCGCGTCCTCCGCAGCGGCCTCATACTGAGCCGGGCGCCCGATGTCGTGCCAGCGCTCGGTCATGCGGTAACCGCCCAGGGGCAGGCCGTCGTCCAGGGCGGCGCGCCAGAGGTCCGTGATGGGGAACGGGCGCCCCCGCGGGACGCGGTCCAGGAGGGCGGGCTCGACGACGTAGATGCCCGCGTTGATGTCGTAGCGGAGGGTGGGCTTCTCCACGAGGGCGGTGACGCGGTCGCCGTCCAGCTCGGCCACGCCGAAGGCCACCTCCACCGTGTGCTCCCGGAGCGCCAGGGTGGCCGCGAAGCCGCCGCGGGCGTGAAACCGCAGCAGCCGCCCGATGTGGATGCGCGTGAGCAGATCCCCGTTCATCACGATGAGCGGCGCGCTCGGGCGCTCGGGCAGGAGCCCCAGCGGTCCCCCGGTCCCGAGCGGGCTCTCCTCCCGCAGGTACTCGATGCGACAGTGGAAGCGCCGGCCGTCCCCGAAGTGATCCTCGATCATCGTCGCCAGGTAGTTCACCGCCAGGAAGATCCGGCGCACCCCGTGGCTCACCAGGTGCTCGACGACGTGCTCCAAGATGGGGCGTCCGTCCACGGGGAGCATGGGCTTGGGGATCGCGTCGGTGAGCTCGCCCAGCCGGGTCCCACGCCCGCCCACCATGACCACGGCCCAGGAGTCGGTCTCCTGGGCCTGGAGCGCCGTCCGGAACGTGTGCAGGCCCACGAGGCGCCCCTCCGCGTCCAGGGCGGGGACGCAGGTGACGCCCCGATCCAGGAGCAGCCGGAGCACGTCGTGGGGCTCGGCGTCCGGGCCGACGCTCAAGAAGGTCCGCGTGGCGGCGTCCAGCGCGGGGGCCTGGAGGCTCCCGCCGGCCAGGAGGAACCGGCGGACGTCCCCGTCGGTGAGGAGGCCCACGACGCGACCGTCGTCCCCCGCCACGAGGGCGGTCCGGAGCCCGGCGCGGTCGATGACGGCCATGGCCTCCAGCAGCGACGCCTGGGGCGCCACGGTGAGCGAGCGGGGATCCGCGCGGCGTTGGGTCACGAGCTTCCTCCCGGTGTCACGTTCGCCCAGGGCATTGGGCCGGCATCACATGCGGTCATCCAGGCTGCGCCCCGTGTCCTTGTGCTGCAACGCGGGGACGACCCGCTGGAGCGCCCGGACCAGCGCCCCCACGCCCTCCCCCCCCAGAAGGCGGGCCGCCTTCTGGGGGTCTCGCGTCGCCTCGTCCACGGCGGTGAGGAGGGCGCGCAGAGGGGCCGGGTCGGGGTCCCGCGCCGCGATGCCCAGCGCCCCGGGGACACCCACCGGCACGGCCTCCTCTCCGGCGCCCGCGAAGACCTCCATGGGCTTCTCCCCCGAGGTGTCCGCCCGCGTGAGCAACACCGGGTAGCGACCGCGCGCCAGCTCCGTGTCCACGGCGCCGCGGGCCGCCTCCTCGTCCTCGTAGGGCGCGAGCTCGAGCCCGCGCTCCGCCAGCACGGCGCGCGCGATCTCCACGAACGAGAACGCGTGGCGCTGGGGGTCCATGTGAGGCACCAAGACGTGCCGGTGGGGACATGCCGTCGCGGCGAGCAGGCACAACGCCCCCGCCTCCCGAGGCGAGACGAAGTAGCGCCGCACGTCCCGGGGCGCGGCCAGGGGCTGGTGCTTGTCCAGGCGCAGGAAGAAGGCCCAGGGGAGGCTGCCATCGCTAAAGGCGACGTTCGCGAAGCGGGTCGTCGTCACCCGCGGGAGGGGGGGCGCCTCGCCCCCGTCCAAGAGGCTCGCGGGACTCCCGGGCGCAGTGTGGGCCCACAGCAGCGCCTCCATGGCGCGCTTGGAGGCGCCCATGAGGCTCACGGGATCCGCCGCCTTGTCCGTGGAGACGAAGAAGACCCCGCCCGCCCCATGCCCGTGGCGTCGCAGGGCTCCCAGGAAGCGGTCGGCCTCCACCAGGTTCACGGCCAACATCCGCGACAGCGACAGCGCGTCCCGCTCGGAGCGCACGTGCTTGAGCGCGGCGAAGGAGAGCACGAGGTCGAAGGGCGCCTCGGAAGCCAAGAAGGCCTGGGCCAAGGGCGAGCCGTAAGCGATGGGCTCCACTCGAACTCGGGCGCGCGTGGGGCGAGGCGCCGATCGAATCGTGCGCACCAGCTCGGCGAGGTTGTTCTCGCTGGGGTCGAGCACGACGATCTCGGCTGGATCGTAGCGCAGGGCGTCCAGGAGCGTCGCCGACCCGATGGTCCCGGCGGCGCCAGCGAGGAGCAGGCGCCGACCCGCGAGGGCGGCCCGGAGCTCCGGCCGCGCGGCGTCGAACCGGGCGGTGTCGAACAGGGGCTCCCGGCGCCCGGTGAAGGCGCGGGTGAGGGCTTCGACGCGAGGGGTCAGGCATAGGCTCATGGCGCGGCGACCGTAGCGGAGGGCCGCCGCGGAGGCAATCGGCCGGCGAGTCCCCCGAGCCGCCACCTGCTCTGCGGACCGAGGCGCAGGAGGCCGCGTTTGGGCAAGGAGGCAAGCGGCTGGGCGCGGAGGCGTGGCCGCGTCACGTCGAGCACCCAGACGCGCAGTCCGACGCCGCCCACACGCGGGATCCAAAGCCGAATCCCAGAGTAGGTGGCGGATCGGGGGAGTCCCCCGAGCCGCCACCTGCTCTGCGGACCGAGGCGCAGGAGGCCGCGTTTG
>CAYZID010000203.1:0-11193 GCA_964478315.1 uncultured Myxococcales bacterium | reverse complement strand
TGCGGGGGGGGCGGTCGGCGGGGGTGGGGGGGGTGGGGGAGTGGCGGGGGCGGCGTGCGCGCGTCCGAGGGGGGGGGGGCAGGGGTGGGCCGGGGGGCGGGGGAGAGGGGGGGCGGTCCACATGGGCAGGCTCCAGCGCGGTGCACGAGAAAGCGTGACCGATGGGTCACGTTATTCTGTTCACCACGTCGCCGCAAGGGGGGCGCGATCTTCTGCAGGAGAGGCTCCGTCGGGACACGCGCCGCGGCGCGCCAACCCGGACAGGTCCGGCGCGGAGGGCGAAGCCGCGTGGAGGTCAGAACAGCGGTGCGGCTCGGATGGCCTGGAGCTCGGCCATGAGGGCCTCCCGCGCGGCCGGCTCGCAGCGCCTCGCCAGGGCTTCGAGGAGCTCGATTTGCACGGCCCGATCCGGGCCCGCGGAGGGCTCGCTCCGGAGGCGCGCGAGGCGTGCGCGGACAGCGGCTTCCAATACTCCAACAACGTCCCCGAGGAGGTGGGGGCGATGGGGCTTCGCGAAGGGAGGCGGGGCGGGGGACAGGGGTAGGGGGCGCCAGGGTGCGGGACCCGCGAGGACGGCGTAGAAGCGCACCTGTCCTTGGGGCACCGTGGCGTCGATGAGCCCGTCCACGTCGCCGGGGATGGTCACCGCGTCCCGGGGTGGGGCGGTCGCCCACCCGGCTACCTCCGCCACGTCCATGAACCGCGCGCGCCGCACCAGTCGGAGCTCTCGCGAGGTGCCGGGTTCAGGTTCCGGCCACACGAGGTGCACGGGGTACCAGCGGCCCAGGGCCCCGAAGCTCCCGGCGGGTGGCCGGGGGGCGGGCGGCTCCGGTGGGGCGCCACCGAGTTGGGCCGCTACGCGCCGGGCGAGGGCGCCGAGGTCGGGCGGCGGTGGGCCCCCTGGCGGTTGGGCGAAGACCATCTCCACCGGCTCCCCCAGCTCCAGCGGGGCCCGGCGCTCGGGAGCCGGTGAGGCCTCACCCCCGGCCTCGACTGGGCCATGCGGGGGGGTGTGCCCGTGGCTGTGGCGGGGCACGGCTCCCAGGGGGGGGGCTGAGGGCGTCTCGCAGGGAAGGGGGGCGGCGGCCAGCACATGGGGCGTGGGAGTAGGGACGAGACGCCCTTGCCCATCGCGGAAGGCGAGCCCCACGGTGACGACGCGGTCCGGCGGGGCGAAGAGGGTGGCCTCCCCGGCGGAAGGGTCCACGGGGAAGCGGATCGCGTCGTGGTCGAACGCGCCCTCCCAGAGCGCGCGCTCGTCTTCGGGGGTGAGGGGGCGGAGCACGACCACGGCATGGGCGCGGGCCACGCCCTGGGCCCGGGCGGGCTCGGGAGGTGCCCACCGGAGTCTCAGGGTCCCGGTGGCGGTCTCCGCATGTGTGAACCCTGGGAAGGGGGCGGTGGGTTGGGGCGGCGTCTCGTGGGTGGGCACCGTCAGCCTCGCGCGATGAGGAGGGCGTAGAAGACGCCCCCGAGGTTCCAGGCGGCGTGGACCAAGACGGGAGCCCAGAGCGTCCCGCTGCGCTCGTAGAGCCAGGCGAGCACGAAGCCCAGGGCGCTCAGGGGGAGGAGGTTCCCGGGCTGGAGGTGGACGAGCCCGAAGACGAAGGCGGAGGCCACCATGGCCCCCCCGGGCGTGAGGAGGTCCCGCAGCGAGCGGTACAGGAACCCCCGGAACAGGAGCTCCTCGAACACCGGGGCGAGCAAGACGATGGTCGTCACGAGGACCGCGAGGTCGGCGGGCGCGTCCAGGGCTTCGTACAGGGCGACCAGCGCGTCCTGGGGTTCGCTGGCCTCGCCAGCGAGCGAGGCGTTGGCGAACATGGCCGCGACGCTCACGGCGACGGCCACCGCCAGCCCTCCCAGCGTCCAGCCCGCGAGGGCGAAGAGCTTGGTGGGCCCTTCGCCGGGGACTTGCCCCCAAGTGAGGCGCAGGGGCGCCGCGAGGGGCCGCCCGTCGTAGGCCCGGCGCCCCCACCGGGCGATGAGGAAGATGGCCGCCCCGCCGTGGGCCAGGACCTGGGCTGCCCCCGCCAGGGCCGCGAGGTGGGCCCCTCCCCCCAGGGCCAGGGCGATGCCCGAGGTCGCGAGGGCGGCGAGGACGTACGCGATGAACCAGCCGGAGAGCACGCGGGGAGCGCGGTGTGGGTCGAAGGGGCTCGGCGCGGCGTGGGGGATCCCCAGCCCCCGCGCGCGCAGGGCCCGCCCCACGATGGGCCAGGCGAGGAGCAGCAGCCCGCCCCCGAGGCCCAGCCCCAGCCCCACGAGCCCCAGGGCCGTGTAGCGGGCCGTGAAGGTGCGCGCGGCGTCCTGGGCCGCGGCGCGCTCCCGCCTGGCCGTCTCGGTGTCGTCGGCGTCCTCGGCGGCGCGGGCTCGAGCCCGGTGGACGAGCCAGGGCGACGCGCGGAGCGCCCCGAGCGCCCGTTGGAGCTCGTGGGGCGCCACCGGCTCGCTCTTGGCTAGGGCGTAGAGCGTGCGCAGGGCGCCAGAGAGAGGTGGAGCCGCGGTGCTCGAACCCTCGGCGGGGGGCGCCATGGACGGCAGGTCCGCCACGGCGTCCAGCTCCTCCAGCGCCTGGGCGCGCTCGCCCAGGGCCGCCGCGATGGCCGCCACGGTGAGCCTCGGGGCGACGGCCGACGGCCAGTGACGCTGGATCGTCTCCCGCGCGCTGGCCACCGCCTGGGCGGGCGCCGTCGCCTCGTCCACGGGGCTGAGCCCGATGGCCGCCCGGACCTCCGGCGGCATGGTCGCCTGAGCGTCCAGGAGCTTGCCCGGGAGCTCGGTCTCGCGCACCGCGGTGAGGTCTGCGGCCTCGTCGGCGGGCGGCGGCCCGGCGACCACGAGGGCCGCCAAGCCCAAGGCCGCCGCGGCGAGACCCCAGTCCACGAGCGCGTCTGGGAGGGCCCGCGGGCCGTCAGCCCCCATGGGGCCTCACAACACACCTACAACCCTGCAAACCCACCCCCCAGTGACTCCCGCGCCCCTGCTCCGTTGCTCCGTTCATGTCCCTCCCGGCGCGCTAGCGGCGTCGGATCTGCTTGAGCATGCGCTCGCAGGCCTCGTCGGAGAGGTGCGCCCGGCGGTCCTCGTCCTCCATGATCTTGCAGCGGCGCTTGTCCTTGAGCTCCTCGCACACCTTCTGGTGGAGGCGCTCGCATGGGCTCGGTCCGCACCCCGCGAGGGTGGGCGTCATCCCCGCCGCTGCCACCAGCGCGAGGGCTGCCAGGGTCTTGCACGCGCCGCTCAGCCTCGTCACCACAGCCTCACCACCTTGTCGTGTCGCGGCCCGTGCGCGCACGGCCAGGCCCTCGGGGCGAGGGGCGGTCGGGCGCGCGCCCGGGGCCGAGGGCTCGCGTGCCCCCGGCGGAGGGCTACGATACCACAGGCGCAGATCCGTCTACGCTGTCCAGCGTCCGGGCGCCCGTGCGGCTCTGGGCCACGAGGGCCTCGTAGTCGGCCACCTGGGTTCGGACCCAGTCCTCGTCCCGCCCCAGGAGGCCGGCCATGTGCCGGGCCACGCCCGCCGCGCAGCCCAGTCCCTGGTCCCGGGCGACGAAGAACACGGGCAGGCGCCGCACGAGGACGTCGCGCACCGTGCGGGCCTGCTCCGCCAAGACGGCGCGGGAGACCTGGGCCAGCACGAAGGGTTGGTCCGGGCACAGGGACGCGGCCTCGGCCGGGACCTCCACCATGCGTCGGCGGATCCACGCTCGCCCGCTGCCGTGGAGGCGCCACAGGGCGTTGTCCAGGGGATCGGCGGGGCCGCGCACGGGGTCCTCGCAGGGCGCGAGCTCGGGATCCAGGGGCACCTTGGCCGTGCGGCAGCGCGTCGCGGCGCGGCCCTCGGCGGACAGCAGCGGGGAGAGGCGCCGGAGCGCCGCGTCCACGACCTCCTCCGCCATGGCGCGGTAGGTCGTCAGCTTCCCCCCGGCCATGGTCGTGATCCCGCGGGGGTCGTCGAAGCGCCGGTGCTCGCGACTGGTGCCGTAGGCCGAGTCGGACTCATCGCGGATGAGGGGACGGAGCCCGGCCCAGGTGCTCTGCACGTCCGCCGCGGTGAGCTGGGCCCGGGGGAAGAAGGCGTTGGCCGTGCGCAGCAGATAGGAGACGTCGTCGCCCGTGGCCCGGATGGCGTCGGGATCCCCGTCGAAGTCGGTGTCCGTCGTGCCTACGTAGGTCGTCTTGCCGCTGGGGATGGCGAAGACCACCCGCCCGTCGTCCACGGCGGACAGCACGACCGCCTGGTCGAGCGGCAGGCGCTCGTGGGGCACGACGATGTGGACGCCCTTGGTGGGGCGCAGGAGCCGCCCTTCGCCCGGCGCCTCGGGCGTCCCGTCCGTCCACACGCCCAGCGCGTAGACGAGGTGCTTGGCGCGCACCTCGTACGCCTCGCCGGTCTCGAGATCGCGCACGAGCGCGCCCCGAACGTTCTCGCCCTCTTGGCCCACGGCCCCCTCACCGCCGCCCAGGAGCGGCCGCTCGAAGCGCGTGTAGTTGAGCGCCACCGCTCCGTGGCGCTCGGCGTCGAGCACGTTGGCGAGGGTGAGCCGCGCGTCATCGGTCCGACAGTCGTAGTAGAGGAGGGAGCCTCGCAGCCCCTCGGTCCGAAGCGCGGGAACGAGCTCCGCGGTGCGGCCGGCTCCTAGCCGCTTGTGCATGCGCCACGCGCGGAACATCGCCAACAGATCGTAGAGCCAGAGCCCCACGTCGATCTTCAGCAGGCTGTGGGGCCCGTCCTTGAACACCGGGAAGACGAAGGGCTGGGGCCACACGAGGTTGGGGTTCAGGCTGCGCTGGATCTTGCGCTCCCGCGTGCTCTCGAAGACCAGCCCGAACTCGAAGTTCTCGAGGTAGCGGAGCCCCCCGTGGACGAGCTTGGACGAGCGGCTAGACGTCCCCTGGGCGAAGTCGCCGCGCTCCACGAGCGCCACGCGCAGCCCTCGGAGTGCCGCGTCGCGGGCCACGCCGGCGCCGGTGATGCCTCCCCCCACCACGAGGAGGTCGAAGGCGTCTTCTTTGAGCCGTCGCACGCGGGCCGCACGATCCCTCGGCTGAGGGGGGCTGTCGGCGGAGCGCTCCGGCCCGTCGACGGCGGCTGCTTGAGGGGAAGGAGAGAGGGGATGAGGCTCGTCGTTGGCGTCCACGAGGGGACCCTATGACGCTATGCTGCGCCGCGTCAATTTGAGAATGCGCCGGCGCTCGTGCCCCGCACGCGGAGCAGCGTGCCCCCTCCCGCGGTCCCCTCAGTCTCGTGCCACCGCGACGGCGTCGATCTCCACGCGGGCCCCGCGCGGCAGGCGTGCGACCTGCACGGTGGATCGAGCGGGGCGGTGTCCCCCCAGCGCGGCCTGGTAGCGCTCGTTCACGGCGGCGAAGTCGTCCAGATCCGCGAGGTAGATGGTCGTCTTGACGATGTCCTCGGCCGTCCGCCCGGCCGCGGCCAGCACCGCGAGGAGGTTGGCCATGACGCGGTCCGTCTGCGCCGCCGCGTCGCCCGGGGCCACCAGCTCCCCGGTGGTCGGATCCAGCGCGATCTGGCCGGCGGTGTAGGTGGTGGAACCCGCCGTGATCGCTTGACTATAGGGGCCGATAGCCGCGGGCGCGCCGGGCGTCTCCGCCACGACGTGGGGGGCGGGTTTGGGGGTGTCGTCTTGGGAGCGATGCATTTTTTTGACCGCCTTCCGGGGTGGGCCTACGCTTCGCCGTGCCTGGAAACGTTTCCCAACGCCGGGGAATGTTTGGAGGTTCTCTCGTCGAGTCGGGCGCCGTGCGCGCGGCCTGGGCGGGCTCCAAGGCACTCATCGCACAGGGGAAGCACCGTGCACCGCGCTACACGCTACCACAGCCGCCGCCTGGCCGCCGACGCCCGTTGGGGGCAGGTCTACCGCGAGGGGAGGGCCGCCGCCGCGGTCCGCTATGGGTTGGGGTACGGCGCCGCGGGCTGGGTCGAGCCGGCGCCCGAGGAGGGCGCCGAGGAGTCGGCCCGTGGTGTGATCCCCCTGGACCGCTGGCGGCAGGCTCCGACTCGTCTCGGGCGCCCCGGCGGCTCCTAGTCCGACTGGAGCTGCGGTCGCCCGGCCCCATCCTCCCCGATACCATCGGGTGGCCGCAGCTCCTCGGATTCTCTCTGGCCGCGCGGCCTCTCTCGCCCCGCGGCCTCTCGTGATCTGGCGCTCCTCATTCGTCGCCCCGTCCTCCCGCCCTCCTGGATCGTTTCCACGCCATGCGAGATCTCGACAAGATGCAGGAGAAGGTCGTCATCCGACTCGACAACGGGCAGGTGGCCGCCGCGATCATCGGCTTCATCGTCGTGTCCGTCGCGACGTTCACGAGCGGCGTGGTCGTGGGCAAGCGCCTCGCTCCGGCGCTCCCCGACGTCGTGTCCGAGGACGCGGCGGCGGGCGACAGGCTCGCCTCGGCCAGCGATTTTCGGAGGCGGCCGCTGCAGCTCGCCAAGGACGCGCCGAGCACGCAGGCCGTCCACCTGGGGCTGTCCGGTCCTGGTCCCCAGGCGCCCGCGACGACCCCCATGGAGGCCGCGCGCATCGAGGCGCACAGGCAGATCGCGGCCGTTCAGGCCCGCGGCGTGGCGCGGAGCTTGGGCCCCGTGGCGCTGGGCGGCGCGCCAGCCGTGGCGCCGCGCGACATCGCCCCGGTCTCCGTGGTGCACCGAAACCCCAAGCGCGAGCGAGCGGCGCTCGACGGGGGGGCCAAGGTCGCATCATCCTTCACACTCCAGGTCTCGGTGTTCGACTCCGCCGGGCCGGCTCAGGCCGTGGCGAGCCAGCTCCAGGGCGCGGGGCACGAGGCGCGCGTTCGCCCCACGCAGGGGGCCGACGGGCGCACCCTCTACCGCGTGGAGGTGGGGCGCTTCTCGACCGCCAAGGCCGCGACGAAGTTCCAGCGGCGCTTCGAGCGGGCGAGCGGCTACTCGACGGTGCTGGTCCCGGTCCGTTGAGGCGCGCGATCGCTTCGCCGACGGGTCAGGGGTCCGTCGTCTCCTCTGCGTCGTCGCTCAGCTCGTAGGCGGTGGCGGACGCGAGGAGCTCGCGCTCATCCCGGGACCTCGCCCGGCCGCCCCCGTCCAAGACCTCGCGGAACGGCCGCAGGAAGTCGCGGGCCGCGCGCGGCGCGTCGATCTCCGGCACGGCAGCCATGGCGCGGACCAGGGCGGTCCCTACGACCACGGCGTCGGCGAAGCGAGCCACGCGCGCGGCGTCCCGGGGCGTGCGGATGCCGAACCCCACGGCCACGGGGAGACCCGTCACCTCGCGCACCATCTCCACCCCGGCCGCCACGGGTCCAAGACCCGCGGGGCTCCGGGGAGGGGCGGTGGCGGGGTCGGGCGACGTCGCGGGCACCTCGGTGAGCTGCCCCTCGACGACGCCGCTCGATCCCGCCTGAGCGGGCGCGATCTGGCCGCCCGTCACGCCCGCCATGGAGACGTAGTAGGCGAACCCGCTGGCCGTGGCGGCGATGGTCGCGGCCCGCTGGCGGTCCGTGGTGGGGGTATAGAGCGCGACGCGGTCCAGCCCGTGGGCGGCGCACGGCGCCGCTACCTCCTCCGCCTCTTCGGGGGGGAGATCGACGACGAGCAGCGCGTCCACGCCGGCTTCGGCGGCGTCTCGGCAGGCGCGGTCCAGGCCGTTGCGGTACAGGGGGTTCAGGTAGCCAAAGAGGACGAGGGGGGTCTCGTCGTCTCGCTGGCGGAAGGCGCGGACGAGGTCCAGGGTGCGGGACAGGGTCGCCCCGGCGCCCAAGGCCTGGGACATGGCTTGGGCGATCACGGGGCCGTCGGCCATGGGGTCCGAGAAGGGCACGCCCAGCTCGATCACGTCGGCCCCCGCTTGCACCAGGGCCTCCAGGACGTAGCCCGTCGCCGTGAGGCTCGGAGCGCCGGCCGTGATGTAGGGGATGAGGCCCGTGCGCCCCTGCTCTCGGAGGCGCTGGAAGGTGGTGGCGAGGCGGCGAGTGGACGGCTGCATGGGGGCACCTTGCCCGGCTCGGCCCGGCGCGGCAAGGGGGGGACGTCGGTGTGGTAGGGTGCGGCCACGGCCGGGCGGCTCACGCCTCGGGCGCTCGCTCTGCCCCCACGGCTCACGCCCGCACCATCGCCCCCCCAGCCCTTCGCAGAGACAGACCCACAGAGGAGCCCCGCCTCCATGCCCGAGCTGCCCAACCTGCTGGAGGCCCTCCAGCGGGATCCCCTCACTCTCCTCATCCCCTTCATCAGCGCCTTCGTGGGCTGGTTCACGAACGTCCTGGCCGTGCGGATGATGTTCGAGCCCGTGGAGTTCGTGGGCCTCCGGCCGCCCCTGGGCTGGCAGGGCATCGTCCCCGCCAACGCCCTCCGGCTGGCGGACACGGGCCTCAAGCTCGTCACCCAGCGGCTGCTCAACATCATCGAGGTCTTTCAGGATTTCGATCCCGAGGCCTTCGTGGCCTCCGAGGAGGAGCAGATCCGCGTCTTGGCCGCCCGCCTCGTGGAGGAGACGGCCGCCAAGCGGTTCCCGGCCATGTGGGAGAAGATGGCGCCGCCCGTCCGACAGCAGATGGTTGCCATGGTGGAGGCCGAGGTGCGCAGGCTCTCGATCGACGTCCTCACCGACGCCCGCGATCACATCGGCGAGCTCCTGGACGTGCAGCGCATCGTCCACAAGGCGCTGCTGGCCGACAAGGCCCTCATGGGGCGCATCTTCCAGACCGTGGGCGCCGACGAGTTCGTCTTCATCAAGCGATCCGGGGCCTACTTCGGGTTCGTCTTCGGGTTCGTGCAGCTCCTCGTCTGGCTGTGGTTTCCCGCTTGGTGGATCCTGCCCTTTTTCGGCTTCGTCGTGGGTTACGCCACGAACTGGGTGGCGCTGCGCCTCATCTTCGAGCCCCGGGAGCCCAAGCGCTACGGGCCCTTCGTCGTCCATGGCCTGTTCCACAGGCGGCAGAAGCAGATCGCCGTGGAGTTCGCCGCCATCATGACGCGGCGCATCCTGACCCCGGGCAACACCTTCCATGAGCTCTCCACGGGTCCGGGGCGCGAGGCCCTCCTCGCCCTGGTGCGGGCCCGCACCGACGAGCTCATCGAGCGCTATCGCGAGCACCCCATGGCGGGCCCCCTGTTCGCCGCTGCGGGGCCGGGCGTCGTGGAGGCCGACATGCAAGCCATGGTCGAGCGCGAGCTCTTTCGGCCCCAGGGGCTCCTCTATGCCTTCGCGGATAAATCCGAGGAGATCCGCGAGACCTTGGCCTCGCGCATGGCCGTCATGGACGCCGAGTCCTTCGAGAACGTGCTGCGCCCGGCCTTCAAACAGGACGAGTGGAAGCTCATCCTCGCCGGAGGCGTCTTGGGGCTGGGCGCCGGGGTCATGCAGGTGGCGTGGCTCTTCGGAGACGCCCTGACCCGCTGAGCCCTTCCCCCGGGGGCCCACCCCCGCGCTCCATCCTCTCCTCCTGCCCCCGCGACGCCCCCCTGCCTCACAGGAGCTCCTCATGGCCTTCTATCTCGGCAATCGCCTGGACACGGCCGGCCCGGCCGGCCCTCCCTCGGACGGGAACCAACGGGTGGAGTACGAGCCCAAGCACCTGACCACGCACGGCATGGTCTTCGGGATGACGGGCAGCGGGAAGACGGGCCTCAGCATCGGCATCTTGGAGGAGGCCTCGCGTCACGACATCCCGGTCATCGCCATCGACCCCAAGGGGGACCTCACCAACCTCGCCCTGGCGTGGCCCGATCTGGCGCCCTGGCGCTTCGCGACCTGGCTGGATCCCGCCAAGGTCGAGGCGGCTGGCGGCGACGCCCAGGCCTTGGGGGCCAAGATGGCCGGGATCTGGCGCGCGGGGCTCGCCGCGGACGGGCTCGGGGAGGAGGACCTCCGCCGCTACCGCGAGCGCACCGGCATCACCATCTACACCCCGGGCTCCACCGCGGGCGTCCCCGTGAGCCTCCTGGACCGTTTCGCCCCGCCCCCGGGGTACGACGCCCTGGCCCCCGAGGACCGCGCCGAGCTCGTGGGTGGCGTCGTATCCGCCCTGTTGGGGCTCGTGGAGGTCGACGCGGATCCCATGCAGAGCCCGGAGCACATCTTCCTCTCCACGGTCCTGGCCCAGGCCTGGGATCGCGGGCAGGAGCTGGACCTCCCGGCGCTGCTCCAGGCCGTGGACAACCCGCCCATCTCCCACCTGGGCGTCGTGGCCATCGACGACTTCTTCTCGCCCCGCAAGCGCCGCGCCCTGGTCATGCGCCTCAACGGGCTCGTGGCGAGCCCCTCCTTCGCTGCCTGGCGTCAGGGCGAGCCCCTGGACATCGACCGCCTCCTGGCCCGCGACCCCCGCGGGAGCCGCACGTCCATCTTCTCCATCGCCCACCTCGGGGACGAGGCGCGCCTGTCCTTCGTGAGCCTGCTCCTCGACCGGATCATCGCCTGGATGCGCGCCCAGCCGGGCACGGGGGACCTCCGCGCGTTGCTCTACTTCGACGAGGTCTTCGGCTACCTGCCGCCGTACCCCCGCAATCCGCCCACCAAGCGCCCCCTGCTGACGATCCTCAAGCAGGCGCGCGCCTTCGGGTTGGGGTGCCTCCTGGCGACCCAGAACCCCGTGGACGTGGACTACAAGGCGCTCACCAACGCCGGCACGTGGTTCATCGGCAAGCTCCAGACCGACCAGGACAAGGAGCGCGTCCTCGACGGCCTCACCTCCGCCGCCCAGCAGCTCGGCGCCGACGTCTCGCGCGGGGAGGTGAGCCGCCTCGTGTCCAACCTGGACTCCCGGGAGTTCCTCCTCCAGAACGCCCACGCCGATGGGCTGGAGGTCTTCAAGACGCGCTTCGTCATGAGCTACCTCCGCGGTCCCATGACGCGCCGGGAGATCGAGCACCTCAAGGAGTACGACTTCTACAATCTGGGCGGGGGCCTGGAGCTGGACGGGCGCGACGCCCACCTGGAACTCGACGACGCGGCCCCCCCGCCCGGGCCCGCCGCCCAGCCCACCCCCGTTCCCCCCCCCGCACCCGCTTCCGCTTCCGCCTCCCCCCCCCCCCCCGCCTCCCCCCCCCCCCCCCCTCCCCCCTCCCCCCCCCCCCCCCCCCCCGCCCTCCCCCCCTCCCCCCCCTCCCCCCCCCCCCCCCCCCACCCGCCCCCCCCCCCCACCTCCCTCCGCCCCGCCCCTCCAACCACCCCTATCTATCATCTACTCCTC
>CAYZID010000202.1:0-11211 GCA_964478315.1 uncultured Myxococcales bacterium | reverse complement strand
ACCCGCGACCGCACCCGCGACCGCACCCGCGACCGCACCCGCGACCGCACCCGCGCCCGCACCCGCACCCGCACCCGCACCCGCGACCGCACCCGCGACCGCACCCGCACCCGCACCCGCACCCGCTCCCGCGGCCGCAGCCGTCGCCGCAACCGCACCCGCACCCGCGCCCGCCACCGCACCCGCAACCGCACCCGCTCCCGCTCTCGCTCCCCCTCCCGCGACCGCACCCGCACCCGCAGCCGCGACCGTGACCGCACCTGCGCGAAGGCGATTGACAGCCCCGCGCCAATGGGGTGCCATCCTGTCCGAATGGTCACCCCCTCCGCCCACCCTCCACGCTCGCTCCGACGCGCGGTCCTCGACGCCGTCCTTCCGCCGTGGCCCCCAGCGGAGACGGACCCACAGAAGGCGAGCCCCCCCTCCCCGCCCCTCCCGGGCTTGGAGGCCGTCGAGCTGGACGCCACGGACTACTGGGACCGCTTCCGCGACGCCGCACCTTTGCACCTGCGCGCCGGCTTCGCCCTGGGCGTGTGGGCCATCGGCTCGCTGCTCCCGCGCCTCATGGGCTCCTGGCGCTCCCTGCGCACCCTGCCCGCCCCGCGCCGGGACGCCGTGGTCCAGCGCGCGGATCGCCTGCCCGTCTTCCGCGACCTGCTGGACGTCGTGAAGCTGGTGGCCGCCATGGCCTACTTCCGCGATCCAGCCATCCAGGCCCGGTTTCGGGGGCGTCGGTGAACCCTGTCGGGGGCCGAGGGGGGCTGGAGATCACGCGCCACACGGACGGAAGCTCGATCTGTACGTCCCTGGATCGAGACGTGGACGTGGTCATCGTCGGGAGCGGTCCCGCGGGCTCCGCGGCCGCCTGGGAGCTGGCGCGCGCGTCCAGGGGCGCCCTGCGCCTGCTCGTCATCGAGGCCGGGCCCCTGGTCCCGCCCAGCGCCTTCCCCGCCCCGTCCTTCGACGCCATGGCCGACCTCTACCGCGGCATGAGCGCCACGGTCGTGCTGGGCCGCGCCCCCATCCCCTACGTCCAAGGCCGCATGGTGGGCGGCAGCTCGCCCATCAACGGCGCCATCTGCTGGCGCACGCCCCGGGACGTGTGGGACGCCTGGGTGGCCGCGGACCCCGCCCTCGCCGACGCCTGGCCCTGGGCAGCCCTAGAGGCGGCGAGCGACGCCATCGAGGAGCGCCTCCACGTGGCCCCCACCGACCCCGACGACCCAGTGGTGGGCGGCGTCAAGAGCCACCTCATGGCCGCGGGCGCCGAGGCCCTGGGGCTGGCCCATCGCCCCATCCGCCGCAACGTCCAGGGCTGCCAGGGGCTGGGCCGCTGCCTCCAAGGCTGTCCGGGGGGCCACAAGCTGTCCGTGGACCGAACCCTGCTCGCGGACGCCCTGGGCGACGCGGCGGGCGGCGGCGCCGAGCTCTTGAGCAACGTCCAGGTGCAGGCCGTCCTCCTGGACGACGCCACGAGCCGGCGCGCCGTGGGCGTCGTGGGCCGGGCCGCGGGCGGCGGGGAGGTCCGGGTCCGGGCGGGGCGCGTGGTCCTGGCTGCCAGCGCCGTGCAGTCACCCGCCCTGCTGCTGGCAAGCGGGCTCAAGCGCGGCCCCGTGGGCCGCAACTTCCAATGCCACCCGGGCGTGTCCATGGCGGGGCGCTTCCCCGAGCCCGTGCGCATGTGGGAGGGGGCCACCCAGGGCTACGAGGTCACGGGCCTGCGCCGCGAGGGCCTCAAGTTCGAGTCGCTGGGCTTCGGGCTGTCCATGCTGGCCGCCCGCATCCCCGGCGCCGGGCGAGCCTGGAGCCGAGAGATCGCCCGTCTGGATCGCTATCTCGACTGGGGCACGGCCGTGAAGGCCCGAGGACGCGGGCGGGTGCGGCTGTTCCGCGGTCGGCCGCTGGTCACCTGGAAACCCACCCGCGAGGACGTGGCGCTGTTCCGGCGAGGGCTGCGCGTCATGGGTGAGATGATGCTCGCCGCGGGAGCGGAGGTCGTCATGCCGGGCGTCAAGGGCTTCGCGCCGGAGACGAGCGACGTGGCGGACCTGGCGCGCCTGGAGGCCCACGGCCCCACGAGCGCGGCGCCCTTCACGGCGGTCATCACCCACATGTTCGGCACCTGCCGCGCCGGCTCGGACCCGTCCGTGTCCGTGGTCCGCCCCGACCTCCGCCACCACGACGTCCAAGGGCTGTACGTCGTGGACTCCAGCGTCTTCCCCACGAACCTCGGCGTGAACCCGCAGATCGCCATCATGGCGCTGGCGACCCTGGGCGCCCGCAACGTGGTGGCCTCGCTCGGGCAGGAGGGCTCCCCGTGAGCGACCATGACGACCGTCCCCTGACCCTCGACGACCTCCTGGCGATGTCCCGCCCCCAGCTCTACGCCATCATCGAGCGGGCCCTCCCCCTCGACCTGGAGGCGCTGGCGGACACGACCTACACAGGCGTGGACCTGACCATGCCCGCCTGGTTCCACAGGCTGTTCTGGCGGGTCTTTCGCAAGACCTTCCACCGCGACCCGCACACGGGCGCCCTGCGCGGCTGGAACGTCAAGGTCGAGCAGACCGGCTGGGAGACGCCCCCCGAGCCCAAGCGCGATCGGCGCGGGCGCGCCAAGACCTTCGGCCACTACGAGGTGCGCTCGGCCCAAGGGCAGCGCTTCCCCCGGGGCTGGCAGGGCCCACACTACCTGGACTACCGCGTGGCGGGCAACCGCTTCCTGGACTGGCCGGCGCGCGCGGGCTTCTGCCCCCTGGTCAGCGTCAACGCGACGCCCGAGGGGGGCGGGGACCCGGATCTGCTCCTGGGCTGGGAGGTCTTCAGGCTGGGCGGGCTGCTCGTGCCCATCGGGGACTTCTGGGCCCTCAAGCGAGAGGGGCCCCTGGCCGCCGAGGACGTCGTTCCGCCACCGTCCACGTCCCGTTGAAACCGGATTGTTCGGAATCATTCTCAGCCGTTAGGCACTCTTTTCGCCCCTTTCCTTGACGCCAGCCTTGCTCTCTGCCTCATGCGAGCCTTATTCTGGGTGCGGTCATTACCGGGGGGCACCGCCAGCGGCGACGCCAGGGGCTCTCGCGCACGCCGGCAGTAGCAGGCGCGAGCGAGAACGCCCTGGGAACGCCCGGGCGCGCGTGGTCTGAGCGCGGCGGCCTTCGCCGCGCCGTGACGCTCCCCGCGCACGACAACGCTGGGAGGAGACGATGGGTCAGGCGCTAGGCAGGCGTGGGCTGTTCCTGGGGCTCGTGGTGGCAGCGATCGCGCTGGCGCCCGCGGCGGACGCGAAGCGGAAGAAGAAGCACAGGCGACACAAGAAGAAGCCTGCGGCCACGGCGGTCGTGCGCCCCCCCGCCGCGCGGACCCTCGCCAAGCTCACGATCGACTCCACGACCGAGGGCGCCGCCGTGCTGGTGGACGGCCACATCGTAGGCACCGTCCCCCTCCCGGGTCCCTTGGAGCTGGAGGCAGGGCGCCACACGATCCGGGTCGTCAAGGAGGGCTACCTGGCCTTCGAGACGACCGTGGACCTCGCCGCCAGCGGCGAGGCCTCGGTAGAAGCGGATCTGCTCCCCAGCGTTGACGCGACGGCGGCGAGCCCACCGGCTGGCGCTTCGGCGACGGACAGCGAGGGCGTGGCCGCCGCCGCCGACCCGCCGACCGACGAGAAACCCGTGGGGCTGCACGTGGGCCTGGAGGTCGGGGGAGGCACCGCGGACGAGGCGCAGACGCCCGCCACGAGCTTCTGGACCCTGGGCGGAGCCGTGGACTACACCTTCGACTTTGGCTTCTCCCTGGGCGCCTCCTTCCGAGACACGAGCTACGGCCAGACGTATTGGACCGCCTCGCCCCCCGTCTCCGGCGACGGCCCCCTGAGCGCCGTCCGCCAGCAGGAGCAGCTCCAAGACGGGCGCCTGTTCTTCACCTACGACACGCTCCACGAGGCGCACCTCGACTTCGTCTCCCTGGACGTGACGCTCGCTCCCAGGTTCCTGAACCTCTACAGCGACTCCTTCCGGGCGTGGAGCTTCGCCGGCGAGATCTCCACCCAGCTCGACCTGCGCCCCGTCCCGCGCTTCCACATCGGCGGCGGGGCCGGGTTCACGGTGGCCTTCACCGGGACCCAAGAGACGCTCTCGGTCTTCGGCGTGCCCCGTTACCTCGTGGACGGAAACCTCGGTGTCCGCTGGGACCTGGGGGACCGCCAACAGACGTGGAGCGTGGAGCTGCGCTGGCAAGCCCAGAGCCTCGTCTTCGAGAGAACCAGCCGCTTCTACCACGGCGCCGTGCTCGGCCTGCACTTCGCCATCTGAGCCCAGCTAGGGAGGACCCATTCATCATGATGCATCGCACCCTTCGATCCGTCGTCACCCTAGCCGTGGCGGCGTCCATCTCCCTGCTCGCGGGCGCCTGCGCCGACGAGCTCACCGCCCCCGAGGTCACCGCCACGCTGGTGAACGAGGGCGCCATCTACCCCGGGATGCTCGTGAGCCTGGACGGCTCGGCTTCCCAGGACACGAACAACCCCGCGCTGCCGCTCGCCTTCGCGTGGGAGTTCGTAGAGGTCCCGGCCGGGTCCCACGCCACCTTCAACGACCCCACGCTGGCCAAGCCGTCTTTCGTCCCCGACGTTACGGGGACCTACGTCGTCCGGCTGGTGGTGTCCAACGGCGTGCTCTCGAACGCCTCACCGGCGCTGGAGATCCCCGTGGATCCGAGCTGCCGCAGCCAGATCGCCATCGAGAGCCTCGCGGCGAGCCCCGAGACCCCGGGCGTGGAGGAGCTCGTGACCCTCTCGGCCACGCTCGCCGGCACGGACGAGTGCGAGGCCGCCAACGACCTAGTCTACCACTGGAGCTTCCGCCAGCTCCCCCCAGGGTCCTTCGCCGCCCTCAACGATCCCGCCCTGGTGAGCCCTTCGTTCTCGCCGGACGTCCCGGGCGTCTACGTCGTGCGCCTCACCCTCACCGATGAGCTGGGCCACGTAGCCATGCCCGCCGAGTTGGAGATCCTCGCCAGCGACTGCGGCGCGGGCGTGCCCGCCATCGACGCCATCACCGCCTCCCCCGACGCCCCCCTCACCGGGGACACCATCCTGCTCACGGCGGACGTGACCGATCCGGACAACGCCGACCCCTGCGCCCTGGGCCAGGAGCTCTTCTATGCCTGGGACTTCGCCCAGCTCCCCACGGGCTCCCTGGCCGCCTTCGCGGACCCCAGCGTGGACGCGCCCTGGTTCGTGGCGGACCTCCCGGGCACCTACGAGCCCCGCCTCATCGTCACCGACTCCAGCGGCCGCAGCTCCGTGGCCTTCAGCGTGCCGATCACCGTGGACGCCTGCGGCGATGCCGCGCCCGTGGTCGAGACGGTCCAAGCGAGCCCCGCCACGCCCGGCGTGGGCGACGCCGTGGAACTCACCGCCGTGGTCACCGACGAGGACAACACGAGCTGCGGACTGGAGCAGACCTTCGATTATAGCTGGAGCCTCGTCACCGTCCCCGCCGGTTCCCACGCCACGCTCAACGGCGCGAGCCTCACGAACCCCACCCTCACGCCGGACGTGCCGGGCACCTACGTCATCGAGCTCGTCGCCGCGGACGACACGGGGCGCGCCTCCAGCCCGTACCTGTTCAGCCTCGACGTCACCGACTGCGGCGCGAACGCCCCCGCCGTGACCATCGACGACCCGGGGGCCCCGGACGTGAACCAGCCCGTGACCCTCACGGCGACCGTCACCGACGCGGACAACGATCCCGCCGGCTGCGACCTGGCCCAGACGTTCTCCTACGCCTGGGCCATCACCGCCCAGCCCCAAGGCTCCATGGCGGCGTTCAACAACCCGACCAGCGTCAACCCCACGCTCACGCCCGACGTCTCGGGCACCTACACCCTGTCGCTCACGGTCACCGACGACATGGGCCTCACGGCGACCGCCACCTTGGATCTCGACGTGGGCACCTGCGGCGAGGCGGCTCCGGTTGCGACCATCAACGACCCCGGCGCCTTCGATGTGGGTCAGGCGGTCCCCCTCACCGCCACCGTCGTGGACGCCGACAACGATCCCGCCGGCTGCGACCTGGGGCAGACCTTCACCTACGCCTGGGCCGTCGTCTCCCAACCCCTGGGCGCCCACCCGGCCCTGAACAACCCGTGGTCCTCGAACCCCACGCTAGTGCCCGACGTCTCCGGCGTTTATGGCCTGTCCCTGGTGGTCACCGACTCCACGGGCCTCGCCTCGGCACCCGCCCTGTTCGCGCTCGCGGTGGGGAGCTGCGGAGAGTTCCCGCCCGCGGTCACGATCGATGATCCCGGCGCGTTCAACGTTGGCGCCACGGTCCAGCTCACGGCCACGATCGTGGATCCGGACAACGACGCCACCCAGGCCGAGGACTGCACCTCCTGCCCCGACGACTGCGGCGCCTGTGACCCGGTCACCTGTGGCGACGGCGTGTGCGCCGCCGAGGCGGGCGAGGACTGCACTTCCTGCCCCGACGACTGCGGCCCCTGCCCCGCCACCTGCGGTGATGGCACCTGCGACTTCCCCGGCGGCGAGGATTGCACCACCTGCCCCGGAGACTGCGGCGACTGCCCGGTGGGTTGCGGCGACGGCACGTGCGACTCGGCCACCGAGGGCTGCGAGTCCTGCCCCGACGACTGCGGCACGTGCGCCGTGGCGTGCGGCGACGGCGTCTGCCACGTGGGCATGGGCGAGGACTGCACGACCTGCCCCGACGACTGCGGCGCTTGCGCGTCCACCTGCGGGGACGGCGCCTGCGAGGCGGCGGCCGGCGAGACCTGCGAGAGCTGCCCCGACGACTGCGGCGCCTGCACCGCGGACTGCGGCGACGGGACCTGCGCCGCGGGTGGGTGCGCCCTGGGCCAGTCCTTTACCTACGCCTGGACCATCACGGCCCAGCCCGCGGGCGCCATGGTCACGCTCAACAACCCGTCGAGCGCCAACCCGAGCTTCGCCCCCGACGTGCCCGGCAGCTACACGCTGGCCCTCACGGTCACCGACGACGCGGGGCTCACGGGCACCGCCACGCGCCAGGTGGACATCGGCTCCTGCGGCGCGGCGGCCCCCGTGGTGAGCGTGGACGACCCGGGCAGCGCCAGCGCGGGCGCCGCGGTGTCGCTGAGCGCCACGGTCACCGACGCCGACAACGACCCCGCCCCCGGCTGTGACATGGGGCAGACCTTCACCTACGCCTGGTCCCTCGTCGCCGCCCCGGCGGGCTCCACCGCGACCCTGAACGGCGGAGACCTCGCCGCCCCCACGCTGTTCACCGACGTCTCCGGGACCTACCGCGTGCGCGTCGTGGTGACGGACTCGCTGGGCCTCGCCTCCCAGCCGGCCGAGCGCGAGATCGCCGTGGACGCCTGCGGTGAGGCGGCCCCGTCCGTGGCCATCGACGACCCCGGCCCCGCGAACGCCAACCAGCCGCTCCAGCTCACGGCCACGGTGACCGACGCCGACAACGACCCCGCCGGCTGTGCCCTGGCCCAGACGTTCACCTACCAGTGGACTCTCACCGAGCGCCCTGCTGGCTCCACGGCAGCCCTGGACGGTGCCACCCTCGCGAACCCCACCCTGCTGCCCGACCGCACCGGGACCTACGGGCTGTGGCTGGCGGTCTACGACGACACGGGCCGCGTGGGGACGGCCGCCTTCGACCTGGTCGTGGGCCCCTGCGGCGCCTTCGCGCCCACCGTCACCATCGCCGACCCCGGGACACACGATCCCGGTGAGGCCGTGGCCCTGAGCGCCACGGTCGTCGACCCGGACAATGGGCCCACGTGCGGCCTGGGCCAGACGTTCACCTACGCTTGGACCCTGGACGCCCAGCCCGCGGGCTCCACAGCCACGCTCAACAACCCGGCCTCGGCCGCGCCCAGCTTCATCCCCGACCTCCCTGGGACCTACACGGTGGGCGTCATCGCTACGGACTCCACGGGCGTCGCGTCGGCCAAGACCACCCAGGACGTGACCGTGGGGGACTGCGGGACCTTCGCGCCCACGGTCTCCATCACCGACCCCGGGGGGCCCTTCAACGTCGGGGACGCCGTGGGCTTTACCGCCCTGGTGAGCGACCCGGACGACGTCTGCGGCGCCGACCCCACGAAGCTCTACCACTGGTCGCTCATGGCCGTCCCCGTGGGGGCGAGCCCGGCCTTCTACAACACGAGCACGGCCACGCCCACGCTCATCCCGGACCTCCCGTCCTCGCCCGCCCAGCCCTATCTCGTGCGGCTCGACGTGCGCGACACGTCCGGGCTCGTGGGGTCGGCGACCTTCTCGCTGGAGACCGTGACCGGGACCTGCGGCACGAACCCGCCCGTCATCACCGGGGTCGCCCCCACGGGCGGTGCCATCGAGACGCTGGCCTGGGCGGAGCTCCAGGTGACCTTCAGCGACGCGGACAACAACCTCGGGTGCCCTGGCGGCCAAACCTTCACCTACGACTGGAAGATCCTCGACCAGCCGCTGGGCGCCAACGCCACACTGGACAACACGGCCTCCACCCTCCCCGGGTTCTACGCCGAGGCGCCGGGCGACTATGACCTCGCGGTCACGGTCACCGACTCCGAGGGCTTGAGCGACACCTTCGTGACAACGCTCACCGTGGACACGTGCGGCTCGGCCACGCCCGAGGCGCGCGTCGCCATGCTCCAGCCCTTCGCAGCGGGCCCAGGCTCGGTGGTCGTGGCCCCCACGCCCGTTCCGCCCGGCACGGCGGTGCTCCTCAGCGGCGCCGGCTCGGTCGATCCCGACGACCAGGCGCCCTGCTCCCGCGGGGATGCCCTCACCTACCAGTGGTCGTGGACCAAGACACCGCCCGGGAGCCAAGCCGTCCTCCAAGACTCGTCCTCGCTGGAGGCCAGCTTCATCCCCGACCTCCCGGGCGCCTACGAGGTGGCCCTCACCGTGGATGACGGCTTCCACACGTCCACCGCAGCGATCTTCCAACTCCAGGCCGACGAGTCCCAGAGCGTGGGGCCACCAGCGGGCGGCGCCGTCACCTACCTCGCCGGGGGCCAGGGTGTGGGCTTCGACCAGCCCGCGGGCGTGGTCCAGGTGGGCGCTGACGTGTTCGTGACCAACCTGGGCAACGACACGATCCTCCGCATCGACACCGCCAATGGGAACGCCGTGAGCCTCCTGTCTACGGGCGCCTACCTAAACCAGCCGCGCCGCGTCGTCTACGACCCCGTCACCGACGCCCTGTACGTCCTTAACGGCGGAGACGACTTCGTGGTCCGCGTGGCCCGCGACACGGGCTTCCAGACCCTCTATGTCGACGGCACCCCCCTGGCGGAAGACCTGGGGGTCTACACCAGCGACGCGGGCGTCCCGTACCTGGCCGTGGCCGGGCGCTTCCGTGACCGGCTGGACATCTACCGCCTCACGAACGCGCCGCTGAGCAACCGGGTGAGCACCCAGAGCTTCGGCGGCAACCTGCTGGACCCCATGGCCTGTGAGGCCTTCCAGTCTGGGGGCACCACGGAGTTCTGGGCGAGCAGCCGCGAGCTGGGACCCACGGGAGGCGCCCGGCTCCGGCACCGCGAGGGCGGCAACGACGACGTCTACCTCGACGACTCCTTCGAGGCGCTGTTCATCGAGGACCTGTCCTACGAGCCGGTCGATGACGTGGTCTACATGGCGGTAGGCGGCGGCTTCGACTATGTGGCCGCGGTGGACAACTGCGGGCACGACGACTGCCCGCGGGCGACCTACGCCACCGGGTTCGACGTCATCGGTGGGATCTTCGTGTCCGGCGCCAAGGACGTCTTGGTCACGGACGCGGGCGCCGACGCGGTCTACCGCGTGACGGCGCCGTGATGGACGCCCGCCGCGGGCCAGCCCGCGGCGGGTCCGCGCGTGTGGAGAGGAGAGGAGCAGGCCCATGAGCGGGACCAGGCGACAGAGAGGGGTGACGCGTGGCGCGCCCGAGATAGGGGGCTGGAGAGCTGCCGCCGCGGTGACCCTGGGAGTCATCGCGCTGGCGGCGCCGGGCGCGGCGCGCGCCGAGGGCACCGCCCAGTTTGGACCCGACCAGGACCTCGTGGAGTTGGAGCGCAACTACATCGACGGGACCCCCCAGGACGGGGATCCCGTCACGCTCCTCGTGGACATCCTCCAGGCGGGTGAGACGATCAACATCTCGGTGGGCGCCAACGGCGTGGGGGGGGCAAACCGCCAGGTGACGGTGCGCATCTGGCGCCCCGGGCTGGACCCCAACGCCGACGCCCCCACGCACACCGAGGTCATCCAGAGCGGCGATCCCGGGTGGCTCGACAACGCGGACAACCCCATCGCCGCCACGCTCACCAACCCCTTCCGGTACGTCGCCGATGAGGTGGGCGAGTGGAAGATTCGCCTCCAGAACGGCGACCAGGCCAGCGCCGGGGTCAACCGGCGGGACGCCGTCGACCCCTTCGACGTCACCGTCACGCCCCCCGGGTATTCCGGCTCCGTTCACCCCTACGCTCCTCCGGGTGGCTACGGACGACTCCACGCGCTGAACTGGAACTTCAACGCGAACGCCTTCGACAACTGCACCGACCTGCGGCTGTACATCCTCACCGACGGGGGCTTCATCGACACGAACTACGTGTGGCTCATGGATGCCCCCGGCTTCTGCGGCTACTACTTCAACCTGGTGGCCAACTCCCTGGGCCTCGACCCCCAGTCCGGCTACTCCCTCCCCGCCGGGGCCACGCCCCCGTCGTCCATCTTCCCCCAATACCCCATCTACCTGAACCCGCCCGAGGTGGCACGCCCCAAGGGCACGACACCGCTCCTACTCGGCGACTATCGGTTCACGGACTCCAGCGGCGTGGACCAGACCGTGTCCCCCAACGGGACGCCGGGCACCCAGGACGTGGGCGCCTTCCACTTCACGACGAATCTGGAGACCTTCGGGACCTACGCCATCATCATCGACACGAACCACAACGGAGTGTTCGACCCCTTCGGAGACGGCGACGTGCTCCTGCAGGACTTCGCGAGCCCTGGGGACAACACGATCCCCTGGGACGGCAAGGACTCGTTCGGAAACGACGTCCCCCAAGGCCTCTACGACACGCAGATCTACCTGCGGGTGGGGGACTTCCACTTCGCGGGCTACGACATCGAGTTCGCCAACCCGGGCATCCGCATCCTCGACTACAACGAGCCGGACGGCGTGACCCCCCCCTCCCCCACCACCACCC
>CAYZID010000201.1:0-11215 GCA_964478315.1 uncultured Myxococcales bacterium | reverse complement strand
GCCCAAACGCGGCCTCCTGCGCCTCGGTCCTCAGAGCAGGTGGCGGATCGGGGTGCGCGCGGCGGGCTCGACGGCGGGGCGGGGCCGGGCTACATTCCCGCGCCGCGCCGACGTGCCGCCGGCGTTGCGAGCCCGCCGCGCCCAGGTGCCGCGGGCGCCGTGAGCCCGGTGAGCCCGCACCGAGATGACCATGACGAGTAGGCCATCGCTGGCCGCCGCGCGCCGAACCACGTGCCCTCACGAGACAACCGTCACCAGGAGGCCCCCGTGCTCCAAGAGCTCCTCACCAAGCTCGACACCCTCCAGGCCGAGGCCCTCGACGCCTTGAGCGCCGCCCAGGACGAGGCCCAGGTCCGTGAGCTGGAGGTCCGCTACCTGGGCAAGAAAGGCGCCCTCACCTCTGCCATGAAGGTCATGGGGAAGCTGGCCCGCGATGAGCGGCCCCAGGCCGGTCAGCGCGCCAACGCCGCCCGCGCCGCCGTCACGGCCGCCATCGCCGCCCGCCGTGAGGCCCTGGAGGCCGAACGCATCGCCCGCCTGTGCGCCGACCCGCGCTTCGACGCCACACTGCCCCCAACCCGGCGCCCCGTGGGGGCCATCCACCCCGTCACCCAGATCAGCTACCACGTCGAGGACGTCTTCCGCGCCATGGGCTTCGCCGTCCTCGACTACCCCGAAGCCGAAACCGAGTTCTATAACTTCGACGCCCTCAACATCCCCGCTACCCACCCCGCCCGGGACACGCAAGACACCTTCTGGCTGGCCGACGGCAACCTCATGCGCACCCACACGTCGCCCGGCCAGGTGCGCGCCATGCAAGAGTTCGGCGCCCCCTTCCGCGCCATCTTCCCCGGCCGCTGCTACCGCTACGAGGCCGTAGACGCCTCCCACGAGCACACCTTCCACCAGGTGGAGGGGCTCATGATCGAGCGCGAGCTCTCCGTCGCCAACCTCATCGACTCCATGAAGATCCTCGTCACCGAGATCCTGGAGCGCGAGGTCACCATCCGCCTTCG
This sequence comes from uncultured Myxococcales bacterium, assembly GCA_964478315.1. GTDB lineage: Bacteria > Myxococcota_A > UBA9042 > PHBI01 > JAAZYN01 > CAYZID01. The sequence goes on along the minus strand of CAYZID010000201.1, from coordinate 10,199 downwards.
ACCCGGCCACTTCCCCTTCGTGGAGCCCGGCTTCGAGCTGGACATCCAATGCCAGGTCTGTGGCGGCGTAGGCTGCAGCGTGTGCAAGCAGTCCGGCTGGCTGGAGCTCCTCCCCTGCGGCCTCGTCCACCCCAACGTCCTCCGCGCCGGGGGCCTCGACCCCGACGAGTGGTCGGGCTGGGCCTTCGGGCTGGGCCTCTCCCGCCTGGTCATGATGAAGTACCAGATCGAGGACATCCGCCACCTCATGGGCGGCGACCTGCGCTTCCTGTCCCAGTTCCGCGCGGGCTAGACCCGCCGGCTAGACCACCTGAACCAGCCCCCCCGCCAGCTCCCCTCCCCTCACCGCCGGAGCCCCCGCGATGTTCATCAGCACCAACTGGATCGCGCGTCACCTGGACCTGGAAGGTGTCGACCTCGACGCCCTCGCCGAGCGCTTCACGCTCTCGGTCGCCGAGCTCGAGGGCACCGAACGAGTAGGCGACCTCCCCTACGTGGTGGTGGGCCACGTCCTAGAAGCCGAGCTCATCGAGGGCACCCACCTCCACCGCTGCCAGGTGGACGACGGCGCCGGCACCCGCCAGGTGGTCTGCGGCGCCCCCAACGTCGCCGCCGGGCAGCTCGTCGCCCTGGCCCTCCCCGGCGCCCGCCTCGGCGACCTGGAGATCCGCCAAGCCCGCGTCCGCGGCGTGGACTCCGCCGGCATGATCTGCTCCGAACGCGAGCTGGGCCTGTCCGACGAGCACGCCGGCATCCTCGTGCTCGACCCCGACGCCCCCACCCTCGCCGACCGCCTCGCCCCCGGCACGCCGCTCAGCGACCTCCCCGGGGTCCAGGACACCCTGTGGGAGATCGACAACAAGTCCCTCACCCACCGCCCCGACATGTGGGGACACCGCGGCGTGGCCCGCGAGCTGTCCGCCCTCCTGGGCCGCCCCCTCAGGCCCCTGGAGGCCGCCTACCCCACGGGCGTGGATTACTCTGAGCACCGTCCGCTGACCGTGAGGGTGGACGACCCCGGGGCCTGCCCGCGGTACACGGCGGTCACCCTGGACGGCCTGGAAGTAGCGCCCTCGCCGCTCTGGCTGCGGATGCTCCTGGGCCGCGTGGGCACCCGCCCCATCTCCAACGCCGTGGACGCCACGAACTTCGTCATGCTCGACCTGGGCAACCCCCTCCACGCCTTCGACCGCCGCGACCTGGTGGGTGACACCATCGTCGTGCGCCGCGCCCGCGACGGCGAGCGCTTCGTCACCCTCGACGAAGCCGAACACACCCTCACCCACGCCGACCTCCTCATCGCCGACGCCGAGCGCGGCGTGGCACTCGCCGGCGTCATGGGCGGCCTCAACAGCGAGATCAAGCCCGACACGACCCGAGTCGTCCTGGAGTCCGCCAACTTCGACCCGGCCGTCGTGCGCATGACCGCCCAACGCTTGGGCCTCCGCACCGAGAGCTCCGCGCGCTTCGAGAAGTCCCTGGACCCCGCGCTGGCCCGGGACGCCTCGTGGGCCTTCTGCTCCCTCCTCCAAGACCTGTCCCCCGGCGTCCACATCACCAGCGCCCTGCACGACGTCGCCGCTCCCCTCCCCGCCCCACCCCCCATTCACCTGCGCACCGACCGCGTGCGCGCCCGCCTTGGCCTGAGCCCCGACGCCCTGCCCGACACCCGCATCGTCGAGATCCTCTCGAGCCTGTCGTTCGGCGTCGAGACGGGCGACGACCAAGCCCTCACCGTGACGGTCCCCTCCTGGCGCGCCACCAAGGACATCGCCATCGAGGCCGACCTGGTCGAGGAGGTCGGACGCATCTTCGGCTACGACAACATCCCCCCGTCGGGCCCCACCGTCCGCCTCCGCCGCCCGCACCCCAACCACAAGAAGACCTTCGAGCGCGCCACCCGCGCCCACCTCAGCCTGGCCGCTGGCTTCGACGAGGTCATGACCTACTCCTTCGACTTCGACCCCCTGCTGGAGAAGATCGGCGCCATCCCCGCCCAGCGCGTCCTGCTGCGCAACGCCATCAGCGCCGAGATGCCCGCCCTGCGCACGGCCCTCGCCCCCAACCTCCTGGGCGTGGCTCACAAGAACGACCGCGGCACCGACCGCCTCGCCGTCTACGAGCTGGGGCGCGTGTTCCTGCCTAGCGCCGAGCCCGGCGCCATCCCCGTGCAGCCCACTACCCTGGGCGCGCTGGTGGCCGAGGCCGTCCCCGAGGGCGACCCCGACGCGCGCTTGTTCTTCGAACTGGCCGGCGTCCTCGCGGGCCTCGCCCGCGCCACGGAGCGGACGCCCCTGACCCTGGCCCAGGGCGGCGTGAACCACCCGTGGGCCCACCCCGTGCGCCAGGCACGCCTGGAGCTGACGAAGGGGGATGACGGAGACGCCCAGCCCGTAACCGTCGGTTATGTCGCCGAGATCCACCCACTGACCATCCAACGGCTCGGCCTCCGCAAAGGCGCCGCCGTCTTCGAGCTGGACCTGGACGCCTGGCGAGCCACCCCCACCGTCCACGCGCGCTACACGCCTCCACCACGCTTCCCCGCCGTACTGCGGGACTTCGCCGTGGTCGTGCCCCTGGACACGCCGGCCGCCGCCGTGCGCGACGCCATCGCTGGCGCCCAGACCGAACCGCCCGGCGTCATCGACCGCGTGGAGCTCCAGAGCGCCTACTACGGCCCCGGGCTGGAGGAGGGCACCAAGAGCCTGGCCTGGTCCGTGAGCGCCCGCCTGAGCGACCGCACGCTGACCGAGGCCGAGGCCAAACACGTCGAGGAGGCCGTCTGGGCGGCCGTGGCCGCGCGCGTGGGCGGCAAGCCGCGGGCCTGACCGCCGTGGCCGAGCGTACCGAGAGTCCCCATGACCAAGGCCGCGACGGCCGCGATGGGCACCAAGCGCCCCGACCGCCACGCCGCCGCCGCGTCCTCGTGGTGTCCCCGCCCATCACACGCTCCCTCACCAACGGCAGCGCCGTGCTGGCCCACCACCTGGGGCGCTACGGCGACCGCTTCGCCTACCAGCTCCTGGGCGACGAAGCCCGTACGCTCGCCGGCGGGGCGGCCACGGTGGAGGCCTTCTACACCGGGCGCCGCCAGTCCTTGGCGGACCGAGCGCGTCTGCTGGCGCGCCTCACGCGCCCCGGGAGCGCGGCCCTGGCACACCTCGTCTTCACGCCCCGCCCGGCGGTGGCCCAGGCCACCCGAGGCGCCCTGCGCCTGAGCGGCCTCCCCGCCGTCCAGACCATCCCCAGCCAGCCCGCGCTGCCCGCTGGCGGTCAGGCCGCCCGGGGACTCTTGGTGGGAGATCACGTCGTGGCCGTGTCCGACGCCACGGCGCTCCTGCTGCGTTCCGCCGGGGCCCGAGACGTGCGCGTCATCCGCCCGGCCGTGCCGCTGCCGGCCCACCCGGCGGACCGCCTCGCCTCTCGGGCGCGGCTGCCCTTCGCCCGGGACTGGGGCGATGCGCCCGTCTTCGTCTACGCGGGGGACCTAGAGTTCTCCGACGGGGCGCGGGTCTTCGCCGACGCGGCCGTGGCGCTGCGCACGCGGCTGCCCCGGGCGCGCTTCGTGTGGGCCTGCCGCCCCAAGACGGCAGCCAGCCGGCGCGCCCTGCAGGACGTCAAGGCGCGCGTGTGGCGTGGGCGCGACAACCTGGGCGCGCGCGCCTACTTCCTGGGCGTCGTGGACGACATGCAGGCGCTGCTCGGGGCAGCGGACGCGGTCGTGCTGCCCGTGGACACGCTCTACGCCAAGGTGGACTTCCCCTTCGTGGCGCTCGAAGCGCTGGCGCTGGGGACGCCCCTGGTGGTCAGCGACCTCCCAGCGCTCACGGAGCTGGCGGGGCTCGTGGGCGAGCCCGTCCGGGTCACCCCGCGAAGCGAGCCCGAAGCCGTGGCCGAGGCGCTCGCGAGCGTGGCCCACGCGGGGCCCGCCCAGCGGACGAGCTGGGCAGACCAGGCGCGGGCAGCCGTGGGGCTGCATTTCTCGCCCCGGACGATGGTGGCGGCCTACGAAGCACTGTACGACGAGCTGCTGGGGCGCAGCCGGCTCGTGGAAGACGACGGCGAAACACGGGGCGGGGCGTGATGGACAACAAGAGCTACTACGACACCTTCGCGACGACCTACGAAGACCAACGCCACCACGGCTACCACCGCTTCCTCGACGAGGCCGAGGTGGGGCTCGTGGAGCCCCTGGCGCGCGACAGGGACGTGCTGGAGGTGGGCTGTGGAACCGGGCTCATCCTGGAACGCCTCGCGCGCGTGGCGCGGCGCGCCGTGGGGGTGGACCTGTCGCCGGGGATGTTGGAACGCGCCCGAGCGCGCGGCCTGAACGTCCAGGAGGCGGACGCCACGGCGCTGCCCTTCGACGACGCCAGCTTCGACGTGACGTGCAGCTTCAAGGTGCTGGCCCACGTGCCCGATCTCCCCAAGGCTCTGGCCGAGATGGCGCGCGTGACGCGCCCCGGGGGCTACGTCGTGGCGGAGCTCTACAACAAGCGCTCCATCCGGGCGCTGGTGAAGCGCTTGAAGCCCAAGGATCCCATCGGCAAGGACGGCGCGGCGACCGACGCGGACGTCTACACGCGCTATGACTCGCTGGACGAGCTGAAGATGCTGCTGCCCCACACGACCCGGCTGGAACGTGTGGACGGCATCCGCATCGCCGCGCCGGTGGCGGCGGTCTTCAACCTGCCGGTCCTGGGCCGGGCGGTGGAGCGAAGCGAGCGGCTCCTCATGCGGACGCCGTTGCGGCACTTCGGGGGGTTTCTGGTCCTGACGTTGCGCCGCCGGTAACGACCGAGAGCCGCGTCGACCCGAGGGGGAGATCGAGATGGCTGAGGGCGAGACGCACGAGAGCAAGCTGTGGCTGTGGCTCCTGGTGGGCGGCGGCGTGCTGGTGGCCTTGGGGTTGTTCGCCCTGGGCCACGACAACTGGGGTGCGGCGCTGGCCCAGGGGGTGGGCGGGCTGCTCGTTGTCTTCGCGGCCTCGGAGACGATGATCAAGGCGGTGGAGGGCGTGGCCCGGCGCACGGGGATGAACACGTTCGTGGCCGGAAACATGGCGGGGCTTGCCAGCAACATCCCCGAGCTGGTCATGCTGGCCTTCGTGCTCCTGGCAACACCGAGGGTGGGGTTCCTGGTGACGCTCCTGACGCTGCACGTGGGGGCGGCGGCCTTCGGACTTTACTCTGGGTTCCTGCCGCGAGACGCCGAGGGGGGGGCGTCCATGCCGGCGCCGCTCGTGAAGCTGAGCACCGACCTGTACGCGGCAGCCGCGGGCGTCTTCTTCGGCGTGGGCGTGCTCATGCTGCTCATGAAGACCTTCGCCCCCGACCCCCACGTCGCGCAGGCACTCGACGCGCGCGACCTCTACATCCTGGGGGCGCTGCTCCTGGGCGTCCAAGCGGTGGCCATCGTCCGCATGGTGCGGCGCTTCTCGGGGAGCGACGAGGGGGCAACGGGAGGCACAGAGGCCCACGACGCCCACGGCGCACCCATGTCCGTGGCGGCCATCGCCGGGTTCAGCGTGCTGGGGCTGGTGGCGTCGGTCATCGGCGGCCACTCGGTGGGAGACTTCGCGGACTTTCTGGTGGAGCGCCTCAACGAGGCAGGCTACCCGGAGATGTTGGGGGCGCTCCTGCTGAGCGTGTTCTCGGCCTCGGGGGCCTTCGTGATGATCGGCATGGCCCACGCCCAGAAGAAGTACGACATCGCCCTAGCGAACGCCTCAGGGGCCGTGACCCAGGTGCCCTTCCTGGTCCTCCCCATCGCCATGATCCTCCTGGCAGCCTTCCACCAGACGGGGGTCATCCCCTCGTCAGGGGACGGCGTCATCGCCATCGACCTCCACACGACCAGCGCCACGCTCCTCGCCTTCCCCTCCATGCTCATCCTGTGGAAGGCCGTCCAAGACGACGGCAAGGTCAACTGGGTGGAGACGGCCACCATGAGCGCCCTGTTCCTCATGGTCATCTACCTGCTCGTGGGCCACGGCTAGCGCGCTGGAAGACCCAGCGAACGAGCTTCAGATGTTGACCGTGGACGACGCCCGAGTCCTGTGTCGGGACCCGGGCGATTAGGGCTCGTAAACCCGCGTGCCCAGGTAGTCGCTGAGCAGGGTGACGACCGTGTCCTCGCCCCGGACGATGATGAACGCACGCAGAGCCTGCTGGAGCGCCGCGTCGCTCGGGCCAACGTCCGGGGAACCCGCGGCGCCGCTCGACGCCGAGGCCAGGGACTTGGGGTCGCGGACGCGCAGCTCGAAGGGCGGCAGGCTGCCGTTGGTCCCGTCGGGTGGCGGCGCGATGGTGAGGTCGCAGACGCTGCACAGCCTCGCCGTGGGCTGGCCCCCATCGTCCCACAGCGCCCACGCCTCGTCCGGGAGGGGATCTCCAGCGAAGGTGCGACTGGAGCGCGCGTCGAAGTCCACCGTCCCGTCCGCGAGGTGAACCGTGATGAGCTCGTGGACGTAGGGGTACTCCTCCGGGTTGCTCGTGCAGTAGCTGTGCGGGTGCAGCAGCCGCAAGTAGACCAGCTCGTTGGTCCGATCCCAGGCGACCCCCGTGAGCGAGACATGACCCGCGACATCCACACACGTCTCCGACTGGACGCAGGCCGTGAGAGCGAAGGGCAGGGCCAAGACGAGCCCTAGAGCGAGAGCCAAGGTGTGGGGGCGATGTGTCATGGTGCGGCCTCCTCACGGGGACGTGTCCTCTCCTCTCCATCCCGCCCCGAGCAGGTGGGCGGGCGAGAGGTCTCCCCAGCATGCCGCGGCGTCCCGTTCGACACAACATCGCGAGAAGGGACCTTCCGTCTGGGCGAGAAGGAGCGGCGTTCGGCTACACGCTGATGGCGTCCTTGCGGAAGGTGCTGCGGGCGATCTTCACGTTGACGACCGCGGGCTGGCCGGCCTCGGCGGCGGCGAAGGCGCGCTCCAGGGCGGGCCGGAGGTCCGCCGCGCGCTCCACCCACTCGCCGTGGGCGCCGCACGCCGCGGCCACCAGGTCGTAGCGCGTGTAGTTGAGGGACGTGGCGACGAGGCGGTCGCGGTAGAGCTGGCGCTGCCCCCGCTGGATCTGCGTCCAGGCCGCATCGTTGCCGATGACCGCCACGACCGGGATGCCCTGGCGCGCCATGGCCTCGAACTCCAGCCCGTGGAAGCCGAAGCTGCCATCGCCGTACATGAGCACCACGCGCGCCTCCGGCCGCGCCAGCTTGGCCGCCATGGCAAAGCCTGGCCCCACGCCCAGCGTCCCCAGCGGCCCCGGGTCCATCCAGGTGCCTACGCCGTGGGGCTTCAACACGTAGGCGGCCGTCGCCACGAAGTCCCCGCCGTCGCCCACGACCACGTCCCCGGGCCGCAGGAAGGCGTCCACCTCGGCGCACACGCGCAGAGGGTTGGGTGGATCCCCGTCGGCGGCCATCTCGGACCGCATCTTCGCCCACTTGGCCTCCTCCTGGGCTCGCACCTGAGCGCGCCACGGCTCCAACCGCGCGGGCGGCAGCTCTCCGAGCGCGTCGGTGAGCGCCTCCAGCACGAGCCCCGTGTCCGCCACGAGACCCACCTCCACGCCGTGCAGGCGGTTGCGGCCGATCTCGCCCGCGTCCAAGTCCACCTGGATGAACTGCGTCTCGGGCCGTAGCACGGGCCGCGCGAGCTGGAGCATGAGCGCCCCCGCCGTGCCCGTCTGCGTCCCCGGCGGGATGGGGTGCGCCTGACCGTAGCCCAGCCGGAAGTCGAAGGGCGTCCCGCACAGCAACACGACGTCCGCCTCGCCCAGCGCGTAGCGCCGCGAGCGGTTCAGGAAGTGGGGGCCGCGAGGGTCTACGAGGCCGCGGGCCATCCCATTCACGAAGGTGGGGATCCCGAGCTCCAGGAAGCGCGCCAGCGCGCCCTCCGGGTCCCGGGACCAGCGGAGCTGGGAGCCCACGACGGCCACGGGCCGCTGAGCCTGACGAAGCAGCTCCACGGCCTGGCCAAGGAAGGCCGGGTCGGGACCGGGCCGCGCCTCCGTGCGGGCGTTCCTGGGGATGGGCGCCTTGTCCGCGTCCACGTACTCCATGAGGACGTCGAGCGGCAGCTCCAGAAAGACCGGCCCTGGGACACCGCTCAGCGCCTGGCGGAAGGCCGTGGTCACGTACTCGCCCAGGCGCCGCGTCTCGGTGACGCGGGCGGCCCACTTGGTGACGGGCTGCATGACGGCCAGGTGGTCGATGTCCTGGAGGGAGCCCATGTGCTGGAAGACCGAAGGCCCCGCGCCGCCCAGGAGGACCATGGGCACGCCCGAGCGTAGAGCCGTAGCGGCGGCGGTCAGGGCGTCGGTGACGCCGGGGCCGGCGGTCACCGCGGCCACACCCGGGACGCCCGTGGCCCGCGCCCAACCGGCGGCGGCGTGCCCGGCGGTCTGCTCGTGCCGCACGTCCACGACGCGGATCTCCTCGTCCACGCACCCGTCGTAGAGCGCCGCGATGTGCCCACCGCACAGCGTGAACAGCGTCGTGACCCCCTGCTCGCGCAACGCCCGGGCCACCAAGCGCCCGCCGTGGATCTTCTCGCCCATCGTCGTCTCCCTCCGCGCGCCGGGGCTCCGCCCCCCTGCCGGGCCAGAGCGGGCACCGTAGGAGGGGGGCCGGGGGGCCGTCAAAGGCGAGGCACGGTCCGCGCTGGCAGGTCGCCGGGACGAGCGCGGGGCACGGCCCGAGAGGCCAGGCGAAATAGAAGTGGCGCGCACGGGCGAGCTTCGGGACAATGCGCGGGTTTTCTGCGGTCACGCGTTGGGGCCGCGTCCGAGCACCGGGAGTCAGCATGCGCAGCATCGTCGAGCTCATCATCGCAAAGCGCGATGGCCACCGCCTGAGCGACGAGGAGATCCGCCACGTCATCCACGAGTACGCCCACGACCGGCTGCCCGACTATCAGATGGCCGCGCTGGCCATGGCCATCTTCCTCCGGGGCCTGGACACCCAGGAGACGCGCGTGTGGACCGAGGCCATGCTGCGCTCGGGCGAGGTCCTGGACCTGAGCGACCTGGGCCCGGGGCGCGTGGACAAGCACTCCACGGGGGGTGTGGGCGACAAGATCTCCCTGCCCCTGGCCCCCGCCGCCGCGGCCTGCGGCGTCATCGTCCCCATGGTCTCCGGCCGCGGCCTGGGCCACACGGGCGGCACCATGGACAAGCTGGAGGCCATCCCCGGCTACAGCTGCAACCAATCCGTGGACCGTTTCCGCGAGGTCCTGCGCGACGCCGGCTGCTCCATCATCGGCCAGACCGCCGACATCGCCCCGGCGGACAAGCGCCTCTACGCCCTGCGCGACGTCACCGGCACCGTGGAGTCCATCCCCCTCATCACCGCCAGCATCATGTCCAAGAAGCTGGCCGAGGGCATCGAGGGCCTGGTCCTGGACGTCAAGGTGGGCCGCGGCGCCTTCATGAAGACCCTCGACCAGGCCCGCGAGCTGGCCGAGAGCATGGTCCGCATCGGCGAGGCCATGGGCAAGCGCGTCGTGGCGCTGCTCACACGCATGGAGGAGCCGCTCGGCCGCATGGTGGGCAACGCCTGCGAGGTCGTGGAATCTATGGACATCCTGCGCGGCCAGGGCCCCGCCGACGTGCGCGAGCTCGTCGAGGTCCTGGGCGGAGCCATGGTGGAGATCGCCCACGGCGTGGACGCCGCCGAGGGCCGCCGCCGCATCGCCACGGCCCTGGACGACGGCACGGCCCTGGAACGGTGGGAGCGCATGGTCCGCGGCCAGGGGGGCGACCTGTCCAAGCTGCCGCCGCCCACGGGCGAGACGGTCGTGCGGGCGCCCAAGGCCGGCTGGGTCGGTGCCATCGACGGCCTGGAGGTGGGCCTCACCGGCGTGGGCCTGGGCGCCGGCCGCACCCGCGCCGACCAGGCCATCGATCCCGTGGTGGGCATCCGCGTCGACGCCCCCCGAGGCACCCGCGTGGAGGCCGGTCAGCCCTTGGCGACGATCCTCCACGGCCAGTCGGGGCCCCCCAGCGAAGACCTGGTCGCCCGCCTGGGCGCCGCCTTTACCCTCACCGACGCCGAGCCCGAGCCCGCCCCCATCGTCCTGGAGCGCATCGGCTGAGCCTGTCCGGCCCCCTTCGGAGGCGCCAGCGCCATGGGTCCCACCGCTGCGGCCCCGATCCGCCACCTGCTCTGCGGACCGAGGCGCAGGAGGCCGCGTTTGG
>CAYZID010000200.1:0-11270 GCA_964478315.1 uncultured Myxococcales bacterium | reverse complement strand
CTCCCGCCCACGCCCCCGCCCCGCCCCCGCCTCCGCCCCCGCTTCCGCACCCGCCTCCGTTCCCGCCTCCGCTCCCGCTCCCGGCTCGGATCTGGCCTCAGTGCGGGCCCAGCTCGCGCCCCTCCTCCTCCGCGACGGCTTCTGGCCCGCGCCAGCCGCCTGTCGATCGCAGCGCCCGGCGGCCGTGCGATCGTTGGTGCAGCTCGCGGCACTGGTGGGCCCCAAGGTGGCACAGGGGCCCGCGCGTGACGCCGCCCTGGCGCTGGCGGCTCAGGCTCGGGCCCTGGACCCCCAGAACCCCGAGGTCCTGGCCCTCTACGCCGAGGCTGCCCTGGACGCAGGGCGGCTGGGCGAGGCGCGGGCCGTGGCCGCGGCGGCCGCACGTGCGTGCCCCGACTACGCCTACGCCCACAACCTGCTGGGCAGGGTGGCCTTCAAGGACCACGCCCTCAAGACCGCCCTCGCCGCCTTCCGGGCGGCCGCCGAGGCGGCGCCTCGCTTCCCGGCCCCGCGGCGGAACGCGGCGGCCGTGCTCCTTCAGATGGGGCTCCACCGCCAGGCCCAGGACGAGGCCCAGGCCGCGCTGGCCCTGGACGCCGAGGACGTGGACGCGCGCCTGCTCCGGGGCGCGGCGCGGCTGGGAGCCGGGGCGCTGGAGGGGGCCGCCGAGGACCTGGAGGGCGTCGTGTCGCGGGCGCCCACGCTGGGGCGGGCCTGGGCGCTGCTGGGTCAGGTGCGCTCCAAGCTGGGGCGCAGCGAGGGCGCCCGCGAGGCCTTCTGCCGGGCTGCCGTCTTGGGCGTTCGGGCCGCCAAGGGTCTGTGCGACGGGGATGAGTAGCCAGCCAACCTACAGGCGAGGGGAGCCCGTGGCGTGGCGGCCGGCGTTGCGCCCCGGGGGCGTGTGGGGCACAGTCTAACCGTCCAAGGGTCGTCCCGTTGAGATGCCCGTCGGCCAGACGCCACCAGAGAAAGAAGGAGCGGATATGCAGCCCCAGACGTCCTTCGCCCTGCGCCACTTTGCGTCCTTCGAGGAGAGCGAGTGGCTGGATTTGGCCTACGGGGCCCAGCTCGAGGCCTGCGAGAAGCGCGCGAACGGGCAACCCGTGGACACGCGCGAGCCCCGCGACGGCGCTTGGGGCTGGCGCGACCTGGACGACTGAGACCGTGTCCGCACCTGCGACGGGGGCCCGCCCGGTGACGACGGGCGTGGCGTGACCTCCGGTCGGCGGCCCTGGGGGGGCCTGCGTGCGTGGAGCTGGCGCGCGCGGGCCTGGGCGGCCGCCGCGGCGCTCCTCCTGTGGGCGCCCGCGGCGCTGGGCACGCCGGTCACCCTGCGGGAGGCGGACACCCAGGCCTTCGTGCAAGACAACGGGGGCATGGACGTCATCTACCGCCTCACTTTCCGCGAGGAGGAGGAGGGGCGCACCCAGATCCGGAAGATCGGCCAATTCTATGAGCCCATGCACGTCACCCGGGCGTGGATCGAGGGCGGCGGTGAGCGCGCCGACGTGCGCATGACCGCGCTCGGACAGGGCTACTATCGTGCCTCCTTCCCCGCGCTGCGCACCAAGAGGGGCCAGGACTACACCTTGGTCCTCCACTATCGTGTCAATCGGCGCTTCGCGGACCCCACGACGCGTGCGGGGGGCAAGAAGCTCCTCGCCGTGGCCTTCAACCCCGTGCGGTGGGTGTTGCCCGTCGAGCGCTCGGTCGTGAAGCTGGTGCTCCCTCTCACGCTCTCCAGAGACCAGATCGTCGCCCACGAGGACATCACCCCCAGCGTCGTGGACGGCCTGGGGGTCGTCACGGACGAGGCCTCGCTCGGGGTGCAGACGCGCTGGGCCTTCGTCTACACCGACTACCGCGGCGAGCGGCGGCTCACCCTGTACGCCGAGCGGCACGATCTCCCCGCCCAGGCGGCCCACCTGGTGCGGATCTACATCCCAGCGCGGGCCATGCCCGAGCTCCCCCGACCCGAGGGTGTCGCCGAGGACAAGAACCTGGAGGTCGCGGGCGCGGTGTCGTCCCAGGAGCGCAGGGTGGCCCAGGGCACGCCCGTCCTCTTGACAGAGCACTACGTCCTGTCGGTGAAGCCCGAGGGCAGCTCGCTGGAGACCTCCTTCCTCCTCCGCGAGACGGCCCGCCGGAACTACCTGCCCGTGCCCTATTCCTTCGTGCTGTTGAACGGCGCTTCGACCACGCACGTCGTGCGGTGCCGCGCGACGGCCCGAGGGCGTGACCTCGGCTGCGAGGTCCACGACGGCATGTTGCTCCTCGGGGAGACCGTGACCGCGCCCCAGGAGTATCGCCTGACGGTGGTCGGCGAGGTGGGTTGGGAGACCGGGCCGGCGGCCATCCACCGCGTGGGGCTCGGCGCGTACCTCCTCGTGGGGTTGCGGGGCGTGGACGAGGGCTGGGCGGCTCGGGGGGCCGTCCAGACGAGCGAGGTACTCGTCCGGGGCCCCGGGGGCACCGCCCAGGACGAGGTGGCGCCCGCCCTGTTGCCCTTGGGGGGGGTGAGCGCCCGGTGGCTGGAGGCCGCCCTCCCGCGGCTGGCGCCTCAGGAGCGCCTGAGCCCGCTGCCCCTCGCGGCATCAACACTCGCGACGGCAGACGCCAAGGAGGGAGAGGGAACCGCCTCGGGCCACCCCGAGGTGCGCTTCGCTCGCTCCCAGCCCCCAGCCGCGCCGCCCGGCGTGCTGGTCTGGGTGGCCGCCTCGGCGGCGGGCGGCCGAGCGGACCGTTGGACTGCGCTGGGCATCGGCGCGGCGCGGATCCTCTCGGGGGAGGCGCGGCCCCAGGACTGGGCGGCGGTCGGGGAGCTGCTGAACGTGCTTTTTGGCTGGTTCGTGGCGCTCTACCTGTTCAACTGGATGTGGATCTGGGCGGGGGTCGTCACCTTCGGCTGGGCCCTGTGGGTCGTGGACAAGATCGCCCACACCCACCTCTTCGCCGACACCTTCTACCCCCCCATCCCCGGCGTGGCCGCCACCCTCGCCGAGGCCCGGCGCAAGCACCGCCTCTGGCGCTGGGCTCTCGACCCCCTCCGGGGCCGGGTCCTGTCCATGACGGCCCTGCTCGTCATCCCGCGCATCTCGTGGATCCTCGTATCGGCGGTGGCGGCGGGGGTCGTGCGGGTAGCGCGCCTGCACCCGTACATCGACGCCTACTTCGAGCGCCAGGCCCCCAAGTACGTGGAGCCGGAGATCACGGTGGCGACGTTCCAGAAGCCCGGCTTCGTGGCTGACCTCCAGGGTCCCGAGGCGGCCGCCTTCCTCGGGCGTCCGGTGAAGGCCATCAACCTCGTGGTCCTCGCGCTCCAGGCGCGGGGCGCCGTGCGCATCGTCCGGCGCAATCCCCTCCAGCTCCAAGTCCTGGACCCGGGGTTGGCTCAGACGGACGCCGAGCGCGCCCTCCTCGACGGGCTTTCCCAGGAGGGGACCCTGGGGGGGGACGGGGTGGACGCCGTGCTGGAGGCCTTGGAGCGCAAGGTCCAGGAGCAGACCTGGCGAGCGGACCGCGGGGCCACGGAGGCGGCCCTCAAGGCGCGGGTGGACGCGCGCTGGGCGTCCTTGCGGCGGGCCTCCAAGCCCCAGCGCGTGCGCTACTTCGATGAGCACTACCAGGACCTCTACCTTTCCGAGACCTTCTTCCAGTCTTTGGGCCAGGTGTGGGACGGGCCCGGCAGCGGAGGGGAGATGGGATCCATCGCCGCCGAGGCTCCTCCCGAGAGCCCGCTGTCCACCCTGGCCGCCGCCCGCGCCGTGCCGGATCCTATCGAGGGGGGCTTCCGTGCCATCCAGGAGCTGGCCGTGGGCGCCGTGGAGCGTATCGAAGGCGCCGCCGCCCGGACGGTGGACGACCTGAGCGCCTTCTTCTCCTTCGACAACGACGCCCCGGGCGGGGGCGGCGGGCAGGGGGCCGTGAGCCCCGTCGCGGCCAGCTTCGCCACGGGCTATGACGCGTGCCACTCGGCGTGTCACTCCGCGTGCCACTCGGCGTGTCACTCGGCGTGTCACTCGGCATGCCACTCGGCATGCCACTCGGCCTGCGCTTGCCACTCGGCCTGTCACTCGGCGTGCGTGTCCTCCTGCGCGGGGAGCTTCTGACGTGAGCCCCCTCCGCCCGCAGCCTCCCGCGCCCTGGGACGAGGCTCAGCGCCAGACCTTGGCCTGGATCGATCGGTTCGTGGCCGACACGCGGTCTGCGCTGCACGTGCGACGGGCGGACGCCATGCTCATGATCCGGCCGGACAAGACGCTGCCCCTCAACGAGAGCGCCGTGGAGATCCTCGCGTCCCTCTACGATCGGGCACGGGCTCCTGCGGCCCAGGTGCTCCACGGGCTGGCCGGCCGCCTGCGCGTGAGGCCGGCCCGCCTGCTAGACGACACCCGGGTGCTCGTAGACGCGCTCGGGGCCGTGCTCCGTGAGGACTTCAGCCCCCGCCCGGGGCTGCGCTTCGAGACCTTCGATCGCGCCCGCCTCCGCTTTCCCACGCTCGCGGAGATCGCCCTCACCTACGGCTGCCAGAACGAGTGCTCCTTCTGCTACGCCTCCAGCCCTCACCGCGAGCCCGAGCGCCCGCCCATGTCCGCCGCGGACGTGCGCCTGGTCATGGACCGCATCTACCGGGACGCCCACGTGCCGTCGCTGTCGTTCACCGGGGGGGAGGCGACCCTGCGCCCCGACCTCCCCGAGCTCATCCGTTACGGTGCCGAGCTGGGCTTCCGCGTGAACCTCATCAGCAACGGGCTGCGCCTGTCCAACCACGCCTACGCGCGGACCCTCGTGGGGGCGGGGTTGGCCTCGGCCCAGCTCTCCCTAGAGGCTGCCTCCCCGGCGCTCCACGACGAGATCGTCGGCCTCCCAGGCGCTCACGCCCAGACCGTGGCCGCCGTGCGAAACCTGCGCGCCTTGGGGATCCACGTCCACACGAACACCACGCTGTGCACTCAGAACCTGGCCCACGCCGAGGACCTCATCCGCTTCGTGGCCCGGGATCTCGGCCTCAAGACCCTCTCCATGAACATGGTCATCCGCACGGGCGAGGCTTTGGCCCACGAGGACGTGGGGCTGACCTACACCCAGGTGGCGGCTCGGCTGCCGGATCTGCTGGCCGTCGCCGAGGCCGAGGCGGTGCGCCTCGTGTGGTACTCGCCCATCCCCTACTGCATCTTCAACCCCGTCCTCCACGGTCTGGGGGCCAAGAGCTGCGCCTGCGTGGACGGTATCGTCTCCGTGGATCCTACCGGCGAGGTCCTCCCCTGTTCGTCCTTCGAGACGGGCATCGGCTCCCTGGTGCGCCAGCCCTTCCATCGTCTGTACGCCTCGCGCAAGGCGCGCTACTGGCGGGACAAGCGGTTCGTGCCCCCCGTGTGCGAGGGCTGCGAGCACGAGGACCTCTGCGGCGGCGCCTGCCCCCTGTACTGGGACGCCGCCGGGAGCTTCGGCGAGCTGCCCCGGCCGGGCTCGGACGACCCCGCTCTGTACGAGCGTTGGGTACGGGCGCGCCGGGCGAGCGGCGCCTTCGGCGTGGTCCCCCCGGGTGTCCACGAGGGGGGCGAGTGATGGGGACCCTGCGCGACCTCCAAGGCTTTCTTCACACGCAGGTGGCGACCTTGGGCGACGCGCTCGAGGGCCTGGAGCGGCTCCAGGGGAAATACGAGACCTTCTTTCAGGAGGTCCAGCGCGTGCGGGACCTGGAGCTGGAGCAGATCCAGCGCGGTGTAGCGGAGGTTGCGGCGGCCGGGGAGGCGGCCGGGGGGCGGGTCGCCGAGCAAGCCCAGCGCCTCGTCCTGTTCCGCGCGCGCCTGGCCGTGCTCGCGGAGGAAGCCGCGGGGCGCTTCAACGAGGAGCTTGCCCGCAAGCGAGCCGAGCTGGTGGCTCTGGACGCTCAGGCCGAGGGGGTGCGGCAGGAGGCCCTCGCCCTGGACGAGGAGCTTCGAGCGGAGAACGTGGCGTTGGACCGCGAGGAGGAGGCGCTCAAGGCGCGCGTGGCGGAGCTCCAGACCGCCATCGAGGCCTTCAACGATCGCATCCGCGCGATGGGGCGGGGGTTCGGGTTCTTCTGGAACCTCCCGCGTATGGGCGCCTTGCGTCGGGAGAGGGAGGCCCTCGTGGAGGAGCAGGGCGATGTCGTCGCCCGCTTGGAGGTTCTCCGGGCGCGCTGGAGCGAGGCAGCGGCCGAGGGGCGGGAGCGGGAGGCCGAGCACCGGGCGCGGTGGCTAGAGGTGCGGCGCACCCGGGACGCCCTGGCTCGGAAGCTCGCGGTCTTGGAGGCGCGGCGGCCCGAGCTCGTCGCCCGCACGGCGTTGCTGGCGGCCTTGCGCGAGATCCCGGTCCCCTCCGGAGAGCCCGGCGTGGACGACGCCCGCTGTCCCCGGTGCGGGGTGCGCAACCTCCCCCAGCAGCGCTTCTGCCGCATCTGCGCCGTGCGCCTGGGCGACGATCGTCCAGACGCCGCTGGGAGCCTGGTGGAGGCGGCCGAGCTCTTGGGCCACTGCGACCGCTTCGAGCGCGGCGTCGGCGCCTGCCAGGAGCTCATCGGGTTGCTGCGGGGCTTGGTGAGCGGGCACGAGCGGTTCCTGGAGAGCGTGGAGAACATGATCTCGTCCGAGGCCAGGTACGCCAGCTTGAGTACGCTGGAGCTGGACGTTCCCGCCGAGGCCGTGGAGCTCGCCCAGGGCTTCGTCCGGGTGAAGGTGGCCCTTCGGGCCGCGGCCTCGCGGAAGCGCGTGGAGCCCCTGGCGTTCGCCGCCGAGGTCCGGACCCTCGTGGACGAGGTCATCGACGCGGAGCGGGTCCAACAGTACTTCGAGGGGATGGGCGAGGCCCTGTCCTCGGCCGCGGACGAGCAGTGGCCGTCGTGAACGGGGACGGCGGGGCGGGTGGCGGCGCGAGGCTCGGGCGCGGGGGAGAGAGGGCGAGGGCATGAGGCGGCTCGGTGCGGCGGTGATGGTGGCCGTGGGCGTGGTGTCCATGGCGTTGGGGACTCTCTTCTTGCTGGGCGCCCAGGGGCAGGCGCGGCGCGTGGTCGTGGCCGCCGTGGGCCTGGGGCTCGGCGCGGTGCTCACAGGGCTTGGGGCGCGCCTCTTCAAGACCTTGGACCGCGCCCTCCCCGAGCGCGTGCGGGCCGAGCTGTTGGCGCTGGCGCGGCGCGAGGGCGGGGAGGTGTCCCAGGCGGTCGTGGAGGCGACCTTGTCTCAGGGCGAACCCTCGCGTGTGGAGACCGGGTGGCGCGTCCTGGACAACCTGGTGCGGGAGGGGCAGGCCACGCGCCGGGTGGCCGAGGACAGGACCCTGCGCTTCGTCTTCCCGGGGCTCCAGGCGCGCATGGTCGTGCGGCGGTGTCGCTTCTGCGGGGCCGTGTTGCCCTTGGACCGCGTGATCACCGCGTGCCCCCAGTGCGGCGGTCAGGTGGACACGGCCCTGGAGGCGGTGGCGTCCCACGGGCCCGTGGAGGCCGATCCTGCGGGTGCGGGCGAGGCGCGGGGCGAGCGCGGGGAGCTGTTCCGCATGGACGCCCAGGGCCCAGGGGACGGGGACGCCCCCGACCGCTGATGGCCGCCTCCCGCGCTGGCGGCGCACTGGGGGGGGCGCGCGGGGAGGCAAGGCGCTTGCTGCGGTGGGGCGCTCGTGCTACGTGCCGTCCCCCGCTGGCTGCCGGCGGGGCTCCCCACCTCACCCCTGGGGTGGCAGCGCAGAGGGCGGCCCGACGGTGGGGCGCGCCGGGCGCTGGGCCGCGGTTGGCGCATGGGGAACCCGGGACGTACGCTTCAGATTCGACGGAGGGCCGCCATGAACACCCTCGGCCGACACCTGTTGGCAGAGTACTTTGGTTGTGACCGCGCGACCTTGGATGACCTGGACGCCGTGGAACGCTTGCTCAACGAGGCGGCCCGAGCCGCGGGCGTGAAGATCGTCGCCTCGCGCTTCCACCGCTTCCGGCCCCACGGCGTCACCGGCGTCGTGGTCGTGGAGGAGAGCCACCTGTCCATCCACACCTGGCCCGAGGTGGGCTACGCGGCCGCGGACTTCTTCACCTGTGGCGACGGGAACCCGGACCGGGCCCACGAGGTCATCGCCCAGGGGCTGGGGGCGGCGCGCTCGGAGCTCATGCGCGTGCGCCGGGGGGTGTCCCTCACCGGGCAGTCCATGGAGATCGTCAACCACCACACGGAGCGCCACAAGCCCCCCGAGGCGTGCACGATCCGCGACGACGATGCAGAGGCGAGCCCCGCCGGCGTCCTCCCCCGCGTGGGCGAGCAGGTGGCCCGGGCCGTGGAGGTGGGCTGATGGCGCTCTGGTGCGACGAGACGTTCGAGGGCGGCGTGCGCTACGGGCTGGAGGTCACGCGGACGGTCTACAGCGCGCGGAGCGACTTCCAGCAGATCGACATCTTCGACACGCGCATGTGGGGGCGGACGCTGACCCTGGACGGCGTCTACATGACGAGCATGGGCGACGAGTACCGCTACCATGAGCTGCTGGTCCACCCCAGCATGACCACCGCTCGGGGCATCGAGCGCGTGCTGGTCGTGGGCGGGGGGGACGGGGGGACCACCCGCGAGGTCCTGCGCTACCCCGAGGTCCGGGAGGTCGTCCTGGCGGAGATCGACGGCCAGGTCATCGACGCCTGCCGGGCGCACATGCCGGAGCTGGGGGCCTGGGACGATCCGCGCCTCACGGTGCGCGTGGGCGACGGCATCGAGTACGTGCGTCAGGCGGCGGACGACAGCTTCGACGTCATCCTGGTGGACTCCACCGACCCCGTGGGGGCCGGCGAGGTCCTGTTCTCGGTGGCCTTCTACGAGCAGTGCCGGCGCGTGCTCCGGCCCGGTGGTGTGCTGGCTGCCCAGACCGAGTCGCCGGCCCTTCTGCCGCGCGAGTTCGCCGCGGCCGTGGGGCGGCTCGGGCAGGTCTTCCCGCGCGTCCACCCGTACTTCGGGAGCGTCCCCATCTACGGGGCGGGGCCGTGGAGTTGGACCTACGCCGGGGAGAAGGACGTGGATCCCCTGCGCCAGGTGGAGGCTCGCGTGGCGCGCGTGGAGGCCGCGGCGCGGCACTACAACCGCCACGTCCACCGGGGCGCCTTCGCTGTGCCCAACGACGTGCTGGCGGCCCTGGGTGGCAAGATCCAACCGCTGCCCGTCGCGTAGTCGAGCGTCGCGTCACCCCTCCAAGTATGTGTATCCGCCCAGGCTCTCCTCGCAGCGTCGCAGGAGGTGCCGGGCGTCCTCCAGCGTGATGCGGCCTGCCCGCACGGCGCGCTCGCTGGCGCCGCGGAGGCGTCCCATGAGGTCCCGACGGCTGTATTGGACGTAGCCCAGCACCTCCGCGACCGAGTCGCCCTCCAGGACCTCGTGGAGCTCGTAGCCGGCCTCGGTAATGGCGACGTGCACCGTGTTCGTGTCTCCGAACAGGTTGTGGAGATCGCCCAGGATCTCCTGGTAGGCCCCCACGAGGAAGACGCCTAGGACGTAGGGCTCGCCGGGCCTCAGAGGGTGGAGCGGCAGCCACTCCCGGGGCGCGCCGCGGTGGATGAAGTGGTCGATGGTGCCGTCCGAGTCGCACGTGAGATCCGCCACCACGCCACGCCGGGTGGGGGCCTCGTCGAGTCGGTGGATGGGCATGACGGGAAAGAGGTGTCCGATGGCCCAGTGGTCAGGGAGGGACTGGAAGACCGAGAAGTTGCCGTAGTAGGTGTCGGCCAGCAGGCGCGGCAGGTGCGCCACGTCGTCCGGCACATAGGGGGCCCCCTCGCTGACCTCCAGGACGCGGATCATCGTGGCTCGAGACAGCGCCTCGGCCTGGGCGCGGGCGCGCAGGTCGATGACGCCGTGGCGGAACAGGCTCGCCGCCTCGTCGCCCAGGAGGCGAGCGTCGTTGAACGCCTCCTGGAAGTTCGTGGGGCTGACGCTGTCGTAGGCCTCGCGGAGATCGCCGAGGACGCGATGGTCGTTGGGCCCCGGAGAGGGCAGAGGTTCCGGGGGGGCCGTAGCGCTCACGCCCAGGACGTCGAAGAGGAGCACGGCGTGGTGGGCTAGGAGGGCGCGACCGCTCTCGGTGACCAGCGTGGGGTGAGCGACGCCCGCCTCCTCGCAGGCGACGCGCACCTCCCAGACGATGTCGGCCGCGTACTCCTCATCGCGGTAGTTCCGCGAGCTGGGCAGCGTGGAGCGCGAGCCGTCGTAGTCCACGGCCAGCCCGCCGCCCACGTCCAGGTAGCGCAGCCCGGCGCCCATGCGCGCCAGGGACGTGTAGACCCGGGCGGCCTCGGCGATGGCCGCCTTGACCGCGCGGATGTCGGTCACCTGGCTGCCGATGTGGAAGTGGAGGAGCTGGAGGGCGTCGGCGGCGCCCAGGTCGTGGAGCAGCGTGACCAGGCGCACCAGCTCGCCGCTCGTGAGGCCGAACTTGGACCGCGGGCCCGTGGATCCGTTCCAGCGCCCCGCGCCCCGGGCCGCCAGCTTGGCGCGGGCCCCCAAGACGGGGCGGATGCCCAGCTCCCGAGCCACGTCGAGGATGCGCGCGGCCTCCGCGAAGCGGTCCACGACGAGGACGACGTTGCGGCCTGCCTTGTGGGCGAGCAGGGCCGTCTCGATGAAGGCGCGGTCCTTGTAGCCGTTGCACACGATGAGGGCCTGCGGATCTTCGCACAGCGCCAGGGCGATGAGGAGCTCGGGCTTGGAGCCCGCCTCCAGCCCCGCGTGCAGCGGCGCGCCGTGGGCGAGGAACTCCTCGACCACGTGGCGCATCTGGTTGACCTTGATGGGCATGACGGGGCGGTAGTCGCCCGCGTAGTCGTGGTCTTCCATGGCCCGCGTGAAGGCCTCGTGGAGGGCCAGGATGCGACCGCGGAGGACGTCCGAGAAGCGCACGAGGGTCGGCAGGTGGATGCCGCGTCGATGGAGGTCCCGGACCAGGGCGGCGAGGCTCAACGTGGGGCCCTGGGGTCCTAGGGGGTGGACGACGACCTCGCCGGCCTCGTCGATGCCGTAGGTGTCTCCGGCCCAGGCGTCTACCGCGTAGGTGGCGCGGGCGTCCTCTACGGTCCAGAGCGGGGAGGGGGAGGGTGGGGCGCTTGGATCTCGGGCCACTTCGGTTCCTCGCGGACGGGTCGGTGGACGAGTGGGGTGCGGAGAGCGGGGACGCGGACAGCTTGGCGGGTCCCCTATAGCCGAGTTCCGGCCTTGCGGCGAGCGCGCGGCGCCGCCTCCCGTTGACACCGGTCGGCCTTCCGCGCGAGCGTTCCCCCCCCGCCCCCCGAT
>CAYZID010000199.1:7364-11272 GCA_964478315.1 uncultured Myxococcales bacterium | reverse complement strand
GGGGCGGGGGCGGGGGCGGGGGCGGGGGCGGGGGCGGGGGCGGGGGCGGGGGCGGAGGCGGGAGCGGGTGCGGGTGCGGGTGCGGGAGCGGGAGCGGGAGCGGAAGCGGGAGCGGGTGCGAGTGCGGGAGCGGGAGCGGGTGTGGGTGTGGGTGTGGGTGTGGGTGTGGGTGTGGGTGTGGGTGTGGCGGCGCTCGCGCGCGCGCGCGCGAGGGCTATGCAGTTACCATCCCGAACCCCCACCCACCCGTCAGGGGGGCAGTGACAGGTTGGGGGCGAGGTGCGACATGGGGCGGGTCGCTTTCTTGGCAACATCTTTGAATCGCGTGTGTTTTTTTCTGCCTCTCCGGCTGGCACGGTGCCTCACTCCACCGTCCCGGCGACGCTCCAGCGGCGTCGTCGCCGGTCGAAGGCCAGCCACAGCGCGCGCCCATCGGCCGTGGTGACGCTGCGGTACAGGCGGTCGGCGCCGCCTCCTGGCTCCCACCAGCCCGTGGACAGCAGGGTGGGGCGCGTCGTGGCCACCACCGGGCCCGCCGTGGGCCCCAGAGGCTCCCACGGTGTGCGCGGATCGGCGCTGGGCGGCTCGACCTCCGGTTCCTCGCCGCTCCCTCGGGCCTCGCGCCCGAGCTCCGGGCTCGGCGCCCGGACGCGGCGAACCCTCGGCCTTGGCCCGAGCACCCCCGGTGGGCCGCTCGGGGCCCGGCGGTGCGTGGGAGCCCCGGCGATCTTTGCCCCCTGCCCGTCCCCCGGTCCACGCGGCGGGCGGGGCGGAAAGGCGAACGTGTCCTCGGGGAGATGGCCGTCGCGGAGCACCGCCTGACTCACGGCCTCGGGCCCCAACTCGGCCCGTAAGCGGGCCAGGGCGCGTTCGGCTGCCGCCGGGTCGCGCGGAGGACGCGCGGCGAACAGCGCGAGCTGGTCTCGCGGCGCGGGCGCCGGCGCGACGGTCACGCTCAGCGCGTCCACGGCGCTCGGGAGCGTGAGCCCCTCCAAGCGAAGGCGCACCAAGTCCAGCCACACCCCGTGGTCGCGCGTGGGCTCGGCGGCTTGGATCGCGGTCTCCACCGGCGGATCGTCCGTGAGGCGCAGCGTCAACGTCAGCCGGTCGGGGACCTGCCCCGCCGCCTCCAGCCGGGGGCCTAGACGCCCCAACAGCCCTTTGGCGACGAACAGCAGCCGCGTGCGGTCGCGCTCGGGGGGCTCCAGCAGCGCCTCGGCGCGCAGGGGCTCCGCCTCGGCGGCGGCGGCCAGCGGCGTGTCCCAGGCGCCCCGCGCTCGCAAACACAGCGCGTAGACCTCCGGGCCCAGGCGCCGCCGCAGACCGGCGGCCGACAGGCGCACCAGATCCCTCACTCGGTGGACCCCCAGCTTGGACAGCTCCTCCAGGCGCCGCGGCGGCAGCTCGTCGGGCACCAGGGCCGCCAGGGGCACCCCATCGGCCGCCGCGCGCTCGGCTTGGGGGCTGGCGAAGACCCGCACGGGCGTCCCCTCCGCGGCCGCGCTGAGCTCGCGTGCCACGGCGTGCGTCCCGAAGCGCGTGAAGCCCACGACCACCACCGCCTCCAGCTCCAGCTCGGCCAGCGCCTCGCGCAGGGCGTAGGCCCAGCCCTCCCGCGAGGGCGCCACGCGGTCGAGGCCGTCGGCGCGCACCCAGAAGACGCCCGCGATCGCCTCCCGGCCGCTGGGGCCTCCCCCGCGAGGCTTGGACCGTCCTGGCTCGACGCGCGGCCCCACCTCGACGTGGGGGGCGAGGCGCTGGAGCCGAGCGACGATGGCCTCGCGGGCAGCGATGAGCTGGCCCGAGGGCACCACCCGCGCCCGGAGGTCCCGCGTGAGCGACAGCGCCGCCCCCAGGCGCATCCCCGGGCGCACGCGCTGGCGGGCGGCCAGGGCGTTGGCGGCCAGGATCTGCCCCTGGGCCGTGTCCTCGGTGATGACCACCGTGGGCCAAGCGCGCCACGCGGGCTCGTCGCGCAGGACGAGCTGGAGGGGCAGGGCGGGGACCTCAACGCAGGCCATACGGCGCACGGCGCACCTCCTCGTAGGTCCAGCCGGGGGCCCGGCGCTTGTCCTTGAGGGCCTTCAGGCGCACGCGGGTGTGCCCCGAGGCGTCGGGCGGCGTGGTGGACGAGCCCACGCGCAGGCTCACCATGGAGCCCAGCGACGGCGCATGGTCGGGTTTGACGGTGAGGAGCACGGCCGCCGCGTCGTGATGCTGGGCCAGCTTGTTGAGCCGCGCGAGGGTGGCCTGGGGCAGCGAGGCGCCCGGGGGTAGGTCGACAACCACCAGCCCAAAGGCCCCCGAGCGCAGCAGGAGTGAGGCGGCGCGGGCGGCCCGTTGGGCGTCTGGGGCGCCCTCTCGCCGGGGGCGCGGGCGCCGAGGGCGGCCGGGCCCACGCGTGGTCGCCCAGATGACGGGGAGGGCGCCTAGATCGACCCCTACCTGGGCGGCGTCCGGGGGATAGAAGATCGTCCGGCGTCCGGCCACCCACACCGGCTGCTCGTCTTGCTCCTGGGCCTGGACCACGAGGGCCAGACTCAGGGACAGGGGGGCCGCGCCTGGGGCCGAGGAGATCTCCACCAGGCGCCCTCGCAGCGTCTCCAACCCCCACCGCGCCCACCGAGCCGCGTCTCCAGGCCCCTCACCTGGGGCGCCCGCCCCTCCCACGTTGGCGCGGTGCGACAGCGCGTCGGCGCGGAGGACGCGCACCCCGGTCTCCGCCGCCGCGGAGGACAGGAGTTGCAGGATCGTAGCGGCTCGGGCGCTCATACGGAACAAGTGTCACGGTACATCTGTTCCGTGTCAAGTCTTGTGGGCCTTCCTTCCATCCACTCTGGGGGCGGGGCCCGCGCGCGGCGGAAAAGTGGCGTCGCGCTCTACTCTCCAACGCGTTCGCTGGGCATACTTCCCGCCATGAAGAACGCACTGACGATCGCCTCGCGGATCACCGCGCTGCCCTCCTCTATGCTCCTGCCGATCGCGTTGCTCGCCTTCGCTGCGGCGGGCTGCCCATCCTCGGGCCGCAAGACGAACGTCACCTCATGCCAGGTGGACACCGAGTGCTCCGCCGGGCTGTGCATCCAGTCGCAGTGCGAGCCGGGCGACGGCGACAAGGACGACGATGGGCTCCCCAACCTCGTGGAGAAGGAGCTGGGGACCGACCCCACCCGCGCCGACACGGACGGCGATGGCGTGGACGATCTCACCGAGCTGGGCGGGGATCGCGCCCACCCCCTGGACACCGACCAGGACGGCCTCATCGACGCGCTGGAGTCTACCCTGCTGGACAGCGACCACGACTGCCTCTCGGACCAAGAGGACGCCGACGAGACCTCCGCCGCCGAGCGTCGCGCCCTGGCCCACTGCCCCAGCGAGGGGCGGTGCGCTGACGCTCCCGAGGGGAGCTTTCAGGTCACCTGTGAGCGCGCTCCCGATGGTAGCCCCCAGGCCGGGGAGGTCACATGGAGCTGCGCCGTGGTCCCCTTCGAGGGCTACGAGGCCGACGAGACGCTGTGCGACGGACAGGACAACGACTGCGACGGCCAGACCGACGAGAGAGGCGACGGCGAGCCCATGACCTGCTGCCAGGAGGACGCGGACTGCGCCGAGCTGGCCGTGCCTCCCTCCTGCCCGGATCCCACCAACTCCTGCCAGGGCAGCGAGACGGTCGCCACCTGTGAGATCCAGACCCACGCGTGCCTCACCCAGACCCAGCCCGCGCCCGCGGCCTGCGCGGGAGAGCCCTGTAGCGAGGCGACGTGCAGCGCCGACGGGGCCAGCTTCCGCCCCGCCGGGACCTGCTCGGCCCAGGGTACGTGCGACACCCCCGCGCCCGAGAGCTGCGACGACAGCGACGCCTGCACCGACGACGTCTGCGATTCGGCGACCGGGTGCATCCACGAGGC
>CAYZID010000199.1:0-7264 GCA_964478315.1 uncultured Myxococcales bacterium | reverse complement strand
CTGCGACGACGGCGACGCCTGCACCGACGACGTCTGCGATTCGGCGACCGGGTGCATCCACGAGGCGGTCTCCTGCGACGACGGCGACGCCTGCACCGACGACGTCTGCGATTCGGCGACCGGGTGCGCGCACACACCGGCCGTGTGCGACCCGATCTCGCCCTGTGGCGAGGAGGGGACGTGCGTCGAGGGCGAGTGTGTCTACCCCGAGGTGGTCTGCGATGACGGCGATCCCTGTACGAACAACCTGTGCATCGAGGGCGTCTGCCAGAATCCCGCGCTGTCCTGTAGCGACGACAACTCCTGCACCGTGGACGCCTGCGACCCGCAGACCGGCTCCTGCACCTTCACGCCGGGCGACGACGGCGTGGCCTGCGATGACGGCGACCCATGCACCGCGAACGACGTCTGCGTGGCCGGCCAGTGCGTGGGCGTGGCGGTCGTGGGCCCCACGGGGCTCAGTTCCCTGGACGCCACCCTGGGCATGGTGGACGCCGTGCACGGCGTGGCCCCCATCCCCCTGCCGGACGGGAGCCCGGGCTACGCGCTGGCGGGTGAGGCTTGGTCCCTCGACGGTCAGCCCCAGAACCCCGATCAGGGCTGGGTGGGCGTCGTGGACGCGGACGGGCAGCAGCTCTGGGCCCTGGGCCTGGGAGGCCCCGGCGACGACGGGCTCCAGGGCGTGGCCGCCCTGCCGGGTGGTGGCTTCGTGGCCGTGGGGACCTACGCGGCGCCCGGCTCCCAGCGCGACGACCTCTGGGTCCTGGGCGTGGCCCCCACCGGCGATGCGGCCACCCCCTATGCCGTCCAGGGGCGTCGCCTGTTCGACTCGGGCGGGGACGACGCGGCCTTCGCCGTGGCGCCCCTCCCCGCGAGCGCGGGCGGTGGCTTCGTCGTGGCCGGGCGCGCGGGCGGCGCGAACGGCGGGCTGTCCATGAAAGACGGCTGGCTCTTGCGCTTCGACGACCAGGGGCGCGACCTCTGGCGCGAGACCTTCGGTGGCCCGGGCGACGACGAGCTCTTGGCCGTGGCCGTGGGGGACGACGGGCTCATCTACGCCGCCGGCACCAGCAGCCCCGGGGCGGGGGCAGCCCCGGCGGCGCCCAGCCCCCAGGACGCCGACGCCTGGCTCCTGGTCGTGGACGCTCACGGGCAGCTCGTGCGCGAGCGGCGCTGGGACGTGGGTGGCGGCTGGGAGGATGAGGCCCTGGCGGTCGTGCCCGTGTTCTCGGCGCCCAACGGCGAGCCGCGCGGCGAGGGCGTGCTCCTCGCCGGACGCACCCGCGCCCCCAGCGGCTCCCAACGCGCCTGGGCGGCCCGCCTGGACGCCTTCGGGGCGCTCGCGTGGGACCTCTTCGTGCCCGAGACCGGCGCGCTGGACACGGACACCGCCTTCTACGGCGCCGCGGCGGACGCGGGCGGCTTCGTCCTCGTAGGCGCCCAGGGCGTGGCGTCCCTCACCGTGGGGGTGGACTCCCTGGGGAACCAGCGCTGGATGCGCTCGGTACCCACCGTGGGGCCCTTGACCTCGCTCGCTGCGCGGCCCGCCGATCTGGGCTGGGTCGCGGGGGCCAGCGCCGAGGCCGAGGCCGTGCAGCTCGTGCGCCTCGACGCCTGGGGCCACGGCACCTGCGAGGACGCGGGGGCGTGCGTTACGAAGACGGTGAGCGTCTGCGCGGACGACAACCCCTGCGTGGTGCCCGCGTGCGAGCCCTACAGTGACCCCGGCACGGGCGACCCCTGCACCGCCGACATGAAGGGCCCGGCGGCCCCGTGCCCGGGCAGCGACGCCTGCCACCCCGTGGGGGCTTGTGACGACGGCGGCAACTGCGTGGACGCCCCGCGGCTGTTCTCGTGGACGGGCACGGAGGCGATGGTCCCCGCGGTCGCGGACCTCGTCCCTCGGCGGCGCGGTGGGTTGGCGCTGCTTGGGGATCTCGCCGACCCCGGGGGCGCGAACGCCCGCGCCCACGCGTGGTATCTCGGCCCCGACGGCTTCTACGAGGGCGGCAACGAGCCCTACGTGGCCCCCGACACCTGGACCAGCCACGTCACGGCGGCCACGCGCGTCTACGACGGGCGGCTCGTCGTCGTAGGCGCGCAGACGGACGGCGGGCAGACGAGCAGCGACGGCTTCATCCAGTGGTTGAAGCCGGACGGTGGCCCCGTCGCCGGGCTGGCCTACACCTACCCGGGGCAGCCGGGGCTTTGGGCGCAGTGGCTCGACGTGGCGGCCTCGGAGGACGGCCGGACCGTGGCCGCGGTGGGCTCCGAGGGCTACCCCACGACCACGCCCATCTTCCAGACGTGGGACGCGCGCGGGAACCCCATCGTGCCCAACCCAGTGTACGTGGGGGCCGGGGGGATGCTGGATACGCTGGACGCCATCGCGCCGTTCGGCGACAGCGGCTGGGTGGCCGCGGGGCAGACGGATACGGTGGGGGACGGGATCGTCTCGGCGCGCGTGGCCTGGTTCGACCTCCAAGGGAACGGTGTGGGGGAGGTCACCTTCGAAGATCCCCAGGACCCCCTGATGGCGGCGTTGCTCCCGCGCGACCTCCTCACGCTGCCCGACGGGCGCGTCTTGGTCGTGGGTGAGCGGCAGTCGGGGACGGCGGCACTCCCGGAGAGCTTCCTCGCCGTGGTCTCGGGGCCCGGCGGAGTCGTCTCGAACCTGACCATCCTGGACGGGAACGACGGGAACCCCGCGCTGGAGCGGGTCGCGCAAGGACCGCTCGGCCTCGTGGCCGTGGGGCACACCGTCGTGGGCTTCGACCTGGTCGTCGTGGGCTTCAACCTGAACCCCGACGTGGTCGCCAGCGCCTCGCCCGTGGTGCGCTCCTGGACTTGGACGCCGCCGGGCGCTTCGCCCGTGGTCCTGGGCCCCTTGGCGGCCCGCGTGTTGCCCGGAGGCGACCTGCTCATGGCGGGCACGGTGGGCGCGGCGCCCCAGCCCTTCGCGGCGCGGCTGGACCCCTGGGGCAACGGCGCGTCGTGCTCCACGGCGGGCTCTTGCGGGCTCACGGACGTGCGCGCGTGCGACGGCCCGGTGGACGGCGACCCATGCACCACGAGCTACTGTGACGCCAGCGCGGGTGGGTGCCTCGCCAACGTCAGCCAGCCGGACGCCACGTGCTCGGGAAGCTCCTGTACCTCCGCGGGGTTGTGCTCGGACCCAGGCGGGTGCGGGGCGCCCATCGCCTGCAACGATGGCGATCCACTGACGCTCGACGCCTGCGTCGAGGGGGTGGGCTGTGTGTTCACGCCTTACCCCGACTGGAGTGAGCAGTGCCAGGCGGGGCTCTCCCAGCCCGACGTCATGCCCGACTGCGACGGCGACGGTGTGGCCGACGTGTGCACCGACGTGGCGCACGGCGGCGCGCCCGTGGCCCCCGGCGTGTGGCGGCGCGGGGATGACCTCACGCAGCCCTTTGGGGACCCGGGCGTGGAGGACCGGCTGGCCTTCGCCAGTCCGGCCAGCGTGGCTTTCGTGGCCCACGGCGAGGAGCGGGGCGTGGAGCTGCGCATGGAGGAGCCCTTCGGGGACGGCACGGACACGTGGGGGCCCAGCCTGCCGGGCAGCTATGACTTCTTGGGCGTGAGCGTCTACGCGGCGTGGCAGGCGGCGGCCGGTGCCCCCGCCGACGACGGGGCGAGCGAGGGCTGGACGGCGGGGCTCGGCGAGCGGCTGGAGCTTCACTACAGCTTGGGGACGCAGCCTTTCGGCGGGTTCCAGCGGTGGGATGGGCAGACCTGGGCCTACCAGGACGCGACCGTCTCCGTGGATGTGGCGGGGGATCGCGTGCGGATCACGGGGATGGGCGCGGGCCCCTCCCCCTGCGCCCCCTTCCTGGTCGTCGTGGTCGTCGAGGTCATGGACACGTCGGCGGGGGCCTACCAGAAGCTGGTCAAGGTCGTCGGCGCGTCCGACACCGGCGAGCTGGTGACAGCCTATCCCTACACCCAGCTCATCGCCCCGTAGCGTCGCGGTGAGAGGGCGCCGTCGGCCGTCCGGGGCTCACCCGCCCGCCGATGGCGCCACGATGAGCTCCCAGTCGTCGTGGGTGTCGGCGTCGCGGGGAGCATCGCGTCGCTCGGTGAGGGTCACGCGGACGGGGAGGAAACGCTCGACGACGGCGGCGTTTGTGCGCGTGTGGGCCGTAGGCCGCAGCGTCCGCAGGCGCCCCCCGCCGGCCAGGGCCAGGGGCACGAGGAGCTGGTCGGCGAGGTGCTCTCCCACGGGGGCCTGGGCCAAGAGGTAGCGGCGGGTGGCGTCGATGGCCTCGTCGGCCACGCGCATCCCGGGCTTGCCCACGGCGCCCAGTGCGGTGAACACGGCCGTGACGTGGGCATAGCGCAGGATGAGGGCCAGGGCGTTCCCTGGGCTCAGGGACTCGCGGACCTCGATCTCGGTGGCGTCCTCGGGCCAGGTGAGGCGCGACGTCACCCGGCGCAGCTCGCTGCGGGCCACGCGCTCGGGCAGGCCGCCGCCCACCAAGACCCGGGCGTGGCGCCCCTCGTGCGCGCCACGCTCCAGCAGCTCCAGAGGCGTCAAGCCCGACGCGGGCTCCACGCGGACTCGCACCCGGCCCCCGCCGGCGGGGTAGAAGCCCGGGCGCTCCAGCTCCACGTGCAGCCCCACGCCCATCGCACGCAGGGCGCGCCCATAGGAGAGGTCGAGGAAGTCCACGGTGGGCGCCATGGGGACGTGCGTGCCCCCTTCGACGACGACGGTGCTGGCCTCGTCGGCCAAGGCGAGGGCGGGGATCACGGTCTGGAGGACGAGGGCGGCGCTGCCCGCCGTCCCCACGTGGAAGGCGTAGTCTCCGGCGCGGATTCGCCCGGGTCGAAAGGTCACGGTGTCGCTCCCCAGGGCGGCCCCGTCCACCTGGGCCCCGCAGATCTCGGCTGCGGCGCGCACGGCCGTGAGGTGCTGCCGCATGAGCCCGGGCTTGCGCCGCGCCGCACGCACGCGCTCCAGCTTGAAGGGCCGCCCCGTCACGGCCGACAGGCTCAGGCTGGACCGAAGGACCTGCCCTCCTCCCTCGCCCATGGCTCCGTCCAGGGTGATGAGCTCACCGCCGGCCCCGCCGACCCTTCGGAGCTCCTCCAGTCGTGGGTTCATCGTCATCGCCTCGTCCTCTGCTCGTTCCTCTCGGAGAAAGGGGGCTGAGAGCTTGGAAGCACGTCGAGCAGCCCTCCCGTCGTGGACACAGCAAGCGTCGCGCCAACCCACGCGGTTCGCGGTCCCAGGCGCGCGCTTGGTCGCCCTCGACGGCGCCTCCGCCAAGCACGTTCGCGCGCTCCTTCGCGCCTGCACGCCGTGCCCCCACGGGAGGCCTGCGCGCCCTTGGGATCGGTGCATATATCGAATAGGCTAGCGACCTATGGATACCGATAGCACGCAGGATTCGTCTCCTCCCCCCGCCCTCTCCGCGTCGCCGTCGGAGGGCGGGCGGCCTCTGACCTTCGTGGGCATCGTAGGGCAGCGGCTAGACGCGGGGAAGACGGCGCGGCGTTGGGAGCAGTGGCGGCCCACGGTGGCTTCGTTTCTGCACGAGGATCTCCTGTTCGCGCGCGCGGAGCTGTTGGCGCACCCGGGCGAGGAGGCGTTGGCCCAGCAGGTGGCGGACGATGTCCGGGCGGTCTCGCCGTCCACGCGGGTCACGGTGCACGAGCTGCCCATCGACAACCCTTGGGACTTCGAGCGCGTGTGGGACGCCCTGTATGGGTGGGCGCGTGAGGCTTCGTTGGACCCCGAGCGGGAGGACGTGCTCACGCACATCACGACGGGCTCGCACGTGGAGCAGATCGTCCTGTTTCTGCTGACCGAGAGTCGCCACTTGCCGGGGCGGTTGCTCCAGTCCTCGCCGCCGCGGCGGCGCAGCGGGGAGGCTGAGGGGACCTATCGCATCATCGATCTGGACCTGTCGCGCTACGACCGCATCGCCGCGCGCTTTCGGGCGGAGGAGGCGGACGCCTTGACCTTCCTCAAGGCGGGCATCGCCACGCGCAACGCCCGCTTCAACGCCATGATGCGGCGCATCGAGCAGGTCGCCACGGCCACGCGGGCGCCCATTCTGCTCACGGGGCCCACGGGGGCGGGGAAGACGCGCTTGGCGCGGCGCATCTACGAGCTCAAGCGGACCCGGCGCCACGTGAGCGGGGCGTTCGTGGAGGTGAACTGCGCCACGCTGCGGGGCGATCAGGCCATGGCGGCGCTGTTCGGTCACACGCGGGGTGCGTTCACGGGGGCCACGCGGGAGCGGCCGGGGCTGCTGCGGGCGGCGGATGGGGGCCTGCTGTTCCTGGACGAGGTGGGGGAGCTGGGGCTCGACGAGCAGGCGATGCTCTTGCGGGCGCTGGAGGAGGGGCGCTTCTTGCCGGTGGGGGCGGACCGGGAGGTGTCCAGCGACTTTCAGCTCTTGGCGGGGACGAACCGCGACCTGGGGGCCGCCGTGGCCCAGGGGCGGTTCCGCGAGGACCTCCTCGCGCGGGTGGACCTGTGGACCTTCCACCTGCCCGGGTTGACGGAGCGGCCAGAGGACATCGAGCCGAACTTGGACTATGAGCTGGACGCCTACGCCCGCGCGAACGGCCGGCGGGTGGGGATGTCCCACGAGGCGCGGCGCGCCTTCTTGGCCTTCGCCACCTCGCCGGGGGCCTCGTGGCGGGGGAACTTTCGGGATCTCAACGCGGCGGTCCAGCGCATGGCGACCTTGGCGGTGGGGGGGCGGATCACCGAGGCGGATGTGGCGGAGGAGATCGCCCGCCTCGAGCGGTCCTGGGCCAACCGGGGTGGTCGGCGCGCGGGTGGGTTCGGGGTGGGGAGCGAGGCGTCCGCCGTGGCGGGGGCCACGCCCGTCGCGCCCCAGGCGGCCCACGCTCGCGGAGAGGGCGGGGGCCTGGCCGCACTGGAGAGGTTGCTGGGCGCCGAGGGCTTGGTGGCCCTGGACCGCTTCGACCGCGTGCAGCTCGCCGACGTGGTGTCCGTGGTGCGCCGCTCGCGGTCGCTGGCGGAAGCGGGGCGCACGCTGTTCGCCGCGTCCCGGGCCCGGAAAGCGAGTCGAAACGACAGCGACCGGCTGCGCAAGTACCTGGCCAAGTTCGGTCTGCGTTTCGCCGACATCGCGGCCCTGGACTCGGGGCCCGAGGCGTAGCGCCCGTTTCCGCCCCCGCCGCCCCCCCCCCCCCCGCCCCCTGCCTCCTGTACACCTGCGCCCGCCCCCACGACTCCCTCTCCTACACACATCTGTCACGCCGA
>CAYZID010000198.1:0-11288 GCA_964478315.1 uncultured Myxococcales bacterium | reverse complement strand
GCCGGGGACAGCTCGGGCTTGCGGGTGGGCGGGGGCGGCGGGGAGGCCTTAGCCGCGAGCTCGGCCTGGAGTTCGGCCCGGACCTCGGCCTTGAGCTGCGCCTTGAGCGCCGCCACGTCCGGCTGGGGTGCCGGGGGCGTCGAGGGCTGGCAGGCGGCCCCCCACGCGGCGCTGGTCACGAGGGCCAAAACGGCCAGGGAGCCCACCTCCCACGTGCGCTCGGTGGCCGAAAGAGGAGTGCGAGGAGCTGACATCGGCATGAGGCGTTCATACACGAGTTTCGGCGGCTCCGCAGCCAGCGGGCGAGCCCTGCGCGAGTCCCCCCGCCGCCCAGGCGACGGGAGGCGTGCGCAGCGCTCCGCGTGCCTGGTCGCGCACACAACTCAAAGGGAAGTGGATGTAGGCCCTTTTTCGACAGCCTGGGGGACTGCCCCTAGGCTGACGGCGGAATGCCCGCGAGTCCTGTGTTCGCAGGGCGGTTCGAGGAACCACACGGCGCGCCCAGGCGGGCCGCGGGGGCGGGCAGGGACGGGCTGAAAGGGGGCCGCATGTTCGAGCGGAGACGACAGCAGGGACACGGCGACGTGGAGCGCGACACGCCCCCCGATGCGCCGCTCGGCGCGGAAGAGCCCGATGCCATGATGGTCTGCCCCACCTGCAACGCCACCTACCCGGTGGAGGTGGAGGTCTGCCCCGTGGACGGGTCCGGGCTCCTGCAGGTGCCCAACGCGCCCCTGCTCACGGGCCACACCCTGGACGGGCGGTACGAGATCGGGGGCGTCATCGGCAGCGGCGGGATGGGGACCGTCTACCGAGCCTTCCAGCCCACCAACGATCGCGAGGTGGCCGTCAAGGTCCTCCACCCCAAGCTCACCCACGAGCCCCGCGCCGTGAAGCGCTTCTTCCGGGAGGCCCAGAGCGCCAGCCGTCTCATCCACCCGAACGTCGTGACGGTCTACGACTTCGGGCGCTCCAACGAGGGGCACCTCTACATCGTCATGGAGCTCGTCCAGGGCTGGACGCTCGGGGATCTCATCTACTACCGCGCGCCCCTGGAGCCCGCCCTGGTGGCGGCGATCTCCATCCAGGTGTGCCGGGCGCTCACCGAGGCCCACCGTCACCAGACGGTGCACCGCGACCTCAAGCCCGACAACGTCCAGCTCACGACGGTGGAGGACCGCGTGTGGGCCAAGGTCCTGGACTTCGGGATCGCCCGCGTGGTCCGCGAGCCGGGCGAGGGCTCACTCCAGCGCCAGCTCTCCACGATCGAGATCGCCGGGACGCCGGCGTACATGAGCCCCGAGCAGATCTTGGGCAAGGCCCCCGACCCACGCAGCGACCTCTATGCGCTGGGGATCATCATGTTCGAGATGCTCACCGGCGAGCGCCCCTTCGCGGACGAGAACTCCGTGGGCCTGTGCATGAAGCAGATCAACGACGCCCCGCCCCCCATCACCGGGTTCCCGGGCGCCGAGGAGACGCCCGAGGAGCTCGTGGCCCTGGTGGAGGAGCTGCTGGCCAAGGACATGGCGGATCGCCCCTCCACCGCGGCCGAGGTCGCCGCCCGGCTGGAGGCCATGTCCTTCGTGGGCGGCCTGGGCGACCGCGATGACGTCGCGCTGCTCTTGGACGCGGCCCCGCCCGCCTCGTTGTCCGAGGCGCCTACGCGCCAAGACGCCGGCGCCATGATGCTCATGCCCACCCTCCAGTCCGTCTCCCAGGGCGCCGCGGAGGCGGCCGGCGCGGCGCGGCTCGGGGACATCCTGGGGCAGGTGGAGCTCAAGATCCCCGGCGGCGAGGTCCCGGAGGCCGACCGCGTGTGCCCCACCTGCGCCGCCCCGCACCCCCCGGGGCACCGCGTGTGCAACCTCTGCGGCACGCGCCTGGATGTGACGGTGGGGCTCCGGCCGGGGGCTCCCCGCCCGTCCGCGCCTGGGGCGCCTCCTGCACCCCGGGCCGAGGTCCCAGCGGGTCGGGCGTCGGCGCCGCGGCGTGGCGGCGTGGCGGACGTCGTGGGGCACCTCGCGGCGGCGGATCCCCGTGTCCTGCGCTCTGGCCCCGTGCAGGGCTGGCTGGACGCCCGCGAGGCCGAGGGGTGGGAGGTGGAGCGCCAGGCCCTGGGGGTCGTCGTGCGCCCCCGCGTGGACCGCGGCGTCTCCCGAGACGACGCCCTGCGCCACCTCGTGCGCGCCCTGCTGGGCCTGGAGCAGATCGCCGCCGAGCACGGGCTGGGCCTCCGGGTGGGCGCCTGCCACACCCAGCACGAGGGCGGTGCGGCCGAGGGCGGCCGCGGACGCCTGGGGCGGGACGTGGCGCGTCGGCTCGCCGCCGTGGCGCCCCCCGGCGCGGTGGCCCTGCCCGCGGAGCTCGTGGAGGCCGCCGGGGTCCGAGGGCGGCCGCTGACCGGGGTCTTCCTGCCCAGCGGAGCCCCGCTGGCGTGCGTGGCGGTGACGCCGGGCGCGGGGCGGACGAGCGCGCGCGAGCTGCCCACCCTCCAGGGGCGGGGGCAGGTGCGGCGCGCCCTGGACCAGCTCGTGGAGGAGGCGCGGCGCGACGGCCTGCGGGCGGCGGTGCTCGTGGGCGGGCGCGGGTCGGGCAAGTCGGCCGTGCTCCGCGCGGCGGCGGCGGCGCGCCGGAGCCTCGTGGTGCGCGTCTCGCCCGTGGCCCACGTGTGGCCGGGGCACACCGTCTCCCGCCTGGTGCGGGCGGCCCTGGGCATCCCCGGGGAGCGCGACCGCGAGGCCTTCGAGGCGCGCATCCAGGGGCTGGCGCTGCGAGATCGGGAGATCCTGTCCCTCGTCGTGGCCGACCAGGTGGGCGAGGAGCACGTCACCCCCCACGAGGTGGCGACGACGGTGGCCGAGGTCCTGGCCCACGCGGCCGACGGCGGGGCGCTGTTCATCGGGCTCGACGACGTGGAGCACGTGGACGAGGCGTCCGCGGAGATCCTCGCGGGCGTGTGGAAGCTCGCGTCGGCGCGCCCCTGGACCCTCGTGCTCACGACCGGCGACGGGGCGGATCGGGTGCCCCTGCTCGGCGACCTACGGCCCCCCCGGTTGGAGCTCCGGCCCCTGGGCATCCGGGCGGCCGGCGCGCTGCTGGAGAGCGTGGGCGTGCCCCGGGAGCGGCGCGCCCGATTGGGTGCGGCCGCGCGGGGCAACCCCCTGGGGCTCAGCCTGCTGGCGCAGCTCCCCGAGGACGCGGCGCTCCCCCAACCGGGGCAGGTCATCTCCACGCTGCTGCCCGAGACACTGCGGCACCTGGGGGGGGGCGAGGCGGAGCAGGCGTGGCTCACGGCGGTGTTCGGAGACGACGAGGGTGGGCAGCGCCGCGTCCAGGCAGCGCGCATGTACCTCAAACGGGGGCTTCCGCCGGAGATGGCGCGCTGGCTCATGCGGCGCGTGCGCCTGGTCGGCGGGCTGGACGCGCCCCTGGCCGCCGCCTGGCACGAGGCGAACCGGGCCCAGCTCCTGCGCCTGGCCGAGCGCTGCGAGCGCCTGGGGGTGTGGCGCCTGGCCGAGCGTGCCTACGGGCGGCTCGTGGAGGTCACGGGGATCGGGGGCGCGGCCCGGGAGCAGATCCGTCGGGCTCGGATGCGGCTCCTCTCCGGGGACCGCGCCGGGGCGTTGGAGCTCGTGGACGGACTCCAGGCCGTGGGCGCGGGGGCCAAGCATCCGGGGGAGCTGGTCGCCTTCGCGGCGGCGCTGTTGGACGTGGGGGAGGACGCGCGGGCGGCGGACGTGCTGCGCCAGGCGCGCGAGGGGCTGGGCCCCGCGCCCCCTACCGGAGGAGGCGGTGGCGCGGGCGGCCCGCGTGTGTTGGACGGGGAGCTGGCGGCGCTCCTGGCGCGCACGGAGGCGCGGGCCGGGCGGCTGGAGCAGGCCGAGGCCTATCTGGCCCAGGCGCGCGAGGTGGTCCAGGCGCTCCGCCACGTGGACGCCCGCGGCGCCCGGGGCGTGGAGGCGCTCGCCCAGCAGGTGCGCGCGGAGGTGGCCGTGGCTGCCGGGGACGCCGAGGGCGCGCGGACGAACCTGCGCCAGGCCCGGGACGCTTTCCGGGATCTCGGGCGGCCCGTGGAGGCGATTCGGTGCCTCGTGCGGCTGGGTCAGGTGGAGCTGGACGCCGGCTCGGTCACGCGCGCGGCGGACACGTTCCGGGCGGCGCGCACCTTGGGACAGGCCGCGGGGTTGCGGGCCGAGGACCTGCGGGCCCGGGTGGGGTTGGGGGAGGCGCTGGTCGCCTGCGGGGAGGCCGAGGAGGGCACGCGGTTGCTCCGCACGGCCTTGCGCGAGGCGGCCTCCAGCGGGGGCGACGTGGCGGCCGCGGCGCTGGGGATGGCGCGGGCCATGCTGGCCCGAGGGCTCGCGGCGGACGCCGTGCGCTACGGGAGCCGCGCCCTCAAGGCCGCCACCGGTCCCGGGCAGCTCGCTCGGGCCTGCCTGGCGCTGGCCGAGGCGGCGCGGGGCTCCCACCGGGCGGTGCGCCACCTGGAGGAGGCCGTGGGCTACGCCCGCGAGGCGGGCGACGGCCTCCTGTTGGCGGACGCGGAGCGGCGCCTGGCCGTGGCGCGGCGGAAGCACAGCCGGTCCCTCGCCGCGTCGGCCTGACCGGCGGGGGCGGCGTGACCGTGGGCGATCAGTCGTCGCTGCCCGCGCGGAGGTAGATCTCCAAAGGGCGCGAGGGCGCGGGCGCGCCGCGGTGGAACAGCTCGTCCAGGGAGAGTCCCTGGAGGAAGTCCCGCAGGGCCTCGTTCAGGGCCAGCATGGGGCCCTGGATGTCGCAGCGGATGAGGGGGTCGCAGATGGGCGAGCCCCCCGAGCAGCTCACGAGATCCATCGTCTCCCCGAAGATCTCGAAGACCTCGATGAGCTGGATCGCGCGGAGCGGGCGGGCCAGGCGGTAGCCCCCCGCGGAGCCCTGGACGGACGTGGCCAGCCCGTGGCGCTTGAGGGCCTGGAGCACCTTGGCCAAGAGCATGTCCGGGATCCCGAAGCGGCTCGCGAGCTCGCGGCTGCTCAGCAGGGCCCCGTCTTGGAGCTGTCCCAGCGCCTGCAAGGCGATGAGCGCGTACTCCGTCTTCTTCTTGAGCCTCAGCACGGCGTGCCCCTGTGCGCTCTCGTGGCTTCCCCGCGAGGGCGGCATGGTAGGACACCGGCCACGCGCCGGCCAGCCCGGAGGCTCTTGGGCTTGGGGCGGTCGCAAGGTCGGGGGGGGCGAAGCGTGGGCCTTTTGGGGGGGAAGATGGCCGCGGGATGCTCTTGGCGGCGCGGTGGGGTGCGGTAGACTCTGGCGTCGGACGGCAAGCGAGGGCGCCATGAGTGGGACGGTCTGGTGGGTGGCCGCGGGGACGCTGGCGGGCGCCGTGTTGGTATGGGGCCTGGTACTGCTGCGCGCCTTGGCTCGTCGGAGGGAGGCCGAGCGAACCCTGTCCGCCGCGCGTGCCGCGGGGGACGAGGCGGCCGTCGTCGTGGCGGAGCAGCGGGCGGCCGATCGGGACCTGCGCGTCCAGCGACTCACGCGGTGGGTGCGGCCGGGCCGAGACAAGCGCCGGGCTGCCTGAGCCCGGGTCGCCCGGGGCTCAGGGGATCTCGAAGTTCCAAGCCGCGATGCTCGCCAGCATGGGGCGGAGGTAATCGTCCACGTAGGCGCGGTGGGTGGGGTGGACGCGGTAGGGTTCCACCGCGTCCAGGTCGTCGAAGGCGACGACGATGCTCACGTCCCAGGCCTCCGCGGCTCGCTCGTCGGCGGGCAGGCCCACGCGGAGGTCTCGGACGCCCGGCAGGGAGGCGAGGCGCGCGCGGGTCTCGGCCGCCACGGCGCGGCGCCCGTCCGGGGTGGCGTGGGCGGCGTTCAGCTTGAGGAAGACGTAGCGTTCGATCATGGGCGGGATCGTGCCGCGCGCCGCGAGGGAGCGCAACCGAACGGGGGAGGAGGCTGGCGTCGCAAGGAGCGCCGCGGTAGATATTCCGGCCCGCGACGTGTGCGACGGTCCCACGTGCGGCGCTCGGGGCGCGCCGGGGCCCACTTCCGCCACTTCCACGACGTCCGAGGAGTTGGGCGATGTTTGGCAAGAAGAAGCAGCGCAAGATCCAGAAGCTCATCCTCCAGCACGCCGCGCTGGTGGGCGAGGCCGTGGCGCGCTACGAGCGCATGGTCGTCGAGTACTTGGCCGGCAACACGGAGTTCAAGGTCGAGTCCCGCCACATCGACGAGGTGGAGAGCGAGGCCGACAAGGTGCGCTTCGAGGTGGAGCACAAGCTCTTCAAGGGCGGGCTCCTCGCCACCCAGCGCGAGGACGCCATCACGATGCTCGAGGCCGTCGACCGCGTTGCCAACAAGGCCGAGGCCTGCGGTGATTTCCTCAGCCTCGTGCGCCCCGTCATCCCGGAGATCGCCCACGAGCCCTTGCGCGAGATCGCGCGCCTCACGGTGGAGGCTTACAACCGGCTGCCACCGCTCCTGGATCGCATCGCGGAGGGGGACTACGCCATCCGCGAGGAGATCAAGACCGTGGGGCGCACCGAGAGCCAGGTCGATCGGATCCAGTTCCAGGTCGTGCGCGCCGTCTACAAGCTCCCCGACGTGGACAAGCTGGACAAGTACCTGTTCCTGGAGACCACGAACCGCGTCACGTCGGTCAGTGACCAGGTCGAGAACGCGGGCGACGCCCTGTCTCTCATCGCCATCCGCCGGAAGATGGCCTGAGTCCCACGGGGCCTCCACGCGACCACACGACCAGGCCCTCCGCACGGGGGAGGGTCCACGAGAGGTGTCGACCCCTTGATCCTCGCCATCGCCGTCGTCCTCATCGGGCTGTACGTGGGCGCCAACGTGGGCGCCAACGACGCCGCCAACTGCATCGGCGCCACCATCGGCGCCGGGCTCCTCCGGTTCCGCACCGCCGTCATCCTGTCCGCCACCATGGTCATCGCCGGGGCGCTGCTGGAAGGGGAGGGCGTGGCGGACACGATCGGCAAGGGGATCGTCACCGACCCCTTGGACGCCGTCGCCGTGGCCGCCGCCCTGGTGAGCGGGGGGCTGTTGGTCACCGTGGCGACCTTCCGCAAGCTGCCGGTGTCCACGTCCCAATCCGTCGTGGGCGCCGTGGCGGGCGTGGGACTCGCCGGGGACCTGCACATCGACTGGTCCCAGACGCTGGGCATCATGGGCACCTGGGTCCTCTGTCCCCTCGCCACGGCGGCCATGACCTACGTGGTCTATCGCCTGGTCTTGCTCGCCCTCGCCCACATCCCCAACGAGCGCCAGGCGCGGCGTGTCATGGCCTGGCTCGTCATCGGGACCTCCGCCTACGCCTCGTATGCGCTGGGCGCGGCCCATCTGGGCGTGGCCGTGGGGCCGGTCTTCTTCCTGGACCTCGACGTCATCTCCCCCCAAGTCCTGGCCGTCCTGGGCGCCGTGTCCATCGCCGCGGGCGTGCTGTTCTTCTCGCGCCCGGTCATCGAGACGGTGGGCCACAGCATCATCCCCCTGGACCTCCCCAGCGCCTTCTCCGTGCAGCTCGTCATCGCCTTTGGGCTCCACGTCTTCGCCATCATCGGCGTCCCCGTGTCGTCCTCTCAGGCGGTCGTGGGCTCCCTGGCGGGTGTGGGGCTCGTCCAGGGCGTCCGCACGCTCTCCGGGCGCAAGCTCGTGGAGATCGTCGTGGGCTGGGTGGCGACGCCGACGCTGGCGGGCGCGGTCGCCTTCGGCGTCTACGCCCTGCTCCACGCCCTCTGAAGCAGCGCGCGCCTCAGGACAGGCGCCCGGCGTGGGCGGCGATGGGCGAGACGGGCAGGAGCTCCAGCCCGGGGTTCTTGTCCGCCACCCAGTTGGGGCCCCACTCGGTGGGAAAGAGGACCACGGGGTGCCCGTCGCGGTCCCGGACCAGGAGGCTCGATGGCGCCTTGCGGAAGGTCTTGCGGTCGAAGCCGTCGCCCACCACCCAGCGGCACACTTTGTAGGGCATGGGCTCCAGGACCACGTCGACGCGGTACTCGTGGCTCAGGCGATGGGCCAGCACGTCGAACTGCAGGACGCCCACGGCTCCCACGATGTCCTGCTGCTCGGTGAAGTCGTCGGCGAAGACCTGGATCGCCCCCTCCTCGGTGAGCTGCGCGAGCCCCTTGGCGAGCTGCTTGCGCTTGAGGGGGTCCTTGACGCGCACGCGCCGGAAGTGCTCCGGGGAGAAGTGCGGGATGCCCTCGTACTCCACCCGCCCGTCCACGGCGAGGGTGTCGCCGATCCGCAGCACGCCCGGATCGTAGAGCCCCACGATGTCACCCGCGTAGGCCTCCTCCACGACGGTGCGCTCGCGCGCCATGAAGGCCGTGGGGTTCTTGAGGCTCAGCACCTTCCCCGTGCGGGTGAGGGTCGCCTTCATGCCCTTGTGGAAGTGCCCCGAGCACACGCGCAGGAAGGCTACGCGGTCGCGGTGGGAGGCGTCCATGTTCGCCTGCATCTTGAACACGAAGCCCGAGAAGGGCGCGGTGACGGGGACGGTCTCGCCCTGGACCGTGCGGCGGGGGGTGGGGGCGGGGGCGGCGGCCAGGAAGCGCTGGAGGAGGAGCTCCACGCCGAAGTTCGTGAGGGCGGAGCCGAAGAACATGGGCGTCAGCGCCCCCGCGAGGACGCGCTCCGGGGAGGTGTCGTCGCCGGCCACGTCCAGCAGCTCGATGTCCTCGTCCAGGCGCGCCAGGGCGGCGGGGGACAGGTGCTCGGAGAGCGCTGGGTCGTCCCGGCGGAGGACTTGGGCCTCGATGGCCGTCTGCCCGTGGCGGGCCGCCTGGAACAGGTGGATCTCCTCCGTCTCCCGGTCGTACACGCCGCGGAACTCCGGCCCCTCGAACACGGGCCAGTTGGACGCGTAGGCGGGCATGCCCAGGTGCTCCTCGATCTCGCTCATGAGGTCCAGGGGCTCGCGGCCGTGGCGGTCCATCTTGTTGACGAAGGTGAAGACGGGGAGCTTGCGGAGCTGGCAGACGCGGAAGAGCTTCTCGGTCTGGGGCTCCACGCCCTTGGCGGCGTCGATGAGCATGACGGCGGCGTCGGCGGCCGCGAGGGTGCGGTAGGTGTCCTCGGAGAAATCCTGGTGCCCTGGCGTGTCGAGGATGTTCACGCAGTGCTCGCCGTAGGTGAACTGCATGACCGAGGTCGTCACCGAGATGCCGCGCTGGCGCTCCATCTCCATCCAGTCGCTCGTGGCGTGCCGGGCGGCTCGGCGCGCCTTGACGGACCCGGCCATCTGAATGGCGCCGCCGTACAAGAGGAGCTTCTCGGTGAGCGTCGTCTTGCCGGCGTCGGGGTGGGAGATGATGGCGAAGGTGCGGCGCGCCGCGATCTCGCGGGCCGTCCGGCGCTCCTCGGGGGTGGCGGGCTGAGCGGTGTCGTGCATGGGGCCTCGCGGGCGCGGGGGACACGCGTGTTTAGTTGATCCCCGCGGCGGTGGCTAGCCTGCTTCGCGGCGGAGACGCTCAGGGGCGCTGGGCCCCGCCGCCGCGCGGTGAGCCCTGGGGCGGACCGGGGAGGTACTGTACGGCCGGCGTGCGGTGCTTGGGCTGGGGATACAGGGCCATCATCTCGTGGACCTCGGGGGGGAGGTCGGTCGAGATGGGCAGGCCCCAGGAGCGGGCGTCCTGGGCGGTGAAGGGGTGGTCGTGGGTGAAGTGGCCTTGGCTCAGGAGGTCCGCGACGCGCTCGACCTCGGCCGGGTCGTCGATGTGGCGCGCCAGCAGCGCCTTGACCCGCTCCCCCACCTGGGCCAGCGCCATGCGGCCCAGGTCGGCCTCGATGAGGGTCTGGTCGTCGATGTCGGCGAGGGGCTTGGTCTCCACGAGTCGGACCACGGCGGCCGCAGGGTGGGCGCCAAGCTGGGGGTCCACCGGGCCGAGCACGGCGTGGGGGTCCAGCACGACCTCGTCGGCGGCCAGGGCGAGCATGGTCCCGCCGCTCATGGCGTAGTGGGGCACGAAGACGGTCACCTTGGCCGGGTGGTCCGCCAGGGCGCGGGCGATCTGCTCGGCGGCGAGCACCAGCCCGCCGGGGGTGTGGAGGATGAGGTCGATGGGGAGGTCGTCCGGTGTGGAGCGGATGGCCCGGAGGATCTCCTCGGAGTCCTCGATGTCGATGTAACGCACGAGCGGGAAGCCCAGCAGGCCCATGGCCTCTTGGCGGTGTACCAGGAGGATGACGCGCGCGCGCCGTTTGCGCTCGAAGGCGCGCATGAGGCGCAGACGCTGGGACTCCAGGAGGCGCTGACGCAGGACCGGCTGGAGCGCCGCGAAGACGAAGAAGATCCAGATGAGTTCCGTGACTCCGTTTCCCATGGCAGAGGCCTTTGTCGTCGAGCGACCGTGTACGAGGGCGAGGGGAGGGTGACGATCCGGCGCAGCGGGGCAGCGCGGGGGTCAGTACGGGCGGTTGAGGTGCTGGGGCGCCGCGTAGTGGGGGGGGCGGTGTCCCTGGTGCTGGCGATCGAGGAGGATGGGCAGGAGCGCGGCGCCCCCCAAGAAGCCGCCGATGTGGGCCCACCAGGCCACGCCGCCGGCCCGTCCCGCCTCGCCGGACAGCGGCGCCACGACGCCGTTGAGGAGCTGCTCGGCGAACCAGAGGCCGGCGAAGACGAGGACGGGGAGGGAGAAGAAGACCGGGATGAAGA
The DNA here is from genome assembly GCA_964478315.1 of uncultured Myxococcales bacterium. Classification (GTDB taxonomy): domain Bacteria; phylum Myxococcota_A; class UBA9042; order PHBI01; family JAAZYN01; genus CAYZID01. The sequence goes on along the minus strand of CAYZID010000198.1, from coordinate 634 downwards.
CGAGGAGGAGCATGAGGAAGACGCGGGCCCGGGGGTAGAGGAGGACGAAGCCCGCGATGACCCCGGCGATGGCCCCCGAGGCGCCCACCATGGGGGCCACGGACAGGGGAGCCGAGGCGACCTGGGCCTGGGCCGCGAAGACGCCCGCGCCCAGGTAGAAGAGGAGGAAGCGGGCGTGCCCCAGGCGGCTCTCCAGGCCGGCGCCGAAGACCCACAGGAACATCATGTTGCCGATGATGTGGGCCCAGCCGCCGTGGAGGAACATGGACGTGAAGATGGGCCACAGCCACAGGCTGAGGTCGCCGGGGGCCTGGCGCAGCGCGACCGTCTGGCGCAGGGGGACGAGCCCGTAGAGGTGAACCACGGCGTCGAGCTGCTCCGGGCGCAGGTGCGTCTCCCCCAGGAAGACCCATACGTTCATCGCGATGAGGAGCAGCGTCACCAGAGGGGGGCGAACGCTGCGGACGGACGTGGCGAGGGGGAACACGTGGTAGCCTCCCGGGGCGCCGCGCGGGCGTAGCTCGCGCAGGGACCCTACCCGTACCGCGTCGCGCCCGCGGCGCCAAGGGTGTGGTGCGGGCCCCCGAACCGCCACCTACTCTGGGATTCGGCTTTGGATCCCGCGTGTGGGCGG
>CAYZID010000197.1:0-11335 GCA_964478315.1 uncultured Myxococcales bacterium | reverse complement strand
GACGCCCACACGCGGGCTCCAAAGCCGAATCCCAGAGTAGGTGGCGGATCGGGGCCAGCCCCGCGCGGTGGCGACACGGCACCCGTCGCGCTATCCTGCGCAGGTCCCACGACCCCTGGGGGACCGTCGCGCACGCGCCCGGGCGCGGCCGCGGCGGCCTCCTCATCGCGCGGACGCCAGACACCCCTCACAGCGGCCCCCGCCCCACACAGTGCCCCCCTCGCGGACAGGGCCGGGGGACACGACGGCTCGGACAAAGGAACGAAGGCAGTGGATCCGACGCGAACGACTCTCGACGCGCGCCGCTCGACGGGCCCCAGGTTGGGGCTGCCCTTGGTGGTCGTCCTGGCCACCTCCGCGCTCGCCATGACCGGGTGCAGCAAGTTCTACGACCTCCCCGAAGTGGGCTCCGGAGAGATCTCCGAGGACGTGCCGGACGACACCCCGCTCGCCGACGGCCCCAGCGACGACACCGCCGACACGGGACCGGATGGCGCGGAGGATGCTCCAGACGTCGCGGCGGACGTCGCAGATGTCGCAGACGTCGCAGACATCGACGACGCCCAGGACATCCCGGACACCGCCGACACGGCCGACGCGGGCGACGCCACCGACGTGGACGCGGCCGACGTCCCCGCCTGCGACAACCCGTGCGAGGAGGCCGGCAAGAGCCGCTGCGCCCCCGACGCGCCGGCCAAGATCGAGACGTGCACGGCGAACCCGGACACGGGGTGCACCTCGTGGCAGGAGTCCACGACCTGCACATCGCCCAGCAAGTGCATCGAGTACGTATGTGACGACACGGGGGGGCAGGCGCAGTGCGTGGAGGATCCGTCGTCCGAAGTGCAGTGCGAGGACTCCGGCATCGCCTGCAAGCCCAACGTGTGCGACCCCCAGTCGGGTGAGTGCAAGCCCAGCCCCCTCCCCATCGGCACGGCGTGCGAGGACGGGGATCCGTGCACCACCGGGGAGCTGTGCAACCAGTTCAACGAGTGCGTGGGGAACCCGGACTTCACCGCGTGCCCCTGCGCGGACGACGCCGCCTGCGAGGGCTTCGACGACGGCGACAAGTGCAACGGCGTGTACGCCTGCCAGGGAGCCCCGTCGGGGGTGTGCGTCATGCAGCCGCCCGTGGCGGGGACCTGCCCCGTGAACCCGGACGTGTGCCTCAACAACGTGTGCAACCCGGCCACCGGCCAGTGCGAACCCGAACCCGTCCCCAACGGCCTCACCTGCAACGACAACAACAAGTGCACGTCCGCCTCCTCGTGCCAGGACGGCGTGTGTGAGGGGCAAGGCTGGAAGCAGTGCCCCGCGGGGACGTGCGAGACGCCCGTGTGCGACCCGGACACCGCCCAGTGCAGCGTGGAGGTCATCCCCAACTGCTGTGGAAACGGCACGCCCGAGGGCGACGAGCAGTGCGACGGCCCCGCGCCGGACTGCGCCCCCGGCTGCACCCTGCCGCTGTGCCAGAAAGGGGCCGTGCACCTAGGCACGGGCGCGTGCCTGCTGGAAGGGCCGGTGACGGCGTGGGCGGGCCCCGTGGGGCCCCTGACCGTGGAGCTCTACGTGCGGCCGGAGGCGGGCCCGCAAGACGCGACGCTGTTCGTGCTCCCGCTGGACGGTGGCTCGGCGCTCCGCCTCGCGTACGAGGACGCGGACAGCAACGGGACACCCGAGCTCGTGTGGCACGACGCGGACGACACGGGCGCCGCGGTGAGCTTCGTGGGGCCCACGCTGGTGGCCGGCCAGTGGCAACACGTCGTGGTCCAACGCGACCCGGAGGCGACGGGCCCCGTCGTGCAGTGGTTTTACAATGGATTCCAGCAGACTCTCCCAGCGCCAGGGCCCCTGGGGACGCCGACCCCCACCGCGGCGGCGATGGTCGGCTGCGGCCCCACCGCTGGGGAGAACAGCTTGCGGGGAGACCTCGATGAGCTGCGCGTGAGCAGCGTCCTCCGCTATGCCGGCAACTTCGCCTTGGCGCAGGTCCCCTTCGAGACGGACGCCGACACGCTGGCCCTGTACCACTTCGACGAGCGCATCCCAGGCCGGAGCGGCGACGCGGCGGGCACCGAGGTCCTCGTGTGGGCGGGGGCTACGCCGGCGACGGACGACGCCTTCTCCGGCAAGGAGCTGGCCGGCGCGGAGTGCGCGCCGCTGTCCTGCACGCCCTACTCGCTCGCCCTCGACGCCTCGAACGCCGCGACGGTGGCGCTCGCATCGCCGGCCGCGCTGGACACGGCCCAGGACCTCACGGTCGAGTTCTTCCTGCGGGTGGATGGGCCGGCGGACGGCGTCATCCTCGGGCGAGGGCAGGGGATCGCGGGGGCCCAGGACTGGGACATCCGCGCGGTCGCCGCGGGCTCCGGGGTGCGGCTCAAGTGGACCGAGGGTCAGTTCGGCGGGCAGGACAACCCGGTGGTGACCCAGGGGACGCTGGAGCCGGGCTGGCACCACGTGGCCGTGGCGCGCACGCTCTCCGGCGACGGCGCGTCGGCGCAGGCCACCCTCTGGTGGTGGCTGGACGGCGTCGCCGAGACGGGCGCCGTCATCTCGGGCGCGCTGGCGCTGACGTCCACGGACCCGCTGTACGTGGGATCCACGGCGGGCACCGAGGACTTCCTCACCCTGGGCTTCGACGAGCTGCGCATCTCGGCCGGCCGCATCTACGACGGGAACTTCTCGGTCCCCACGGCGATGCCTCCTCGGTGGGACACGCTGCTGCTCATGCACTTCGACGAGGGGGCCGGGAACTTCACGTACGGCGCCCTCCGAGAGGCGCCCGGGCCCGGCAACCTGTTCGACGCCACGTGGTCAGAGGATCAACCTGCTGGCTTCCAGGGATGCCTGTAGGGCGCGATCGCGGGTTCGGTGAGGCCGCCCGGGTGGGCCCGGCGGGCCCCGCGGGATAGCGCGACAACCTTTTGTTATCCCAAGAAATCCCTCGCGCCTTGGGCGCCGGCTGGTGCTAGACTCCCCGCCACGTCGGGGGGACGCGTGCCACGCGCGGCGCACGACCTAGCGCCCCCGCCGAGCTGGCGGGCCCGCAGGGCGTACGCGGGCCGGCGGTCGATGAACACCAAGGAGGCTGAAGATGGGGTGCCCAAACGAGCGGAAGCCGGTCGAGGTGCGGCTGCGGGGGCGCGATCTGCTGGGGAAGCCGCTGCTCAACAAGGGGACGGCGTTCACGGAGCGGGAGCGCAGCGAGTTCGGGCTGCTGGGGCTTCTGCCCCCCCACGTGGAGTCCATCGGCGCCCAGGCGGACCGCGCCTATGAGGAGTACCGAAGCAAAGACAACGATCTCCAACGCCACATCTTCCTGCGCCAGCTCCAGGACGAGAACGAGACGCTCTTCTACCGCCTGCTGCTCAATCACATCGAGGAGCTCACGCCCATCGTCTACACGCCGGTGGTGGGCCAGGCGTGTGAGCGGTTCGGCAAGATCTTCCGACGCCCGCGCGGCCTGTACGTGAGCTACCCCGACCGCTTCCGCATCGATCGGATCCTGGCGAACATCAAGAGCGACGTGGAGATCATCGTCGTCACCGATGGGGAGCGCATCCTCGGGCTGGGGGACCAAGGGGCTGGCGGCATGGGCATCCCCATCGGGAAGCTGACGCTCTACAGCCTCTGCGGTGGGATCGACCCAGCGACGACCCTCCCGGTGCTTCTGGACGTGGGGACGGACAACGAGGAGCGCCTCCACGACCCGCGCTACCACGGGTGGCGTCATCGCCGCATCCGCGGGCCCGAGTATGACGCCTTCGTCGAGCGCTTCGTGCAGGCGGTCATGCGCCGCTTCCCGTCCGTCACCCTCCAGTGGGAGGACTTCGCGAGCAACAACGCGGAGCCGTTGCTGGAGCGCTACCGGAACCGTCTGTGCACCTTCAACGACGACATCCAGGGGACGGCGGCGGTCATCGTGGGGACGGTGCTCTCGGCCCTCGCCGCCAAGGGCGAGGCCATCGAGGACCAGACCTTCCTCACCGTGGGAGCAGGGTCCGCGGGCTTTGGGGCCTCGGAGCTGCTGCTGCTGGCGCTCAAGAGCCGAGGGCTCACCGAGGAGGAGGCGCGCCGCCGCCTCCTGGTCACGGACTCCAAGGGGCTGTTGTTCGAGGGGCGCGCCAGCATGACGCCCCTCAAGGAGACGATCCAGCAGAGCGCCAAGACCGCCTCGCCGTGGATGGATGGGGGCGGCCGCGTCCCCCTGGCTACGGTCATCGAGAAGGCCCGCCCCACGGTCCTCATCGGCGCCACGGGGAGCCCCAACACCTTCCACAAGGAGATGATCCAGGCCATCTCCAGCTACTGCGAGCGCCCCGTCATCCTGCCGCTGTCGAACCCCACGTCCAAGGCGGAGGCGACCCCGGCCGACCTCATGGCGTGGACGGACGGGCGCGCCCTCGTGGGCACGGGGAGCCCCTTCCCGCCGGTGACCGTGAACGGGCGCGAGCGCACGATCGCCCAGTGCAACAACGTCTACATCTTCCCAGCCGTGGGGCTTGGTGTGCGGGCCGTGAACGCCCGGCGGATCACGGACGCCATGTTCATGGCGGCGGCCGTGGCGTTGAGCGAACAGTCGCCCGCGCTCGAAGACCCCGAGGCGTCGCTGCTGCCCCCGCTCACCGAGATCCGCACGACCGCCAGGTACATCGCCAAGGCCGTGGCGCGGCAGGCCATGCGAGACGGGGTCGCCGACCTGGTCACCGACGTGGAGCTCGACGAGCGCATCGACTGCGCCATGTGGGAGCCCCGCTACCGCACCTATATCCCGTCCTGACGAGCGCCGCGGGCATCCCGGGCCGAGAGGTTCGGCGGTGCAGGTCCGAGGGGGGCCAGGGGACGACCGAGCGGTCAGCGCGGCGCTGCGGTGGCGGCGGTGCGAACGGGTCTGCGCACCGATGGTTGCCCGGGGGGGCGTCCTCGATACAATGAGCCCTCGCGCGGAGGAGTTCCTGCGGCCGGCCGTGGCCGTGGCGCGCAGCTCCACGCGTGACGTCGCGTTGTCCCCACCATCTCGTGCCTTGCTCCAAGGAGCGCCCCATGTCTCTACGCCGTCCCCTCCTCGTGACCCTCTTGGGTGCATCGCTGCTCCTCGCCGGTTGCCCCGACGACACGCCGGCGAGCCCCCTGACGGACACCCAGGCCGACGCCACCGTGAACCCCGACGGGAGCGCGGACGGCATGGCGCCCGACACCGAAGCGGACACGGTGACAGACACGGCGATGGACACGGTGACAGACACGGTGATGGACACGGCGCCCGACGCCGTCGATGACACCGCGACGGACACCGCGACCGACACCGCGACGGACACCGCGACCGACACCGCGACCGACACCGCGACGGACACCGCGGCGGACACCGCCACCGACACCGTGGCGGACACGGTCGACGACACCGCTACCGACACCGTCGATGACACCGCGATGGACGCCATCGATGACACGGCGACGGACACCGCGACGGACACGGTCGACGACACCGCCACCGATACAGCGACCGACGGCGTCGACGACACCGCCACCGATACGGCGGTGGATGCCTCCGCGGACACCGTCGACGACACCGCGACAGACGCCATCGACGACACCGCGCTGCCCCCGTGCGCCGCGGCGGATGACCCTTGTTACCCCGCTGACACACCGGCGGACGGCTGGGTCTGCGTGGCAACCGAGGGCGACATGGGCGTGTGCCGGGCCTCCTGCGAGGTGGCCATGGGCTGCCCGAACGGGGAGACCTGCATGGCGGCGCCAGGGGAGACGCAGGGCTTCTGCGCGCCAGGAACCTGCACGGGCTTCTACACCGACGACTGCGGCCCGGGCGCCAAGTGCGAGATCTTCCTACCCGCAGCGGGCGCGGATGGGCTGTGCATCTACGCCGGGAGCGGCGCCGCGGGAGCTACCTGCCAGCAGAACCCCGACTGCGACGCGAACACGATGTGCATCGACGGCACGTGCCAGGTGCCCGCTTGCACGGGTGGGGTCAACGCCAAGGCGTGCGAAGATCCCAACGCGGAGTGCGTCCTGTTCCCCATGAACGACACGCAGACGTGGGAGTACGGCGCGTGCATCGTGACCTGCACGCCAGGCGCCCCGGCCGACCCCAAGTGCACGGCCCCCGAGTTCTGCCGCCCCCTAGACGCCGACCCCAGCGTGGGCTCCTGCACGCAGTTCTGCGACCCCATGGGCACCGACCCGTGCCTGGGGAGCGAGACGGGGCTGGTCTGCGTCCCCGGCGGGCCCGAGGGTGCGGTCTGCGTCCCGCCGAGCTGTGACGGCTTCTTCAGCCCCGACTGCGGCGACTACGCGGACTGCGCTTTCGTGGACGGCACCGGCACCTGTGAGGGGGTGGGGACGGGCGTCCAGGGCGACGGCTGCGGGCAGGACAGCGACTGCGCCAAGGGGTTGGCCTGCATCGGTCAGGCCTGCGTCGTCCCCGAGTGCGCCACGGGTACGGCGGCGAACGACAAGCCGTGCGCGGACCCCGCGGCCACCTGCTCGCCGTTCACGACCCAGAGCGGCAGCGCCTGGGACCAGGGCATGTGCTTCGTCCCGTGCACGCCCTTCACCAGCGACCCGGCCTGCGGCGCCACGGGCTGGTGCGAGCCCTCGGCGAGCGACCCGACCCAAGGCGCTTGCTCGGAGACCGACCCGGCCAACGCCGCCCTGGGCGAGCCTTGCGGTCCGGCGGACTGTTGTGGAGACACCTGCACGGACGCCGCAATCATCGCCTGCACGGCGGCGGTGGACGACTTCTGCTCAGCCACGTCCTGGGACAGCATCTGTGCCGACGAGGCGGTGACCAACTGCGGGCTCGACTGCTCGTCCACGCCAGCCCAGGATTGCGGCGCAGGGATGTGGTGCATCTCGGGGACTTGCAAGACCGTGTGCAACGTGGCGGCGGCCAGCGGCGAGGCGGGGAGCTGCGGCGACGGCGACGTGTGCGCGCCGCTGGCGAGCGGCGACACGCTGCTGCCCGTGGGTGCGTGCAGCACGGGTTGTGACTACCACGGCGGAGGTACGTGTACGGATCCCGGAGAATTCTGTGCCATGGCCGAGATGCTCTTGGACGGCGCCGCGGACCGCTGCGTGCCCATCCCGAGCGCGCTCGCGGGGACCTGGCCGCTGAGCCTGGGCGACGTCTGCCCCGCGGGTTTCGACGGGTTCTGCGCCCCCAATGGCCGCTGCGCCGACCTCACCAGCTCGGGGACCGTGACCTGCGTGTACGGCTGCGCGGCCAGCGAGGGCGACCTGGGGACGACGGCCCACCCGGACTGCCCGGATCCCGCGCTCACGTGTACCGACATCGGGGTCTCCCCGGCTCTGGGGCTCTGCCAGCAGTAGCCGGACCCGACGCCAGCCATCACGGGGACCGCGACGGCCGGGGGTGGAAACCTCCGGCCGTCGCTATGTTTGGGTGCGAGGCGCATCCAGTGGTATCCTCTCGTCGTTCGTCGGGAGAGGATGAGGGAGAGCGAACCATGGCGACCTACGAACCCAAGAGCAACCGGCCCGATGCCGCAACCGCGGCCCTGAATGACAACGTCGACAGCGCCGCGGACGCGGGTGTCGACGCCAAGCGCGAGCTTCGCGGCGCAGGGTACGAGGAGGGCGCGGCCGCCCTGGCGCCCAGCAAGGACGGGGGCAAGGACGGGGGCAAGGACAAGGCCGCGACCGACAAAGAGCGCCTCGCCAAGCTCCAGGCGTCCTGGGAGGCTGCGCTCGGTAAGTGGTTGGGAGGCAAGCTCTTCGAGGTGGTGAAGGCCAACGTCTCCCCGGCGGCGCTCCTGGGCTACGCCAAGCAGGGCGTGGAGGCCATGGGCAAGAGCGCCGGCGGCGCCGCGGGCGGCCTCCTCAAGGACAAGGACGGCGCGGCCGCCGTGAACAAGTTCGTCACGGCCCTCATGCCCGAGATCGAGGCGGCGGCCAACAAGTGGCTCGCCGGCGAGAGCGGCCAGAAGGTCCTGAACGAGGTGAGCGGCTGGGTCATGGACCACCCGCGGACGGTGGCGGCGAGCCTGGGCGGCGCCGCCATCGGGGCGGCCGTGGCCGCCTACCTGAGCGACATGGACATCCCCACGTTGGAGCGCGTCTTCAAGGTGGGCGACACGGGGCTCAGCGTGGGTGGCTCGGTGGACGTGGGCTCCCTCCAGCACATCGCCTTCCAGGCGGCCACGGCCTCCATCGCCTACAAGTCCAAGGGGCTCAACGCCTCGCTCAAGGGCGAGGTGGACAAGGACGGCAAGGGTAAGGCGACCCTGGCCGCCAGCGCCGAGGGGAAGGTCGGCAAGGAGGGGACGCTCAACGCCAAGGGGAGCGCCTCCCTCACGACGGACGGCACGCTCAAAGCGTCCGTGGACGGCGGCCTCAAGACGAAGGTGGGCGGGACGGCCCTGGAGGTCGCCGCGGGACTCAGCCACAGCGATGGGAAGGCGGCGGACCCGACGACCAAGGTCAACGCGCGCGTCGCCTTTGGAGAGAAGGGCGAGCAGAAGACGGTCTCGGGCACCTACAACCCTGGCGACGGGAGCTTCGAACTCAAGCTCGACCAGACGACCCTGGAGGGCGCGCTCACCGCGGGAACGACCCTCTCGCGCGACGCGAACGGGTTGACGTCCCAGGGGCTGAGCGCGTCCTACGCGGCCAGCGATCGAGACAAGATCTCGGTCCTCGGCGACAGGCGCTCGGACGGGGCCGCGGGCGCTCAGGTGAGCTACGAGCACAAGGCGGGCAAGGACGGTGGCCTGTACGCCGCGCTCACCGCCGGCACGGGCACACACAAGGGGCTCGACGCCAAGGTGGGCTGGAGCGAGGACAAGCTCAAGAGCGAGCTTCACCTGGCCATGAAGGACGGCCTCTCGACCGTGGGCGGGAGCGCGAGCTACGGAGGCAAGACGGGGCTCCACGCCTCGGCCTCGGCCGACCTCAACCTCACCGACGCCCAACTCCAGAAGTTCGCCATGCAGCTCGGTTGGAAGGATCCTGAGAAGTTCCGATCCTTCCTCATCGGGTACAAGGCCGAGTGGATGGCCGAGAACGCGGAGTATGCGCACGAGTTCAACGTCATGCTGGAGTACGCCGTGGGCCGCGTGGCCGGGCGGCTCACGGGCACCATGGGGGTCCAGGGGGGACAGGTCACCAAGGGCAACCTGGACCTCACGGGCGCCTACACGCTGAACGACGACTGGAAGCTCCTGGGGAGCGTGGGCATGGCCGGCAACTCCATGGCGGCCCCGGGGGCCTACGATCCCAACCTCCAGCTAGGTGCGGGCGTGCAGTACAAGAACGTAGCGATCAAGGCCACCTACACGCCCGAGACCAAGAGCTGGGGCGTGGGGCTCACGATCCCCTTCTGAGCCATGTCCAGGCGCCTGCGCCGGTCTACAGCCTGAGCTGCACGAGGGCACGCCCCCCGACGAGCGGTGGGGGCGGCTCGCCGCTCTCTGTGCGCATGGCGTCGCCGGGGATGAGCAGGGCGCCCTCCAGCGCCAAGCCGAGTTCGCTGCTCCACAGCGCCGCGGTGTAGCGCACGCCCAGATCGAGTTCGGTCCCCAGGAACACGCCCGCCTCGCCGCCCAGGGGGCTGTGGGGGACACCGCCCGCGGTGCGGGTCTGCCGAGGATCGGCGTAGGGCGCGGTGGAGAACGCCAACAGGGGCCCGAAGGTGATCTCCAGCCCGTCCTGGGGGCGCACCCACAGGCGTGGGTGGAGCGCCAGGGCGCCGCTCACCGCCCCGCGCGTGGGTAGGCGATCCAGGTCCGCCGCCGGGCTCCCCACGAGGTCTGGGTCGGCCGCGGTCACGGGCTGCCGCGCGGTCTGCGCGGCCATGACGGCGGGGAACAAGAGCAAGCCCATATCGTAGTTGACGTCCGCCCGGAAGGCCCCCTGGGTGTCGTCGTCCGGGTCGCTGTCGCCCGAGGTGTAGAGGAACCCGAGGACCCCACCGTAGCCCCCCGCGTCCACGGACAACCGCGCCGCGGCCCCCACCTGGAAGACGTCGTGACGCGCCAGCCCAGGCGCCGCCCCGAGGTCCGTCTCACCCGCGATGACCGCGATCTCACCCTCGGCCTTGAGCTTCACGCCGCTCCGCAGGGCCCAGGACACCTGCCCGGCCCCGTCGATGACCCAAACCTCCGTACGCGCCTGGGACGCAGCGCGTTGGGTGCGCCGCACGATGTAGGCGCCCACGCGATCCTCCTCGGCCCCCTCCCCACCGACCTGCAACGCGAGGACGAGCTGCTGCGCGGCGTCCCCTGGGAGGAGCGCGTCATCCCCAACGACCTCGTCGTAAGCGACCGCGAGGGACAGCCCCTCCGCCTGACGCCATGGGCCCAGCTTGAGCGCCCCCCGGAACACCCGGTCGCCCCCACGGGGATCGGTGAAGAGCGCGGACCCGGGCCGCCAACCGTGCGCCCCGTCGTTCGCCAGCAGCCCCATGCCCCAATGGCTCGTCATGTACCCCCCGGCGACCGTCATGGCGCCGAGATACGAGGCGAACGCTGAGGCGACGCGCAGCGCGTGCTCGGGGGCCTCCACCCCCGGGTAGCCATCCCCGTCAGGCGCCTGGGGCCCAACCAGGGGCCCCGTCACGAGATCCCCCTCCACGGCCGCCCCGAACACCCACGGGAGGGCGGCGCGAGCCGTCGTGAAGCGCAGCCCCAGGCGGGCCAGCAGGTCCACCGACGGCGCGTCCCCGAACCGCGTCCCCCGGGCGTCCACGGGGAAGCCCCCCCAGCCGTCCACACGCCCCACGAGCAGGGCGCTCACGCCCAGCGTCGTGCCCCCTGCGCGGAGGGACAGCGGCTTCCCACTAGCGCGCGCCGTGCCCAAGACGTCCACCGCGCGCGCCGACGGCGAAGGCCCAACCTCATCGCCCCCCGGCGCGGAGGCCGTGCCCGAACGCTCCAGCGCGGTCGAGACCAGCCCCGGGCTGTCGGGCGGCGCCGGTGGGTTCGGCCCCTCCCCCCCGGCGGCCAAGGTGACGGCGAAGACTGCGGCGGCTGCAGCGTACATGAGCTCCTCCCGGTGCCCCCTCCCGTGCGGTGGGCCGCCCTCCGCGTTCCACACGCCCCGCCAGGCGTGCGTCACACCCGGCCGCCGCGGTTCGCGGGGCCGGCGGCCCGTCTGACCCATCCTTACTACCCCGCGAAGCCCTCGTCGGCCACCCCCGCTGGCCGCCGGTGCCCGAATGCACCAGCCGGTGCTCCAACCGGTGCCCGAGGAGGACCCCCGGCCCGGGCTCCCTCGCGACGCCGTCCCCCCCCCCCCCCCCCCTCTGCGACCCCCCCTCCCCTTTCACCCACACCCCGACCCCCAGCCCACCCACGCA
>CAYZID010000196.1:0-11394 GCA_964478315.1 uncultured Myxococcales bacterium | reverse complement strand
TTGCCCAAACGCGGCCTCCTGCGCCTCGGTCCTCAGAGCAGGTGGCGGATCGGGGAGCGCCCGCGGGCGTTGTCGCCACGGACGGGGGCTGCTAGATCCTTGGGCGAGCCTCGCGCGCGGGTCTCCACACGGACGCCCGGCGCCCCGTCCCTGGTCCCAGGAGGCACCCCATGCGCTCGCCCCTGTCCGCCCTCGTCGCCCTCGCAGCCCTCACGGCGGCGCCGCTGGCCGCCTCCGGCTGCCAGCAAGACCCCACGCCGCAGATCAAGGAGTCCCTCGCCAAGGACGGGCTCACGGACATCCAGGTGGCCCCGTCCAAGAAGGAGGAGGGCCTCTACCTGGTGACCGGGGTGAAGGGGAAGGCTCAGTGCGAGGGGACGGCGCGCATCGTGGCGCGGGTGGTGGAGAGCGACGTCAAGTGCAAGCTCCCCGCCGCCGCCAAGCCCGCGCCCAAGCCCGTCGACCCGCTGGAGGCGGACTGCGAGGGCGGCGACGCCAGCGCTTGCTACGAGCTGGGCAAGAAGCTCGTGGAGGCACCGCCCGGAGAGCGCGACCTCCCCAAGGCCCGGGCGCTCCAAGACAAGGCCTGCAAGGCTGGCAACGACAAGGCGTGCACGGCGCTGGGCGAGCTCAAGTCCCGGGGGCTCGGGGGGCCCGTGGAGCCCAAGGCGGCCATGGAGCTGTTCACCGCGGCCTGCGAGCGCGGCGAGCTGGGCGCCTGCGCGCGCCAGGCGCGGCTCCTCCACGTGGACCGGAAGTTCAAGGAGGCCAAGCCGCTGTTCGAGAAGGCCTGCGCAGGCGGCGAGCCCCTGGGCTGCAACGGCGTGGCGACCTACCTCCGCGACGGCGTGGGCGGCAAGGTCTCGCCCAAGAAGGCGCGCGAGCTCTTCGACCAGGTGTGCGAGGAGGGCCTCCCCGAGTCCTGCGCCAACCTGGGCATCATGCTGGTCAAGGGCCAGGGCGGCCCCAAGGACCTCGCGCGCGGCAAGGAGCTGCTCGCCAAGGCGTGCGAGGACGACATCAGCGCCGCCTGCATCGAGCTCAAGCACATGAAGAAGTAGGTGCGGGCGCTACTCCGCGCCCACGCGCGCCCACTGGAGCGTCAGCGACTCGGCGTCGGCTCGCTCGATCCAGCCGCGCACGTAGCCCCCTGTGGAGATCTGCACCACGAACCCGTTGTGGCTCTTGGCGTGGGGCAACGGCAGCCCGCTCGCGTCTCCCGTGGGTAGGGTCTCCGGCACGGCGTCCAGGCTCGGGAAGGTCTGGTAGACGCCGCCCGCCGTCTGGAACCACTCTACCGGCCGCGAGTGCGTGGGCGTGTCGCCCCCCGGGGCCAGCTTGAGGCCACCGGAGCCATTGTCCGTCGCGTAGAGGTCGCTGTTGGCGTAGTTGCCCTTCTCGTTCCAGGCGCCGGTGACCAGGTTCACCCCCTCCTCGGCGCGCAGGGTCACGGTGCCGCTGTCCGGCGCAGCGCCGCCCCCGGGGCCGTCACAGCCCACGGCGAGTGAGAGCCCCAGGGTCAGCGTCAACGCCGCGGCCCACACGAGGCCGGAGGCCCGGCCGGTCTTCGTGTCCATCGATCCACCTCTCCTCACGCGCTCCCTCCTGTTGTGGATGCCTGTCATGCACGGCGAGCGGGCGGCGCCCGCCTCAGAGCCTGTCCGCCAGGGCGCGCAGGCGCGTCTGCGCGGCCTCCGAGAACCACGTATCCAGCCAGGCGTCGCGGCCCCAGCGGGCCGCGCGGGCCATGTCTTCGGCCAGCGAGCGCGCCGCGTAGAGCTTGCTGACCCGCACGCCTTGACCGGGCTTGCGCGCCAAGACCTCAGCCAGCTCTAGGGCTTGCCGCTGGGCGTCGTCGGCGAGGAGGTCGGCGAGGCCCAGGTCCGCGGCGTCGTCTGGCGAGAGCATCCCGCCGAACAGGGCGAGCCGCTGGCTGGCCGCGGGGGTCGTGCGGGCGGCCAGGAGCTGCTGGGCGGCCGGAGGGACGGACAGCCCCACCTCTACATGGCCCCAACCCAGGTTGAGGGGCCCCTGCTGGACGGCGCGGAAGTCGCAGGCGAGCGCCAGGGTGAAGCCCGCGGCCAGGGCGTGGCCGTGGACGGCCGCGATGGTGGGCGCGGGGAGGCACACGAGGCGCCCCAGGAGGTCGCAGAACTGGCGCGTAAAGTAGAGCATCTCCCGACGGTTGAAGGCCAGGACGGCGGGCAGGTCGAAGCCCTCGCTGAACAGGGTCCCCGCACCCCCGTCGAGGACGAGCGCCCGGGGCGGGCGCGTCTCCAGGTCGCCCAGGTGGTTGTCCAGGTCCAGGAGGAGATCGGGCGTGATGGGGTTCCGGGGCCCCGTGGCGAGGCGCAGGCGCACGACGCCCGCGTCCAGATCATCGCGGAGGATGGGTTCCATGCGCGCTCTCCCCTGGTGTCGCTGCCGACGGGCCGAGCGCGTGCCCGTCCCCGCCATCGTCCTCGTCACCCTCGCCCCGACGATACCGCGCCGCGGTGCGCGCGGCGAGCCCCCTCAGGGCGCGGGCGGTCATGGGCAGCGCACGCTCGGCGCCTCGCCGGTGGGGAGATCCGAGCGCAACCCGGCGAAGTAGGCGCGGTTCCACGTGTCCGCGGCCGCCTCCACGAGCAGGGCGCAGCGCCCCGCGTCGGCGTCCTGGTCGGCGTAGCCCAGCATGGACCCGAGGGCTGCGGCCCCGGAGACGAACAGGTAGCCGGCGTTGAGGTCCAGGAGCACGCCGTAGATGTCGGGCTCGACGTCCCCACCGCTCCAGAGGCTCTCACCCACCGACACCCACTGCTGGGCGTCGTCCACGGCGTCCGCCATCTCCTTCCACCGTGCGTTCGGTCGTGTCGCCAGGCGATCGAGCGCCACGCGGAAGCGCTCCAGCGCAGCCAGCTCCACGCGGTCGCTCTGGCAGTCCAGCATCCCCTGGCAGCGCAGCACCTCGGGGTCGCCGGGATAGTCGGCGGGCGGGTTGGCCTGGATCGCCTCCACGTAGCCGTAGTTGTAGCCGTACACGACGAGCAGCTTGTCCATCATCGCGTCCAGGTCGAACCCGTCCATGGGGCTCAGGGACTCCAGGTTGTGGGCGAAGACGTCCTCGTCCTGGCCGCTGGCCGCCAGCGCGCTCAGGAGCGCGGCGTTGTCGGCGATCTCGTCGAAGTCCTCCTGGGTCATGCCCCCCTCGGACGAGCCGCCGTGGCTCCCGAAGCCGCCCCCGAAGAGGTCGGCGTGGTCCCGAAACCAGACGCCGCCGAAGTAGCCCGAGAGGTAGAGATCCCCCAGCAGCGTCGCCACGCGGGGGCGGTCGCCCAGGGCCCCGCACAGGGCGTCCACGCTCGCCAAAGGGAGGGCCCCGTAGAAGAAGGAGGGGGCGTCCTCGTCGCTCCCTCCAGCGGCGCACCAGGCGCCCGCGGCGGCGGCCACGCCCTCCTCGTCCACGCGCAGCCCATCGTGGGGCCACACCGGCAGCGCGGGCAGAGCCAGCGTCGCTGGCGGGGGCGGCGGCGTGTCGAGGGCGGCGTCGGCCGCGGCGTCTCCGGCCGGGCCCCCCACCGCGTCCACGTCGGCGCCGAGGCCGTCCGCCAGGTCGCTCGCGGGCGTGGGGTCCGTCCCGCAGGCGGCGACGACGAAGGCCGCAACCGCGGCCCCAACCACCCAACCCCGCGACCGTTCACGCATGGCTCAGTCCTCCCCGGCGAGGGCGCGCACGGGCCCGTCCTGGCGGTCGGGTCCCGCGTCGTGCCCGGGGATCACGTAGTCGCCCCCGAGCCAGCGCCCCAGATCCACCAGCTTGCAGCGGTCACTGCACAGCGGGAAGGCGGGGTTGTCGGCCCTCGGGGCCACGGGTTTTCCGCAGATCGTGCACTTCACGCCCAGGAACATGGGCGCCCGCGGGGATGGCGTCAACCTCCTCCCGGTGACACGACTGGCGACGAGCCCGTCGCAGCCCGGCCTCGCCGCTGGCACGCACCCACGCAGCCATCTATAGTCCGGCCCCCGTCGTCTCGCGTCCGCCGTCCCAGGTGGTCGTGGGGCCCCATGACGAGGTGCACCCAACCCGCACGAGAGGTCCCCCAGCGTGTCCGTCCTGTTCCCCATCCTGCTGCTCGGTGGGCTCATCCTCCTCCACGAGACGGGCCACTTCCTGGTCGCCCGCCTCATGGGCATCCATGTGGAGACCTTCTCCATCGGATTCGGCCCCAAGCTCGTGGGCTTCCGGGGCAAGCGGCGCGGTGAGCTGCCGCCCACCGAGTACATCATCGCCCCCATCCCCATCGGCGGGTACGTGAAGATGCTGGGCCAGGACCCCGCCGAGGAGGTCCCGGAGGCGATCCGGCGCGTGTCCTTCCAAGGCGCCCCGGCCTGGCGGCGCTTCTTGGTCATGGCGGCGGGCCCGGCGTTCAACCTCTTGCTCCCCTTCGTGATCTTCTTCTTCTTCTTCCTCGGGCACGACACCGTGGCTCCGGCCCTCGCGGGAACCATCGTGGAAGATGGCCCCGCCTACGCCGCAGGGCTTCGGCCCGGGGACCGCATCGTCTCCCTGGACGGCGAGCCGGTCCACGCCTTCTGGGACTTCCGCGAGATGGTCCGCGCGCGCCCCGAGCAGACGGTGCCCGTGCGCTGGGTTCGCAGGGGCCAGGAAATGTCCGGGGAGATCTCCATCCGCGGCGTCACCCGGGTCGTAAACCCCAAGCTGCACATGACGGAGTACGTGGGCGAGGTGGGCCTCATGCCCACCTATCTGGAGCCCGTCGTCGATCCGGCGCCTGGCAGCCTGGCGGCCCGCGCTGGCTTGCGCACGTGGGACCGCGTGATCTCGGTGGACGGCACCCCCGTGAAGCGCCTGGACGCGCTGCTGACCGCGCTGGCCGACCGCGCCCAGGAGCAGGTCGTCTTGGGCGTGCTGCGCTACGAGCCCGAGCCGGTCGCCGGCAGCCCGGTGCGCTTCGAGCTAGCCCACGGTGAGACCGTGACGCTGCCCCCGGCGGGCGATGGCCCCGCCGACCGCGGCCTGCGCTCCGCGGAGATGGTGCTCCGCCGCGTCATCGCCGGCTCACCCGCCGACCGCGCGGGCCTCAAGCCGGGCGACCGTATCGAACGGGTGGACGGCCACGCCTTCCCCTCGTGGGTCTTCCTGCGCGCCAAGATGAGCCAGATGCCGCGCGGCCACACCTTCGAGATCAGCTTCTCCCGCGGGGGCGTGGAGCAGCCCCCCGTGGAGATCACCTTCGAGGACGTCGTTGCCCCCGCGGAGCTCCAGCCCGACCGCAAGGTGACCGTCTTCGGGGCCCAGGCCCTCAGCGCCTTGGGCGAGCCCGACCCCATCCCCAACGACGACCTCGTGGGCTACGCCGCGCGCCAGTGTGTGGCGCAGACCCTGGAGACCATCGAGATGAACGCCCGCGCCGTGGGAGGGCTGTTCACGGGCCGCACCCCCCTCACGGACCTCGGAGGCCCCATCCTCATCACCCAGCTCGCCGCGCGCGCCAGCGACCAGGGCTGGGCCTACTTCTTCCGGCTCATGGCCTGGCTGTCCATCAGCTTAGGCCTCATCAACCTGCTCCCAGTGCCGGTCCTCGACGGCGGGCAGCTCCTGTTCCTGGGCATCGAGGCGGTGCGCCGCAAGCCGGTGTCGCTCCGCACGCGGCAGATCGCCGTCTACGCCGGGGTGGCGTTCGTGCTCGTGATGCTCGTGCTGGTCTTCAAGAACGACCTCGAGCGGATGCTCTTCTGATGCCCTCCCCTCCCCCAACTCCTCGCCCAGCACCGCGCCGACGCCGACGCCGCCTGGGTCCCCCCGGCCCCACGGGACCGGTGGCGCTGGGGCTGGCGAGCGGCGGCGACCACCTCTCCGCGGCGCTCGTGCGGCTCCCCGAGGAGATCGGCGCTCCCCCGCACAGATGGCGCCTCCTGGGGCAGCTCACGCTGCACCGGGGACACCGGCACGCGGACGCGGTGTTGGGGGTCGTGGACCAGCTCCTGAGCGCGCACGGCCTCGCGCCCGCCGACCTGGCGCTCGTCGCGGCCGAGCGGGGACCGGGGGGCTTCACCGGGGTGCGCGTGGGCCTCGCCACGGCGCTGGGGCTGGGCCTGGGCACCGGCGCCGCGGTGTGGCCCGTGTCGAGCCTCCGGGCGCTCGCCTTTCACGCCCGGGGGAGCGCTGGGCTGGCCCTGCCGCTCATCGACGCGCGCAAGGGGGAGGTCTACGGGGCCGTCTACGAGGCGGACACCGGCCGCGAACTCTGGCCTCCCGAGGTGGCGCCCCACACCGCCCTGTTGGAGCGCGCGGCGACGCTCGCTCGTGGTGGGGCGCTGCACGTCTTCGGGAGCGGCGCGCTGGCTTACGCGTGCCAGACCGACGTCCCGCCCTCGTGGCACGTCCTGCCGGGCTGGAGCGTGGCGACCCTGGGCGCCCGGGCCTGGGACCAGGCCGGGCGTCCCCCCCAGGGCCCTCCCATCGACCCCGCCTACGTCCGGCCCTCCGACGCGGAGCTCGCGCACGCGGACTGACCGCGGAGCCCCTGGGAAACCGCCGACTCCGTGGGGTCTTCTCCCGGCGTTGACGCCGGCGCGAGGGGCTGACTATGGTGCGCGCGCCTCGCGGCGCGCGGCGCGCGGCGAACCAGGGCAGGAGGCCGCCCCATGGGCTACAAGCACACGAAGTTCATCTTCTTCACGGGGGGCGTGGCGTCCTCGCTGGGCAAGGGGCTCACGGCCGCGGCGCTGGGTGCCCTGCTGGAGGCGCGGGGCCTCAACGTGACGCTGCTCAAGATGGACCCGTACATCAACGTGGATCCCGGAACCATGAACCCGTTCCAGCACGGCGAGGTCTTCGTGACCGACGACGGCGCCGAGACGGATCTGGACCTCGGCCACTACGAGCGCTTCACCCACCTGAGCACGACCCGCCGCAACAACTTCACCACGGGACAGGTCTACGACACGGTCATCGCCAAGGAGCGCAAGGGCGCCTACCTGGGCGGCACGGTGCAGGTGATCCCCCACATCACCGACGAGATCAAGGCGCGCATCCGCGCCGCGGCGGAGGGGCACGACGTCGCCATCTGCGAGGTGGGCGGCACGGTGGGCGACATCGAGTCGCTGCCCTTCCTGGAGGCCGTGCGTCAGATGCGCCTGGACGAGGGGGCCGAGCACACGCAATACGTGCACCTCACCCTCGTGCCCTACATCGCAGCCGCCGGCGAACTCAAGACCAAGCCCACCCAGCACTCGGTGAAGGCGCTCCGCGAGATCGGCATCCAGCCGGACATCGTCGTCTGCCGCACGGACCGGCCGCTCTCCGGGGACATCAAACGAAAAATCAGCCTCTTCTGTAATGTCCCCCAGAGCCACGTCATCACGGCGCAGGACGCCTCGTCCATCTACGCCCTGCCCGAGCTGCTCCACGGTGAGGGCCTCGACGAGCGCGTCGTGGAGGCCCTGGGGATCTGGACGGGCAAGCCCGACCTCTCCGCCTGGGTGGAGGTCGTCGACAAGCTGTCGCACCCGCGCGGGACCGTAGACGTCGCCGTCGTCGGCAAGTACGTGGACCTCGTGGAGAGCTACAAGTCCCTCAACGAGGCCCTCAAGCACGGGGGCTTCGCCCACCGCGCCGAGGTGAACCTCCACTACCTCGACGCCGAGAAGATCGAAAGCGGGGACAGCGACGCCCTGGCGTCCCTGGAGGCCTGCGACGCCGTCCTCGTGCCGGGCGGCTTCGGTACGCGGGGCATCGAGGGCAAGATCGAGGCGATCCGCCACGCGCGCGAGCACGCCAAGCCCTTCTTCGGGATCTGCCTGGGCATGCAGTGCGCCGTCATCGAGTACAGCCGCAACGTCCTGGGGTTCGAGGGCGCCAACTCCACGGAGTTCGACGTGGACAGTCCCCACCCCGTCATCCACCTCATGAAGGGCCAGCGCGACATCACCGACAAGGGTGCGACCATGCGCCTGGGCGCCTACGCGTGCAGCATCGAGGAGGGCTCCAAGGCGGCTGAAGCCTACGGGACCCGTCACATCAGCGAGCGCCACCGGCACCGCTTCGAGTTCAACAACGACTACCGGGAGCAGCTTCGCGAGGCGGGACTGCGCCCCGTGGGTGTGAACCGCGACCTGGACCTCGTGGAGATCGTCGAGGCCGAGGGGCACCCGTGGTTCGTGGGCGTCCAGTTCCACCCCGAGTACAAGTCGCGCCCGTTCTCGCCGCACCCGCTGTTTAGCGCCTTCATCGGCGCGGCTCTCCAGGCGCGCGCCGGCAAGCCGAGCGCCCCCTGAGCGCGCGCCACTGAACATCTGACCCGCCTCGATTGTTGCGTGGCGAGGGGCGCCCGCTTACGGTCTGCCCCGTGACGACGCAGGACGAGCGACGACCGCGGTTCGACTTCCGCGAGCGGATCCAGGGGCGGCGGCCAGACGACGACCCGGTCATCCGGCTGGAGATCTACGGCATCCTGGTGCTCGCCTTCGCGATCGCCTTGCTGCTTGGGATTCTCACCTTCGATCCCGCCGATCTCCTCTCCACGGGCGTCCCCCGGGCGCGGCCCGTGGCCAACCTCATCGGGCCCGTCGGCGCCCAGGTGGCGAACTCCTTTCTGAGCCTCCTGGGGCTCGGCTCCTTCGCCGTGGTCGCCACCTTCGGGGCCCTGGGCCTGTCGTACATCGTAGGGCGCCGCTCCAGCCTCACCGGCATGGACGTTCTGGGCTGGCTGGGACTCCTGCTCAGCGGCACGGTCCTGCTCCACATCGCGCTCCCACACACCCACTTCTACGGCCACGTCCCGGGCGGCCTCCTGGGCGAGTACGCGGGCGAGATCCTCCGCGCCTTCCTCTCCACCGCGGGGACCCTCATCCTCTCGTTCGCCCTGTTCATCGTCTCCCTCATCACCCTCACGCGCCGAAGCATCTTCGAGCTCGCCGTCCTCGTCGCGCGGGCCGGCCTCGCCACGTCCCAATGGGTGCGCCGGCTGCTCACCCGAGGCGACGCGCTACCAGAGCAAGGCAGTGGGCGCGAGGCCATCGAGACCAATGGCGATACGGCAACCGAGGCCGACACCGGCACGGCCACCGAGGCCCACACCGAAACGGCGACCGAGGCCGTTACCCACACCGCAACCAACACCGAGACCGACACCGAAGCGGCAACCGAGGCCGCAGACGCCCCCGCGACCACAGCCGACACAGCCCCCGACACCGAAGCGGCAACCGAGGCCGCGGCCGAGACCGCAACCGACACGGAGCCCCCAACCACAGCCATCGCCGACGCTGAAACCGCGTGTGAAACTGCTACCGTCGCAGCCCTCGCCGACGCTGAGACCGCGGGCGAAACTGCTACCGTCGCCGGCACCGAGACCGCCGGCGAAACTGGCTCCATCACCGACCGCGAAATCGCGGGCGAAGCCGAGAGTGGCCCCGGGGCCGCTCTCGCGGACAAGGAGCCGGCACGCCAGGGCGCGGCCGCCGAATCCACCTCGCCGGTCCAGCCTCCAGGGCCCCTGGCGGCCCTGGTGGACGACCCCCATGACGGGCAGATCAAGATCGTCGAGTCCCCGGCCATGCGGCGCGGCGGGGAGCTCATCGTCGGGGAACAGCTCCCTTTGGAGCCCGAGGTCGGCGTGTTCGAACTGCCCAGCCTCTCGCTCCTCCACTACGAGCCCCCGGTGGGCAAGACCTACGACACCGAGCGGCTCACGGCGGGGGCGCGGATCCTCGAACAGAAGCTCGCGGACTTCAAGATCAAGGGACACGTCGTCGAGATCCACCCTGGCCCGGTGGTGACCATGTACGAGTTCCGCCCCGCCCCCGGCGTGAAGGTGAGCTCCATCGCCAACCGAGCCAGCGACCTCGCCATGGCCTTGGCGGCCCTCCGCATCCGTATCGTGGCGCCCATCCCCGGCAAGAACGCCGTGGGCATCGAGGTCCCCAACGAGACGCGGGAGATCGTGTGGCTCAAGGAGATCCTCGCCGACCCCAGCTACACGAAGTCCAAGTCCAAGCTCACGCTGGCCCTGGGTAAGGACATCGTGGGCAACCCCGCCGTCATGAACCTCGCCAAGGCGCCCCACCTCCTGGTGGCCGGCGCGACGGGTTCGGGCAAGTCCGTGGCGGTCAACAGCTTCATCATCTCGCTGTTGTATAACGCGACCCCCAAGGAGGTCCGCCTCATCATGGTGGACCCCAAGATCCTGGAGCTCTCCATCTACGAGGGCATCCCGCACCTCCTGCTGCCCGTGGTGACGGACCCCAAGCAGGCCACCATCGCCCTGCGCTGGGCCGTCCGCGAGATGGACCGCCGCTACCGCCTCATGGCTGACGTGGGCGTCCGCGGGCTCGCCGACTACAACGCCAAGGTCCGCGACCTCCTCGCCGATCCCGACCCCACGCTCCCGGAGCCCCTCAAACTGGCCCGTGCCAAGCGCGAGGCCAAAGGTGTGTCGGACCCAGAGGGCGTCCTGCTGGACAGCTTCGGCGACCCCATCGAGGAGCTGCCCTTCATCGTCATCATCATCGATGAGCTCGCGGACCTCATGATGGTGGCCTCCAAGGACGTGGAGATGTCCATCGCCCGCCTCGCCCAGAAGGCCCGCGCCTCGGGCATTCACCTCATCCTCGCCACCCAGCGCCCGTCCGTGAACGTCATCACGGGCCTCATCAAGGCGAACTTCCCCACGCGCATCGGCTTCCGCGTAGCCTCGGCGGTGGATTCCCGCACGATCCTAGACCAGAAAGGGGCAGAGAACCTCCTCGGGCTCGGGGACATGCTGTACCTGGGGCCAGGCGCAGCCACCGTCCAGCGCGTGCACGGCAGCTTGGTGACAGACGACGAGGTCCACCGCGTTGTCGAACACCTCAAGAGCCAGGGCGGCCCCGACTACAACCTTGGCATCCTCACGGCCGAGGAGGACGCCGCCGAGGAGGGCACGTCCTCGGTCAGCGACGAACACGACGAGCTCTACGACCGCGCCGTGCGCATCGTGGCCGAGACGCGGAACGCGTCCATCAGCTTCCTCCAGCGCAAGCTGAAGATCGGCTACAACCGCTCCGCCCGCATCGTCGAGCGCCTCGAGGAGGAGGGGGTCATCGGCCCTTCGGACGGCACGAGCCGCCCGCGCCAGGTCTTCATCGACCCCCTCTGAGGCCGGACGCGGTCTTCATCCCGCTCCTCTGGGCCAGCCGCCCATGCCAAGCGAAGCGTCCGGCTCCGATCTGACCCCGCACACCGGGTGAGGCCGCACGCCCACGCGGCGATTGCGTACCGAGCGCCCAGAAGCAGGTTCAGGGCCAGGCACCGACAAAAAAAGCGGGCCCCAGCTTGAAAGCTGGAGCCCGCAATAGAGGGATCCGGCGGCGACCTACTCTCCCACGCGAAAGCGCAGTACCATCGGCGCTGGA
>CAYZID010000195.1:9551-11397 GCA_964478315.1 uncultured Myxococcales bacterium | reverse complement strand
GCCCACACGCGGGATCCAAAGCCGAATCCCAGAGTAGGTGGCGGATCTGGGGCCACTCAGGGAAGTTGCCGCGTCGCCTGGAAGGGCTAGGATGCGTCGATCGCAAGGGGAGGAGATCTCATGTGCACAGGGACCCGCCAGGCCCCCACGCCAGGCGCCAAGGCGACGAAGGGGGGGCGCGCGGGGCGCGCCCCCCATGGACGGCGAGCGACCGCGCTGAGGCACGGGCCGCGCCGCTCGGTGACGGTGGCAGCGGGGCTCACCCTGGTGCTCCTCGGGCCCGCCGTGTGCACCGCCCCCGAGACCGGGCCCGGCTGGGTGTTCGCCCGAGCACGAGCCGGGGTGCCAGAGAAGACCCTCGCCGTCGTGGACTTCCAGGTGGGCGAGGAGGCCTTCCCCAAGGCGGTGACGTATGCCGAGCGCGTGGAGGAGGAGCTCAGCGGAGCGCGGTTCTTCACCGTCCTCCCGAGCGCCGACGCCGCCCGCGCCCTGGCCGCGAGCGGCGACGAACTAGAGCCGGTGGACGCCGCGACGGTGACCCGCCTGACCCAGCGACTCGGGGAGGTCGAGGAGCTCGTCTACACCCGCCCCAAGCGGGCCATCAAGAAGCTCAAGGGGCTGGTGGTGCAGCTCGATGAAGCGCTGGGCCACGCGGTCCCCGACGCCGCCGCCCGGGCGCTGTACTTCAAGCTGCACATCAAGCTGGCGCGCGCCTACAGCGACCTCGGGAAGGAGCACGCGACGCGCGCGGTCATGCGCAAGATGGTCGCCTTCCTGGGCTCCGCCGAGGTGACGGAGGACAACTTCCACCCCAAGATCGTGGCCCTGTGGCGCGAGACCGTGGCCCGAGCGGCCAAGGCCGACCACGCCTCCTTGCGCGTCTCGTCCGTGCCCCCGGGGCTCCCCGTCCTCATCAACGGGCGCCGCCTGGAAGGCGTCACGCCGCTGATGTTGGGGGCCCTCGCGCCTGGCTCAGCGGTGGTGACCGTCGACTCGCCCCGCGGGTCCATCTCGCGCCGCGTGACCCTCGTCGCCAACGAGACGGCGACGCTCAAGCTGGACGTAGATCGGGCGCTCGCCCTGCGCGTGCGGGACGACCGCGTGGGCCTTCACTTCCCGGACGCGGAAACCTATCACAGGCGAGCCGGCGACCTGGCCGCCTGGCTGGGGGAGCGCCTCCGCGTGGACCGCGTCCTCCTGTGCGGTCTGGTCCCCAAGGACGGCGGCGTGTTCCTCACCGGGATCCTGGTCGACACGGCCACGGGCAAGGTCGAGCAGAGCAAAGAGCTGTATACAAAGCCAAACGTCATCTCACGCCTCCGCGTGAGGCAGCTCGCCGGCTTCTTCCAGGGCATCTTCGTGGAGACCCAGATGAAGCCTTGGTACACATCATGGTTGGGCTGGACGGGGGTCGGGGTGGCCGTGGCGGGAGCCGTCGCGGGCCCCCTGCTGTGGCTCCAGTACGAGTCCACGCTCACGGAGATCCAGTGCACGAAGGGCCCCCCGGAGTGCAAGACCGAGGCGGAACGCGCGCTGCTCGCTGGCGACGCCAAGGCCTACCGCGCCTTGGGCGGCACGGGCTTCGTCCTCGCGGGGCTCGGGGCCGCCGCCGCCATCGTGGGCTTCGTTTGGGTGCGAGACGAGGAGCTCGCGGAGGAGCCCGAACAGGCCGCCACGGGCCTGCGCCTCCGGGCGCTGTCACCGGCCCTGCTCCCCGGAGGAACGCCTGGGGTGTCCGGGGTGCTCACCTTCTGACCACCGGGGCGGCCACGGTGGCGACCGCCCGCAACCACGGCCGCAACCACGGCCGCAACCGCGACCGCGTCCGCAGCCACACCCGGGGCCG
>CAYZID010000195.1:0-9451 GCA_964478315.1 uncultured Myxococcales bacterium | reverse complement strand
CTTCCGCGACCGCCTCCGCTTCCGCAACCGCTTCCGTACCCGCTTCCGCAACCGCTCCCGCAGCCGCAACCGCAGCCGCAACCGCAACCGCAACCGCGACCGGAGCCGCACCCGCAACCGCAACCGCACCCGCACCCGCAACCGCACCCGCAGCCGCACCCGCAACCGCCGCCGCAGCCGCAGCCGCAGCCGCGTCCGCAGCCACACCCGGGGCCGCTTCCGCGACCGCCTCCGCTTCCGCAACCGCTTCCGTACCCGCTTCCGCAACCGCCTCCGCACACGCGACCGCCCCCCCTTAGCCGGATCCAGTCCGGGCGGGACGCAGCGCAGTTCGCGGTGGACAACAGTTGCCACGCCGCATATGCTTGCGGGGAGGTTGGGTGCCAGAGAAGTCGCACCTGCGTGGAGGGGGCCGTGGTCGAGCGTGGTCATCCTGTGGAAGTGCGCGCGCGAGAAGGAGTGGGTCGCCGTGATGCGTCCGGGGGCGAGCGCTCCCCACGCAGCGCGCACGTGCGGACCGCGTACGTGTGGGGCGGGGCGACCGCCCGGTCCGGGTGCTGGGCCACCCTTCTGGCGGTCGCGTGGGTCCTGGGCGTGGGGTGCGCCTCGGAGGGGGCGTGGAACGGCGTGGACGATGGGGCCACCCCTCGCCGCGCGGACGCGATGGGGGCCGCCGCCCGCGACGGGCGAGCCACCCCGGAGAGGGCACGCCCGAATGACCCACGCGACACCCAGAGGGTGGGCGGCAACCGGTACGCCCCACGGCCGCCTGGGCGGCCCCCGCGGCGAGCGGCGAGCGACGGCGAGCCCCGAGCGCTGCCGCCCGTGCGAGGCATACCCGACCCAACGCCCCCCCAGTGGTCGGAGCCGGTCCGGGGCCTACCCGCGAGAGGACAGGCGGCTGGCGAGCCCCGAGCCGCCGTGAGCGGCGCAGAGGACGACGCGATGGACGCGAGCCAAAGCGAGGTCGAGGGGGACGACGCGGGCGACGACGTGGATGACATGGGCCCGTCGGGCCCCGACGCTCAAGCCCCTGGCGATGACCCAACCCCCGAGCCCAAGGCGCCGGGCTCCGGTGGGGAGGGCGGGAGCTACCACCACGTGGAGAGCTGTGTGGTGTGCCACGACTTCCACGCCCCCACCGGGAACCTCTACCTCGTGCCCCCCATGGTGGAGACGCCGATGGACGGGCCGCGCGTGGTGGTGCTCCTGAACGAGTCGGGGCCTTACTCCCTGGCGGACGGCGACGAGACGCTCGACGGGGTGTGCGAGGTCTGCCACACGGGGACGGCCTTCCACCGGGGCACCCTGGATCCGCCCGGCAGCCCTGAGGCCGGGACCAACGGGCGGCCCCACTTCGGCGGCTCTCGCTGCACCCTGTGCCACCCCCACGATCGCCAGTTCTCCCCCGCCGTGGGCCGCGGCCACGTGACGCACGCGGCGGGGAGCCCCCGGGGGCCGGCGCTCGCGTGCGACGCCTGCCACCCCACGCCAGCGGTGGACGATGAGCCCGGCACGGAGTTGCTGTTCAACGACGGGCAGCCCCTGGCGACGACGGCTGTGTGCGACGGCTGCCACAGCCCCGACGGGCTCGTGGACGGCGTGGACGACCCGGTGGTGGGCGCCCGCGTCAACTGGCAGGAGGGGGTCTATGATGGTGACGCCCTCCAGGCCGGCCTGGAGATGTGGTGCGCGGGCTGCCACGACGGCGGCACGTCGACCGTCCTCGGGGTGTCAGCGCCCACCGTGGTCCACGGAGGCTCCTTCGGCTTCTACACCACGGGACACGGGCGCGGAGGGCTGGTGACGTGCGACGACTGCCACGACGCCGCGCGGCCCCACGTGGACGGCGTCGCGCGGAGCTACGTGGCCGCCCAGGACAACTACCAGGACGCGTTCCGCCTGGCGGACGTGAACGGCGAGCGTCCCTTGTGGGTGCCCCGAGGAGGCTGGGACAACCTCAAGCCCTTGGACGACCCGCCCTACTCGCGGCTGTGCTTCCAGTGCCACGACCGATACGCCCTGTTCGGGGGCCCCACGGCACCCGAGGGGCCCTTCTGGTCGGCCACCTTCCGCACGAACTTCCGCAACGACCCGGTCGTGCTCATCGCCGACGGGCCGGACGGGGCGCCCGGGACCGACATCGGTGCGTTCTCCGTGGGTGGGGCGACGAGCCGCAACTCCCACGTCACCCACATGGGGGGGCCACCCGGCTTCTGGGACACCGACAACGACGGCGAGTACGACTCGTATGGCACCTGCGTGGCCTGCCACGACGTCCACGGCAGCGCCTACCCAGCCATGATCCGCGACGGCCACCTCCTGGGCCACGAGCCCGGCTTGGGGTTCGCCTACCTCCGCTACGACCGCCACGACCCGCCCATGGGGGGCTGCCCCGACCCCATCATCATGACATCCGAGGGCGCTTCGCGGGACAACAGCGTGGGCGCCGTCATGCGGGCCGGGTCGGGCCCGGTGAACAACGGGGTGTGCGCCTTCTGCCACTGCAGCGGCCTGAGCACGAACGGCAACACCACCGGCGACCCCGAGTTCGTCGTCAACTGCTACGGGCCGGACTGCGTGGACTACTACCGCACGCCCATCGTCCCGCCGGAGCCCCTGTTCCCCTAGTGTCCAGAGGGCGCAGGCGCGAGCGCCTCCGCTGCCGCAACCGCCTCCGCTGCCTCTGCCGCTGCCGCGACCGTTGCCGCTGCCGCTCGTGCGAGCGCTTTCGCTTCCGCCTCCGCACCGCGACGCCTTGTGGGGTCGCCGGGCCGCCCGTCAGGGCGACGCGCAGGAGAAGCGGTCGGGCACCGCCGCGAGGGTGCGGATGAGCGTCCCCGGGAGAGGCGCCCCCAGCCGGCGGAAGCTCTCGCGGGCGAGCCGGCCGTTCTGGGCTGGGTCGTAGGCCCTGAGCCTGCGGGCGACGTCGCCGGACAGGTCGGCAGCGTTGAGCTCCAACCAGCGTGGGCCGGCTCCGCAGCGCAGGGCGGCGGCGGGTAGCGCGCTCAGCCGGAGGGTCTTCCAGGCCGGGGCGCGGCGCGAACGGAAGGACACGCGCCGCGCTGCTGGCTCGTAGAGGATCTGCCACTGCGTGTAGCGCCCCTGGGACACCTGGCCCAGCAGGGCGTGGGCGGCGCCGACCACGTCGGCGTGGGCCGGCGCGGCGGCCGCCCGGGCGGCGCGGGCGAAACGCAACAACGAGGAACGCCCCCGCTGCGTCGCGGCCGCGTCGGGGTGCGCCCGGGCCCAGCGCGACGCCACCGCGTAGGGATCGTTCGCCAGCGCGGCGCCCCGATGCACGACGAGGCTCCCATCGAGGTACTCGAACGTGGCGCAGGCGCCCGTGGCGTCGCACGCAAAGTAGTGCACGTCCGCGTACACGCGGGCCACGCGGTGCCGCCGCGCAGAAGCGATGAGAGCCGGGATGGTGTCCGTCGTGTCCAGGTGGAGCTGGATCCACTGGAGCTCGTTCACCGCAGGCCGAGGGTCCGACGCGGGGGGAGGCTCCGTGCCGCGGAGCCAGAGGACCTCGATGACCAGGCCGGCTTCGTTCATCCCCCCGTTGGGGAGACCGCGCCCGTACTGGTTGAAGGTGACGCTGGCGTACCGGGACGTCCAGCGAGCGTTGGCCCCAAAGAGCGCCGGAAACGCGTGCTTCGCGAGGCCGCGGGGGTTGACGTAGAGGACGCCCAGGTCGTTGTCCCAGTCGTAGCTCTTGACGACGACGGGACCCGCGGCCGCGCCCCTGGGCGCCCCCTGGACGCCGTCGAGGACGCGGGGCCCCCACAGCCGCGCCGCCGTGCAGGCGCGGGCTCCCTGGGGGACCACCAGCTCAGCGACCAAGGCCACCGTGGCCCATGCCGCGACCACGGCCCAGAGGTGGAAGCTGGAACCGAGAGCTGCCGGAAGACCGCGAGCGACCCGCGACCCGCGACCCACGAGACAGGAGACCGACCGCGGGCGCGGCGTTGACCGATCCATGCTCCCTCCGCGTGGGTGGGGGGCTGCGCGGGCGGGGCCCGCCAGAGCGCGACTACTCCTGGGCCAACGCGCTCTCAGGGCTTGCTGTTCCCGCCGTTCCGGGCGGGCGTGCGCCCGGAGCGCGGCGCTCATAAACGAGGAACCGATAGGTGATCCCGCCGTCCTCGCCGCCAGGCTCGTCGGAGACGAGGCGGAAGTCGGGGCCCAGCGGCGGGAGGAAGGTGTCGCAGTCGAAGCGCCCCGACACGCGCGTGAGGTGCACGAGGCGGCAGCCTGGGTGGGCCAACGCCCACGCGTAGACTTGGGCGCCGCCGATAACGAACAGCCGCTCGGCCCCCGCGCCGCGGGCTGCAGCCAGGCCGTCTTCCAAGCCGGGCGCGGAGAGGACGCCCGGCGGCAAAGCGAGCACCTGGGGCGCCTGACGGCTCAGGACCACGTTGAGGCGCCCGGGGAGAGGGCGGAAACGCGGCGGCAGGGACTCCCAGGTGCGGCGCCCCATGAGCACCGCCCGACCGGGACCACGGGTGAGGAAGCGGAAGTGGCGCAGATCCCCGGGCAGCCGCCAGGGCAACGCCCCACCCCGACCGATGCCGCCCGCCTCGTCGGCGGCGACGACGACGTCGAAGACGACGTCGATTCGGTTTGGGCGCGACACCTAGCGTTCCCTCCCGGAGACCGCCCACGCGCGCCCGGAGCCCGCGACGCGCCCTCCCCTCTCCCCAGGCGCCCCCCTCACCGCGCCACCTACACGGCGACCGGGAAGCGAATGAAGCCGTGGTGCTGGTAGCCCTCCAAGACCACGTCCTCGAAGCGGATCTCGTCCACGGGCTTGCCGGGCGGCAGGCGCACCCGAGGCAGCGGATACGGCTCGCGGGCGAGCTGCCGCTCGAGCCCCTCCACGTGGTTGAGATACACGTGGGCGTCCCCCATGGTGTGCACGAAGACCCCGGGCTCCAGCCCGCACTCGTTGGCGACCATGGTCAGGAGCAAGGCATAGCTGGCGATGTTGAAGGGGACGCCCAGCGCCAAGTCCGCCGAGCGCTGGTAGAGCTGGCAGTCCAGGCGCCCGCGCTGGACGTAGAATTGGAACAGGATGTGGCACGGGGGCAGCGCCATGCGGTCGAGGTCGGAGACGTTCCAGGCGCTCACGAGGATGCGACGAGATGTGGGGTTCGTCTTGATGAGCTCGATGGCGCGCGCGATCTGGTCCACGCCGCCCGGCTCCCAGCGGCGCCACTGCTTGCCGTAGATGGGCCCCAGCTCACCGCGCTCGTCCGCCCAGGCGTTCCAGATGGGGGTGTGCTGGGCCAGGTCGTCGTGGATGTTCGTGGCGCCGCGCAGAAACCACAGCAGCTCCCGCACGATGGCCGGAAACAGGACCTTCTTGGTGGTGATGAGGGGGAAGCCCTGACGGAGGTCGTAGCGGGTCTGCACGCCGAAGACGGACCGCGTCCCCGTGCCCGTGCGATCGGGACGCTCCTCGCCCTCGTCGAGGACGCGCCGGACCAGGTCGAGGTAGGGCCTCACAGCCGCTCCCGAGAGACGCGCACCAGATACTCCACGGCGGTCAAAAGCTCTTCGAGGTCCGGTGGCTTGGAGATGAACTGCGCGTCCACCTGCTTCGCGAACGTCGCCGCCTTGCCGTCGCGGCTGGTCGCTCCGGTGAGGAACGCGATGCGGCGCGTGAGCCGTGGGTCCACCGCGTCCACGGCGTGCCAGAAGTCCACCCCGTCGATGTCCCCCAACAAGAAGTCGCACAGGATGGCATCAAAGGCCTCGGGGGTCGTCGTGATGTGGCGCAGCCCCTCCTCGCCGCTGGTCGCCACGGTGACCTGAAAGGCGATCTCGAGCTGCCGCGCCACCGCGCGCGCCACGGTGGCGTCGTCGTCGACGAGGAGCACCCTAGGGCGCTCGGATGCGGGTGGGAGGGGCCTCCCGTCGGAGCCACCGGGCGAGCTCTCCGGGAGACGCCCTCCGCTCTTCTTCACGACCCGGTACTCGGCCTCCGACGAGACGTTGAGCTGGATCGTGAAGCGCGTCCCGTGCCCCTCCGCCGTGTCCACTTCCAGAGAGCCCCCCATGGCCTCCACCAGGTTCTTGGCGATGTAGAGCCCCACACCCAACCCCTCCATCTTCTTCGTCGTGTAGAACGGATCGAAGATGTGCTCGGCCACGCTGGGGGACATCCCAGGCCCGGTGTCGCTCACGACGATCCAGACCTTGTCCTCCACCTGGAGGGCGCGAATCCGGATGAGGTGCTCCTCGGGGTGGCCGTCCCCGATGGCCTGACCCGCGTTTCGGATGAGCCCGATGAGGACCTGAGCGAGCTGGGCCGTCGCCCCCATGGCCCACAGCTCCGCGGGGGCCTCCCACTCCAGGCGCGCGGCGCCGCGGACATCGCCGCGCGCCATCTCGACGGCCTTCCGGATCGCGTCCGCCACCTGGAACGGCTTGGCGCGCACGGAGCCGGCCTTGGCGAACTCCAGCAGCCCATCGACCACCGCCGCGACGAACTCACCGCCTCGGGCCGCGTCCGTCGCCATCCTCGTGAGCTCGCGCAAGCCCCGACGCCCCAAGAGCCGCCGGGCGGACTGGGGCAAGTCCACCGAGTTGTCCAGCCCGAACACGCTCCGCAGATCGAGCACCCCCTCCACGACGAGGGGGAGCTCCTCAGCCAACCTCTGGGAGTTCGAGAGGATGTACGTGAGGGGGTTCTTGATCTCGTGGGCGATGCTGTCGGCCAGCGCCCCGAGCTTGGAGAGCCCCTCGCCCTTGGCGGCAGCCTCGCGCATGCGCTCCCGCGTCGTCACGTCGTCGAAGATGACGACGACCCCCTCCAGACGCCCGCCCTCGTCCAAGAGCGCCGCCGCCGCAACGTGGTACATGCGCGACGAGGAGCCTTCCGAGACCACCATCTCACCATCGTGGGGCTGTCCATCCACGGCGGTGAGGCGCGCGGGGCAAGGGCGCCCGCCAAAACGCTCGGGCTCGTCCCAACCCGGCACGGGCGCACCCACGACGGCCCCGGGGAACCACTGGGTGAGGCGCTCGTTGGCCTTGTCCACGCGTCCGTCTCGCCCCACGAGGGCGATGCCCAGCGGCGCGTTGTCGAACACGCCCTGGAGCTGCTCGCGGGAGCGCCGGAGGTCCTCCCTGTCCAGGGCCGCCTTGAGGGCCAGAGAGGCCAGCTCGGCGGCCACCACCACGTGTCGCTGGGCGTGATTGTCGAACTCCCCCGTCTTGCCCGCGAAGGCCAGCACGCCCGCGCTCTCGGCACCAGCGACGGGCGACAGGCCCACGGCCAGGATGGGGCCCATCCCCCCCAACGCTCCATCGCGTATGGTAGGGATGCCCGCCGGCACACGCCCCGCTCGCATGACGTTGGCGAGTGCACGCCCCTTGTCCGGGTCGCCGTGACAAAAGGTCCCCACGCCCGGGGGCAGCCGGTCGGCCTCCCCCTCGTCGTCGGGCTCCCGGTAGAACGCCAACACGGCCGTCTCGCACTTCAGCACGTCACGGGTCTTCCCGAGGAGCTCGCGAAGCGCCTGGTCGAGGGGGCCGTCGTCCAGGAGGGCATGGGCCCCGTCCAAGACCGCCTGCGCGAGGGACAGCGAGTGGAGGGCCATCCGCTCGCTCGCCGCGAGCTGACGCACGTCGTCCACGATGGCGACGACCTCACCCGTGGACAGGGCCACGAACCTGACCTCCACGCCCCGCATGAGGGGCACCGCGGCCTCCGGGTTCGCCGGAAGAATCGAAGGCTCCTCGCCGGGCGCCGCCCGCCGGATCGCCCCCTGCACCGAGGCCAGGGCGGCCGGATCCCCGATGAGCCGGCTCACGCGGCGCCCCACGAGGAGCTTCGCGGGCTGCCCCAGCAGGCGCTCGGCCGCGCCGTTCACCTGGGTCACACGGTAGTCCTCACCGCCGTCCACGGGGGCGAGAAAGACGACGCCGCTGGGGCTCGCGTCGAAGAGCATCCGGAGCCTCTCCTCCGCCTTGCGCTTCTCCTGGGCCACGCGCTCCTCGGCCTCCACGGCGAGCCGCCCGTGGATCGCCAGCGCCAGGTCCCCCATGATCTCGGCGAAGAGCTCGCGCTCCTCGGCCGCCAGGGGGACGTGCTCGGCCAGGGACCCGGCCGCGTATCCGAAGACGACGCCCTGGAACCGGAGCGGCGCCAGCAGCACCAGGCCCGGCCGGGACCGAGCCAGCGGGCACCCGGCACACTCCTCCACCGGCCGTCGCGCCAGCGCCGCGCCGCGCGCGGCCAGCGCCGACGCCTGGCAGGGCAGCGGCTTGCCGGCCCGGATCATCCACTCCACCCGGTGGACCGCCTCGTCAAAGCCCTTCGCCACGACCTGGGCTGGCCGCACGCCCTGACGGTGCAGCACGAACAGGACACCCGAGAAGCTGCCCGAGTCCAGCAGCGCCTCGGCGGCGCCCTCCAGAGTCTCGCGCACAGGCAGGTTCTTCGCCAACAGCCGGCTGATGTGGCGCGACCCCTGGAGCATGGCGTTGAGACGGAGGATGCGCTGCGCCCCGCGCCGCTCGTCGGTCACGTCTCGCACGGTGAGCGCCACCGCCGGGCGCGAAAGCCACTCCACATGGGAGCGCCACACGCGGAGCAGGCGCTGCGTCCCCTTGGGCGTCGTGAAGGGCAGCGGCTCCTCCGGCGTGGGCCCCGCGGCGAGCTCGGGCGCGGCCTCCAAGAGCTCCTGGACGGAGGCCCCCCCGAGCACCTCGTCCATGCGCGCGTTGCACGAGAGGACCTCCCCCGTGTCTCCGTGGAGGATGACGACGCCGTCGGGGTAGCCCTCCAGGAGCGCCCCGATGCTCGCCTCCATCCCCGCCGCCCGCCGCGACGTGCGGCTAGACCCCACCGCGATGGACACGCTGGCGGCCAGGGAGGCGATCCCGGCCGCGCGGGGCACGAAGTCGCGCGCGCCCCACCAGACGGCCTCCCGCGCCAGGGCGTCGTCTTCGCCGTCCGAGAGGACGAGCACGGCCAGCGTGGGATCGGCCACCTTGAGCCCGTCCAAGACCGCAATCCCCTCGCCGTCGGGCATCCGCAGGTTCACGACGGCCACGTCCCAGTGGGCCTCGCTCGCGAGGCGCCCCCCCTCCGCCAACGTGACCACCCCCCGTACGACGATGGATCGCTGAGGTGCGGCGCGGAGCGAGCGCTGTAGGGCCGGTGCGAGGTCGGGGTCGGGGTCAATGACCAGCACGCTCGCCGCCACCACGTGCCCGCCTCCTTCTTCCATCCCGCCCCCCAACTGCCGTTCTTCTCCCGGGCCGCCACGACCTCGGGCCCAAGCGGAGGTGAGCTTACTCCAGCCGGGTCTAAGCACAAACCCCGGATCGAGGGCGACCCAGATCCGCCACCTGCTCTGCGGACCGAGGCGCAGGAGGCCGTGTTTGGGCAAGGAGGCAAGCGGCTGGGCGCGGAGGCGTGGCCGCGTCACGTCGA
>CAYZID010000194.1:0-11447 GCA_964478315.1 uncultured Myxococcales bacterium | reverse complement strand
CCTGAAGCGCTGCTCCTGCTTCTCCCAGCGGGCGAGGTTGGCCTCGGCCTTGGCCCGCTGGCTCCTGGCGGCCGCGACGCCGGCCCGGGCGGCGGCGATGTCAGCCGGGCCGGTCTTCCTCGCCCGGGCGCGCCCGCTGCCCGCCCGCCCCGCCGCCGCCCGCCCCCCGCCCCGCACCCCCGACCCCGCCGCCCCCCCGCGCCCCGCCTCGGCCGGCCCTACCCTGAACCGTCCCCACCACCACCTCCCGCCCCCCCAGGACCGCGCCGCCAGCGCGCCGGTCGCCTCAGCGCAGGATGCCTCCTGGGGTTGATCTTGGGCCTCGCCGGGCTCCTCATTGCCCCCCACCCGACCCACGCCAAGGGGCGCTCCAAGCCACCCACCACGCCACCGCCCCCCATGACGGCGAGCGCGGAGGAGCTCCGGGCCCTGTTCCAAGGCCCGGCCCCAAAGCTCACGGGCCCGCGCGCCCCACTCTCGGACACCTCCCTCGACGTGGGGCTCAACGCGGAACGCTGGGACCTCGACTCCCAGGGGCGCGTCACCCACGTCGAGCGCATCATCTACCGCCTTGAGACGCAGGACGCGGTGACGGACAACCAGGTCCTCTCGGCCACATGGCGCCCCTGGTATCAATCGCGCCCGGAGATCCACATCCGCGTCCTGCACGAAGACGGCACCTTCGCCGAGCTGGACCCCGCGGGCATCACCGAACACCCGGTGGCGCGAGACGGGGACATCTACACGGACGCTCGGCGCCTCCGCGCGCCCCTCCCCGCCCTGCGCGTGGGGGACATCGTCGAGGAGCAGATCGTCACCGCCGAGCACCGCGCCGCCTTCGCGTCCGGCCGCAGCGCCAGGACGCTGATCCGCTACGTAGAGCCCTACCGCTGGTGGCGACGTGAGGTCACCGTCCCCGCGGGGACGAAGCTGGTGTGGGACGTGGCCGGGGGCGGCGTGCCCGCGTTGAAGCTCAGGCG
Organism: uncultured Myxococcales bacterium; assembly: GCA_964478315.1. Classification (GTDB taxonomy): domain Bacteria; phylum Myxococcota_A; class UBA9042; order PHBI01; family JAAZYN01; genus CAYZID01. The sequence continues at coordinate 10,467 of CAYZID010000194.1, read as the reverse complement.
CTCTGCATACAGGGCCAAGAGGCCGCGCGGACCCCAGACCGAGGCGAAGCCCAAGCGCCGCGGGACGGAGCGCCGCGTGCGCTTCCTCTGGGAGCGCCGCGACGACCCAGGCCTGGGCGTCTTCGAGCCCATGAGCCCCCGCGACGACTACGCCCTGCCCTTCCTCCGCTGGTCCACGAGCCCGGGCTGGGCCGCCGCCGCACGCGAGTTCGACGCCATCGTCGAGGGGCGTCTGGCGGACGCCAAGCTCGACGCGCTCGCCAACGAGATCGCTGGTGACGCCAAGGAGCCCCACGAAATCGCTCGGCGCATCATGGCGTGGGTGGGAGCCAAGCTGCGCTACACGGGTCTGGAGTTCGGCGACGCGGCGTACGTCCCCGCCAAGCCCGCCCAGGTCCTCGCCCAACGCCACGGCGACTGCAAGGACCTGGCGACGCTGGTTACGGGCCTCCTGCGAGCCCGAGGCGTGGACGCCCACGTGGCCTTGCTGGGCACGAGCTACGCACCCCGCCTCAGCGACAGCCTCGCCGGGCTGGGCTTCTTCAACCACGCCATCGTCGCCGTCCGCCTCCCCGGCCAGGCCCCCGAGGGCGCCGCCACCAGGGGCCAGACTCTCACGGCACCCGCCCCGGCCGACCGCTGGCTCTGGCTCGACGCCACGGCGCCCTCCTTCGCCGTGGGAGTCGTGCCCGAGGGGGACCGCGGGACCCGCGCCCTCATCGCCGCTCCGGACACCACGGAGCTCGTGGACACGCCTCCCCGCCGCCGAGCCCCCACGGCGCAGGGCGATGTGCCGCCCGCGGACCGCTACGAGGAGCGACGCCGCGTGACGCTGGGCGTGGACGGCCAGACGCGCGTCGTGGAGGTCACCAAGGCTTACGGTTCGCACGCCGCGTGGCTTCGCCAGCAACAGCGCGAGTCGCCCCGTACCCTCCGAGAGAACCTGACGCGCTGGGCTCGGCGCGAGTATGGGGCCGAGGGCGACGTGGAGGTCCGCGTGGACGCCTCAGAGGGGCGGGATCCCGTGACGGTGGAGGTCACGTCCTCTCGATGCACGGCCCTGGACGCTGGGGGCAAGCCGCTGGAGCTCAAGAACTGGAACGTCTTCAACTCGGTGCCCAGGCTCCTGAAGGTGGCGCCCACACCGGACAACCCCTTGTCTCCCAAGGACCGTGCGAGCTGGCTGGAGCGCACGCGGGCGGTGGACTTCCCACTCCAAGACGCGCGCTCGGTCTGCTGGGAGGTGACCCCCCCGGAGGGCTTCCAACTCCGGGTGGGGAAGCTCGCGAACCAAGGGTTCCAGGCTGGCCCCGCCGTGTTCCGCGCCGCCAAGCGGGAGCTCCCCGGTGGTGGCGCCGAGGTCTGCTACACCTTCGACCTGGGCCGCGGGCCGCTGTCGCCCGCCAACATCCGGGACCTCCGCCGGCATCTCCTGGCCTACAACGCCGAGCCCTTCGACACGATGGAGCTCGCGTACGAGCCGGTGACCCTGTGGGACCAAGGCCTCCGCGAGCGTGCCTTGAAGCGCTGGCGGGCGCTCGCCCAAGCCCACCCGCGCGAGGAGGCCTACCGCCTTCGCTGGGTGGAGGGCCTGGCGACGCTGGGCTTGCGTGACGCGGCCGTGTGGGAGGCCCAACGGCTCGTGGCGGACTTTCCCGAGAGCGCCAGGGCCAAGAACGCGCTGGGCTGGGCGCTGGCCCACGGCGCGGCCGGCGGGCCCCTCTACGGCAAGGGGATGCGCCGCGCGGAGGCCATCGAGGCCCTGCGCGCCGCGGGCGAGGCCGGGAGCGTGCCCGCCTGGTTGCACTTGGCCGAGATCTACCGCCGCGGGGAAGACGGCGAGGTCCACGGCCCCGGCGCCGACTTCAACCGCGCGCTCGCCGCCCGCGAGGCCGCGCGCCGCCTGGACCCCAAGCGCAAGCGCACGCTGCGCGACGCCGAGCTGCTGACGGACCTCATGCGCTACGACGAGGCGAAGACGCTCGTTCAGCGCCTCGATCCCAACCCGGCCCGGGACGCGCTTCTCATCCGCCTGGACGCGGTGACGCCCCCCGCACAGGGGGCGAAGACGGGGGGCCTGGAGACGGCCATGCTGCACGCCCTCCAGATCGCCGACGGGGACGTCGCGCGCTTCAGCAGCCTGGCCTTCCCGGCGTGGACGGAGGTTGTACGCGCGCGAGGCGCAGCGGCCTTTGTCGACGCCCTCCGCCGAGCGAGTGAGGGCGCATTCCCCGGCTACAAGGAGATGGTAAAGACCTTCGACCCCGCGCAGGCGGAGCGGGCGCTCACGGCCTCGCCGACGTCGCCCTGCGCCATGGCGCGTGCGTTCGCTGCGGCGGTCGACCGCGCCCCGGGGATGATCCCCAAGTGGCTGCTGCCTCGTCACCGGGAGGAACTCGACCTGCTCCAGAGCGTCCACGGCTACCGGATGACCAATGTCGCCAAGACCAACCACGTGGACACGTGGGCCGCTCGGACGTTCCTCGGGACGCCCCTCAGCTATCCCATGTGCGAAGCACGCCCGGCGAGCGACGCACACCCAGACGTCGTCGAGCTGACCCTCCGAGATGCGTTCGGTACGAGGACGTGGCAGGCCGTGCACGAGGGGGGATGGTGGTGGTTCGTCGCACCTTCCATGCAAGGTCGCGCGCTGGAGGCCTACCGGGCGTTTCAGCGAGGAGACAGGGAGCTTGGGATGTGGTGGTGGCGTCGGATCCCGCCACACGGGGAGATCCCGCCCTCGCTCATGCAGCTTCTCAGCGGGTGGGGCGACCCGAAGACAGCCACCCTGGAGGAACTCAAGGTGGCCGCGGGGCTCATCGTCGCCCAGCGCTGGTCTACCCTCGACGACACCCTCCCCCACGACATCGAAGCGCTGGGTCGGCACACACCTGGCCCCTCGCCGACCTCCAAACCCCAAGGTGCACCGTCGTCCGCACTCCGGGGCCACGCCTGGGACTCGCTCGCGGCGGCCTTCGAGCAGCGTCGGGCTTGGGATCGGCTCGGGCGGCTCGCCGGCCGGGCCCCCACGGACTCGCACGTGGACTGGGGTGTGGCGATGTTCGAAGCCGTCGCAGGGCTGGGTGACGTGGACGCGATGTGCGAGCAGGCCGCAGCCCTGGAGCGTAAGGCCAAGACCGGGGGCCCCGAGAGCCTCCGGGTCGTCGCACTCACCGCGCAAGCCGGGTGCGCGGAGGCGCGAGGCGAGCTCGCGGAGGCTCAGCGGCTCTACGAAGCGGCGGCACACACCGGGACCGGCGACGGGACCTGGGCGAACAACGGCGCTTGGCACGCGCTGTTCACGGGCAGGCACCTGCGCAAGAGCCTGCGATGGCTGGAGAGCGACGAGCTCGCGCCCGCAGCCCGCCACACGCGCGCCGCGCTCCGCGCACGTCTGGGGAAGAACGCGGCCGCCATGGACGACGTGCGCAAGCTCGTGAAAGACGGGACCTACGGAGACGTCGTGTACGTCGTGCTCGGTCGGATCGCGGCCAACCTGGGGCTCCCCGAAGTCGCCCGCGCCTACTACGACCAAGGAAAGCCCGACGACAAGCCCAACTCCGCGTATGCCTTGAGCCGCAAGTGGCGGGCCGAGCTGGACGCTGAGACGCGAGCACAGGCCGCGCGGACGCACAAGGGGTGCACGGAGTGAGACGAACGCCCGGGCAGGGGCTCGCCGGGCCGGGCTGGCGGGCTGCGTGGGCCGCGGCGGTGACCGTCGCGGCGGTGGCCGGCCCAGCGACGACGACGCAGGCCCGCCGCCGGCCCTCTGCCCCTGACCCGGTCTCCCTGCGAACCCTCTTCGCAGGGCCGCCGCCGAGCGCGCTCGCCGCCCTCCCCCAACATCGCGCACAGGGCCCGCGGCGCGCCCCATCGATGGCACCGAGCGGTCCGACGAGCGGCGCTCTGGACGGCGGCCTGGACGTGGGGCTCGACGAGGTCCGCTGGGACGTGGACGCCCGGGGGCGCCTCACCACGCGCTCGCGCTGGGTAGTGCGGGTCACGTCCCAGCGCGGCGTCGAGGCAATCCAGGTGGTGGTCGCCGACTGGCGCCCTTGGTTCGAGGAGCGCCCGACACTGGAGGCCTGGGTCCTCACGCCGGACGGGCAGCGCGTGGCCCTGGACCCCACCGTCATCACCGTGCAGCCCGCCCTGCGAGACGGCGACCTCTACACCGACGCCCGCGAGCTCCACGCCCCCCTCCCGCGCCTGTCCGTGGGCGCCATCGCGGACATCCGCGTGGTGACTCGGGAACGTCGCGCCCCCTTCCGCTCGGCCCGCCGCGTGGACGACGAGCTGGGAGACACCGGTCCCTGTCGTCTGCGGCGTCGGGTGGTCCAGGCCGCACCGGGTGTGGACCTCACGTGGGAGGTCGTAGGCGGCGCCGCCCCCCTGCCTCCCCCCTCGCGCACCGAGCCCCCTCGCGGCGGCCTGCGCCTCACGTGGGAGCGGCGCGACGACCCGGGCCTGGGCGTCTTCCCGCCCGCGACGGGGCGCGAGGCCTGGCCGGTGCCGGTCCTCCGGTGGTCGGCCCACGTCCGCCGCGAGAGCGGGGGCGGCTGGACCGACGCGGCCGCCGAGTACGCCGCCACGGTGGAGGGGCGCCTCGCCCGCGCCGAGTTGGGCCCCCTGGCGGCCCGGGTCGTGGGGAACACGCGGGACACCAGGGAGGCCGCCCGCCGGGTGATGACCTTCGTCCGCGAGCACCTGCGCTACACGGGGCTGGAGTTGGGCGACGCCGCCTACGTCCCAGCCCCGCCCGCCAAGGTGCTGGAGCGCGGCCACGGGGACTGCAAGGACCTGGCGACGTTGGTCGTGGGTCTGCTGCGAACCCGCGGGTTCTCGGCTCACGTGGCGCTCTTGGAGACCCGGGAGGGACCTGCGTTGACGCCCAAGGTGGCCGGTCTGGAGGCCTTCGACCACGCCATCGTCTTCGTGGACGCCAGGCACGGGGGCGCCCAAGCCGACCAGCCCACGCGCCGTGGGGCCGAAACCCCGCCGCCAGCTCGGTCGGTGGGCGGCGCGCACCCAGCCCCAGGCGGGGACGACCACGGGGGAGGCGTCGGAGGGCACGACGACGGAGCCGGGGGAGGGGACGAGGGGGGGCCCTTGTGGCTGGATCCCACGGCACCGGAGTACGCGGTGGGCTCGCTTCCCCCGGAGGACCGGGGGCGCATGGCGCTGGTTGCGCGCCCCCGGCCGCCCCGGAGAACCGCCCGCGTAGGTACGACGCCCTCGCCTCCGGCCCTGCTGCGCACACCGGACCGAGAGACGGACCACTACCGCGAGCGCCGACTCTTGACGCTGCGCCCCTTGGGGCCCAGCCGCGCGGCGTTGGAGGTCCAGGCGTGGGGGGACCATGCGGCGACGATCCGCCGGGCGCTGCGGGAGGACCCGACGGGCTACCGGCGCGCCTGGGCGCGAGAGGCGCGGCGCCTGTTTCAGGCGGCTCAAGACGAGCCCGCCGACGTCACCGTCCGAGGCCCACGCGCGACCCCCCAGCGCCTGGACCTCGACCCGATCACGGTGCGCGTGACCCTGGACCACGCCGGATTGGGCGCCATGGACGAGCAACACGCTCGGCTGGAGCTGCCCACGGCGTCAGTCTTCGACGCGCTGCCCGACGCCCTGGCGGGGGTGCCCAGCGACGATCCCGCGGAGAACGCCTGGCAGCGCGCGCGGTGGTTGAGGCGGGGGCTCCCGGTGGACCTGGGCGCGCGCGACGTGCGGGAGATCCGCTGGCTGGTGCGGTGGCCCCAGGGCGCCGAGCTCTTGGGAGGAGCCCACGCGTCGGACGGGTTTGCGCTGGGGCCACCGGGAGCTGCGCGCTACTCCCTGGAGGTGGAGCCCACGGACGACCGAGAGCTCCGGGTCGCCGCGCAGTTCTCCGTGGGGGCGGCGCCCCTGCCCGCGCCGGAGGCCGAGCGGCTGGCGAGGTTGGTCGGGGGGCGGCTGGACGCCCCGGCGCCCTCCGTGGAGGTGGCCTTGGCCCCCTGGCGAAGTTGGAGCCAGGGTGGGACGATGGCCAGGGAGGACGCGCTCCGGCGATGGCGGGAGCTGGCACGCGCGCACCCCGAGGAGCCCGCCTACGCGCTCGCCTTCGCCCAGGGGGTGGCGTCGCTAGGGCTCCCCGAGGGCGCCCGGGAGCTGGTCGAGCGCGCGCTGGCGAGGGCCCCGACCGACCCTGCGATCCGCCGTCTGGCACAGCGTCTCCAGGCGGATGCCCCCCCGTCCCCCCTGGCCGAACCCAAGGCGCCCAGCCCGCGCGTCGAGACCGGCTCCGAGCCGGGCGCCGCCGCCCTGGAGAAGCTGCCAAGCCCCGAGGCCCGCGCCCGGGCTGCCCGGGAGCAGAGCCTCGCTGCGGCGGACCGTGGTGACTGGCGAGAGAGCGTCCGCTGGGCATTGCGGCAAGCGCGCGAGGTCGCGGGGCCGGAGGGGCTCCGGGTGCCGGGGACCTCGGACCTGGCGTGGGGCTGGTACGGGCTCGCGCTCCACGGCCTCCTCCGGGGAGGCCAGGAGGACGAGGCGGTGTGGCTCGCGCGAACGGTGCTGGGCTGGAGCGGGGCGACGGGCCCGGGGAGCTGTCGGGGCGCGGTGTCTTGCGGCGTCTGGCGGGCCTCGCTGGGGGCCCAGCGAGATGTGGCGGCGGCTCGCGGCGATTGGGGGGAGGCGCTGCGCCTGGCGGAGAAGGTGGCGCTCGCGGAGGGCGTTGGCGAGGGAACACGGCGGTGGACCTGGCTGGCCGTCGCGAGCGAAGGGCCGTCTCGGGGTGCCCCGGGAGTCCCGCGGAGCGCTCGGACCGCAGGCCCGCCGCGGACGAACCCCTTGCAGCTCGCCGGGCTCTCCCCGACCGGCACGCCCACGGAGCTCGCCCTCGCGGCGCTCGTGGGCGCCGCGAGCGGGCGCGTCGTGGAGCCGGCCACGCTGTCGCGACGCCTCCTGGCGGAGAAGCGGGGGAAGCGGGAGAGCGGCTGGTCCTCCCGGGACGCGGAGCTGTTCGGCGCCCCGCGGGCGCGCGACGTGGCGCTGCTCGCCATGGGGCGGGTGGCCCAGACGTTGGGGCTCCCCGAGACGGCCAGAGCCTACTACGGGGGGATCGACCCGCCACGGCGCCCGCGGGCGGACTCGGTCTATGCGGTGGCCCGAAGATGGATGCGCGCTTTGGCCGCCGCCGGACCGGTACAGGAGACGGCGCCGTGAGTGCGACGGGGCGCCCGTGACCGGGGGGAGCGACTATGCGCTCGTGCGACGGAGGCGCTCGGCGATGAGGAAGGCCATCTCCAGGCCCTGGGCGTAGTTGAGGCGCGGGTCGCAGGTGGTCTCGTAGCTGCGGTCCAGGTCGCTTTCGGAGAGCTCTTGGGGGCCGCCCACGCACTCGGTGACGTCCTCGCCGGTGAGCTCGAAGTGGACGCCGCCCAGTGTGCTTCCTGCCGCCTGGTGGGCGTCGAAGGTGTCGCGGAGCTCGTCCAGGATGCGGTCCACACGGCGGGTCTTGAGCCCCCCCGAGGTCTTCTCGGTGTTGCCGTGCATGGGGTCGCAGGACCAGACGACCGCCCGGTCGGCGCGGCGCACGGCGTCGATGAGGGGGGGAAGCCTGGCCGCGGCGTGCTCGGCGCCCAGGCGTGTGATGAGCACGACGCGCCCGGGGCGGTTGAGGGGCTCCAAGGTCTCCAGCAGTCGAACGAGCTCATGGGGTTCCATGGTGGGCCCCACCTTGACCCCCACGGGGTTCTCCACGCCGCGAAAGAACTCCACGTGGGCGCCGTCGAGCTGGCGCGTTCGGTCGCCGATCCAGAGCATGTGCGCCGAGAGCGCGTACCAGCGCCCGGCCACTTGGGCCGTCTGGGCGGCCTCGTAGGGGAGCAGCAGCCCCTCGTGGGAGGAGAACAGCTCCACGGTGCGCAGGGCCTCCAGGTCGCGCCCTCCCACGACCTCGATGAAGTCCAAGGCCCGCAGGAGCTCCTCGGCGATGGCCTCGTAGCGCTCGCGCGTGGTGGGAGACCGCACGAAGCCCAGATCCCAGTGCCGCGGCTGGTGGAGATCGGCAAACCCGCCGTCCAGCAGGGCGCGCGCGTAGTTCAGGGTGGCGGCGGCGTGGAAGTAGGCCTGGACGAGCCGCTCGGGGTCCGGGCGCCGAGCCTCCAGGGTGGGCTCGATGCCGTTGACGTGGTCACCGCGGTAGACGGGGAGGACCAGATCCCCGTGGCGCTCGGTGTCCTGGGAGCGGGGCTTGGCGTACTGGCCCGCCATGCGCGCGATGCGCACGCAGGGGACGCGGGCGCCCCAGGTGAGGACCAGGCTCATCTGGAGCAGCACCTTGAGCTTGCTCTCGATAGCGTCGCGGCGGCAGTCCTCGAAGCGCTCAGCGCAGTCGCCCCCTTGGAGGACGAACATCTCCCCGCGAGCCGCGCGGGCGAGCTGGAGGCGCAGCGCGTCCACCTCGCTGGCGGCGACCAGAGGCGGCAACGCCCGGAGGGTCGCCTCGGCGCGGGCCACGGCGGCGAGATCCTCGTAGCGCGGCTGCTGCCGAATGGGACGCTGGCGCCAAGAGTCGGGGTTCCAGGTCATGAGGCTGTGCTCCCTGGGCCGTGGGGGTGAGGGCGCCAGGCCGGGAGGCCGGGCGGCACCCGTTCGGGCACGCCTCGCGCCGCCGCTCACGGGGCGCGAGGCTACACGCGCCAGCCCCGGGGGGACAAGGAGGGGCAGAGGCCCATCGGGGAAGGCGGCGGTGGCGAGATCGGAAGCGGACGCAGAAGCAAACGCGAAGGCAGAGGCGGTGGCGGAAACGAAAGCGAAAACGGAGACGGCAGTAGATGCGGGGCGGAAGCGGAAGCGGAGCCGGAGGCGGACGCGGGGCCCCGGGCCCGGGGCTCGGGGCCCGGGGCCCGGGGCCCCCAGATTACTCTCGGTCACCCTAACAAACTAGAACCATTGAGATGCGCCTCCCCCCGAACGCCGCCACCCCGGTCGCAGAAGCGGTGGCGGAAGCGGAGGCAGGCACGAACGCGGGCGTGGGAACGGGAGAAGGAAGGAACTCGCCTCACGCCAGACAGACCGGTGCCTCCCTGCCGAGCGGAGTCGTGGAGTCGGGGCGCGTGTGGTGGTTGGAGGGGAAGTGCGGTATCGAGAAGATGCCCACGCAGACCGCGTTGGCTCCTCGACCAATCGCTTCGGAGAGATTGCTATGCACACACGTCTCGTCACGCCGTTCTTCGCTCGCACAGCGCACACGCTGCTCGCAGCCACGGTCCTCGCCCTCAGCCTGTCGCCGGGCTGCAAGGGGGCCTCCAAGGGCCTGGACTACCCGGGCACCGAGGCCGGGGCCAAGGCTCTCCTCACGGATCTGATGAAGCCGGACGCCGACCGCGAGGCCATGACCCAGGCCCTCAAGCCCCAACCCGAAGACTACGCGGCCTACTTCGAGGGAGACGCGGCGGGCAAGGCCAAGAAGGGGTATGAGAAGCTGTGGAGTGACCCCAAGGCCGTCATTTCGCCCAAGGACGGCCAGACCGAGCTGCTGCTCTGGACCGCGACGACCGACGACCTCAAGGCGGGCAAAGGCAACGCTCGTGAGTTCCCCGGCGGCTACAAGAAGGTCGCGGACAAACTCAAGCCGGGTGTCACGGTCGTGCGCTTCAAGTTCGTCAAGCCGGGCAAGAAGCTGGGCATGGCCTTCGACGGCCTGGCCTACGTAAACGGCCACTGGGCTTTCTTCCCCAAGCCTTGGCGGGTGCTCAGGTAGGCCCGCCGAGCGCGGACGAGCACGCGAGAGCACGAGGGGGGGCACAGCGCCCCCCCTTCGCGTTCTGGTTCCCCAACGGCAACGGGCAAGGGAGCGGAAGCAGAAGCGAGGGCGGGCCCGGGAGCGAGCGAGGAAGCGGGCGCGGTAGCGAGCGCGGAAGCGGTTGCGGTGGCAAGCGCGGAAGCGGTTGCGGTAGCGGGCGCGGGAGCGGGCGCGGGCGCGGGGGCGGGCGCGGGCGCGGGGGGCGAGGGCACCGGGATTACTCTCGGTCGCCGTAAGGCGCGAGAACCAGAAGGCCGCATCCCTGCCGACCGGGGGTGGTGAGGGGCGGCGGGCGCGGGGACGGGGATGGGGGAGGAAGTGGGCGCGGAAGCGGTTGCGGTAGCGGGAGCGGGCGAGGGCGCGGGAGCGAGCGCGGAAGCGGTTGCGGTGGCGGGCGCGGAAGCGGTTGCGGTGGCGGGCGCGGAAGCGGTTGCGGTAGCGGGCGCGGAAGCGGTTGTGGGAGCGGGCGCGGAAGCGGGAGCGGGAGCGGGGGCGGAAGCGGGAGCGGGAGCGGGGGCGGAAGCGGGCGCGGGCGCGGGAGCAGTTGCGGTGGCGGGCGCGGTTGGGGGGGGGAAGCCACCAGGATTACTCTCGGTCGCCGTAAGATGCGAGAACCATTAGAACGCATCCCGGCCGACCGGGGGTGGTGTGGGGCGGCGGGCGCGGTTGCGGGCGCGGAAGCG
>CAYZID010000193.1:0-11527 GCA_964478315.1 uncultured Myxococcales bacterium | reverse complement strand
GAACCAGCCCTGTCCCGCCCCCGTCCGCCCCCGCGCCCGCGCCCGCGACCGCGACCGCTTCCGCCTCCGCACCCGCACCCGCCTCCGCTCCCGCCTCCGCAACCGCAGACGCACCCGCCTCCGCGTCCGCTCCCGCTCCCGCTCCCGCAACCGCAACCGCAACCGCGACCGCCTCCGCAACCGCCTCCGCAACCGCAACCGCACCCGCCTCCGCTCCCGCACCCGCCTCCGCTCCCGCTCCCGCTCCCGCAGCCTCACCCGCCTCCGCAACCGCCTCCGCAAGCGCAACCGCACCCGCTCCCGCAGCCGCTCCCGCCTCCGCTCCCGCAGCCGCACCCGCTCCCGCAACCGCTTGCCCCCCCGCCTCCCCCCTCTCCCTCACGGTCCGCTTGCGCGGCGCGGTCCAGGGCGTGGGCATGCGCCCCACGCTGGCCCGCCTGGCGCGCGCCGCGGGCCTGGGCGGCTGGGTGGACAACCGCGCGGGCTCCGTCCACCTCCACTTGGAGGGCCCGACCGAGGTCGTGGACGCCTTCCTCGAAGCCCTCCCCGACCGCCTCCCACCCGCGGCCCGCCTGGACTCCCTGGAGGTCCTGGAGCGCGCCCCCACGCCGGGCGACACCTCCCCCCGCACCTTCCACATCCGCCCGAGCGTCCAGGCTTCGACGGCCGCCGAGACCCCCGCCCTGGCCATCCCCGCCGACCTGGTAACCTGCCCGAGCTGCCTCCGCGAGGTCCTCACGCCGGGCACGCGACGCTTCGGCTACGCCTTCACCACCTGCACGGACTGCGGGCCGCGCTACACGGTGGTCCAGGCCACCCCCTACGACCGCGAGCGCACGACCTTGGCCGCCTTCCCCCTGTGCCCTCCGTGCGCCCAGGAGTACGCCGACCCCGACGACCGACGCTACCACGCCGAGAGCACGGCCTGCCCCCGCTGCGGCCCGCGCCTCATGGCCCTCCGCCCCGACGGCACACCCCTACCCGGCGATCCCCTGACCCGCGCCCGCGCCGCCCTGTACGCCGGGCGGCTCGTGGCCTTGCGCGGCGTGGGGGGCTTCGCCCTCGTGGTCCACGCCCGCGACCGCGCCGCCTTGGAGCGCCTGCGCCGCCTCAAGCGCCGCCCCCACCGCCCGCTGGCCCTCATGGCCCCGGACGTGGACACGGTGACCCAGGTCTGCCGCGTGGACGACGCGGCCCGCGCCGCCCTCACCTCCTCCGCCGGCCCCATCGTCCTCCTCCCCCGACGCCCGGCGCCCCCCCACGCCCTCCCGGCGGATCTCCTCGCCCCGGACACGGACACCCTGGGCGTCATGCTGCCCACGTCCCCACTCCACGCCCTGCTCTTCACGCCCCTGCCAGGGGACCCGACGCCGCCGTTTGATTGGCTCGTCGCCACCAGCGGCAACCGCCGCGGCGAGCCCCTCTGCGCGTCCACGGCCCAAGCCCTGGAGCGCCTGGACTTCGCCGACCTCGTCCTCACCCACGACCGCGAGATCGCCTGGCCCTGCGACGACTCCCTCGTCCGCCCCCTCGCGCCCGCCGCGGCCCCCCACAACGCCCCACCCTGGCAGGTCCTCCGCCGCGCCCGCGGCTTCGTGCCAGCGCCCATCGCCCTCCACCCCAACCTGGCCCTCCCCCCGGGCCAGGCGGTCCTGGCGCTGGGCGCCGGCCTCAAGAATACGGTCGCCCTGGCCTTCGACGACCAGGTCGTCCTGTCGCCCCACGTGGGCGACCTGGACACCCCCGAGGCCCTGGACGCCTGCGAGCACCACGCCCGCGCCCTCCCCGCCAGACTAGGCCGCCGCCCCACGGTGGTGGCGGTGGACCTGCACCCGGACCTGCCCTCCACGCGCCTGGGCCGCCGCCTGGCGGCCGAGTGGGGCGTCCCCGTGGTGCCCGTGGCCCACCACGCCGCCCACGCCGCTGCCTGCCTGGCCGAACACGCCCCGCCCCAAGCTCCCCTCCCCCGGGCCCTGGCCCTGGCCTTCGACGGCGTGGGGCTGGGCGACGACCCCCGCGACGAGGCCGTTTGGGGCGGCGAGCTGCTGGCGCTGGACCTGGGCCGCGGCCCCACCGCTCGACGCCTGGGCACCTTCGCCGCGGCGCCGCTGCCGGGCGGCGACGTGGCCGCCCGCGAGCCCGGACGCCAGCTCGCCGGGCGCCTGGAAGCCCTGGGGCTGCCCGAGGACCACCCCGCCTGGTCGTGGTGCGGTCCGGCCCAAACCGTCACGGCCTGGCGTCGCCAGTGCCAGCGCGGCGTGAACGCGCCGCGGAGCCGCGCCGTGGGCCGCCTGTTCGACGCGGCCAGCGCCGCCCTGGGCCTCGCCCCCCGACGCGGGACCTACGAGGGCCAAGCCGCCATCCGCCTGGAGACGGCCGCCCGCGCGGCCCGCACCCGCGCGCCCGCGCCGCGGACCGCGCGCGACCAGACCGCGGCGCTGGCCGTCGAGGACCGCGGGCCGGACGCCAGCCCACGCTGGGTCGTGCGCTGGGAACCCTGGCTTCGCGCGGCGGTGGAGGCACGCGCCCAGGCGGAGGCCCGAGGCGCCTGGGGAGAGGAAGCGCGCGCGGCCTGGGCCTACGCCTTCCACGAGGCCGTGGCCGAGGCCGCCGCAGAGCTGGTGGAGCGCGCAGGGGCGGACGCGGGCCCGCCGCGGCCGGTCCTGCTCACGGGCGGCGTGTTCCAAAACGCCCTGCTGTCCCGCCTGGTGACCCGCGCGCTGGCCCGGCGCGGGTTCCCGGCCCACGAACACCGCCGGGTGCCCCCCAACGACGGGGGCGTGGCCTTGGGGCAGGCCGTCCTGGCCGGGAGGAAGATCGCATGTGCCTAGCGGTGCCCATGACCGTGGTGGAGATCGCGGACGAGACCGGCCCCCGCGCCGGCGAGGGCGTGGTGGAGTTGGAGGGCGTGCGCCGCACGGTGCGCCTGGATCTCCTGGAGTCGCCCCAGGTGGGCGACGTCGTCATCGTCCACGCGGGCTACGCCATCGAGCGCCTGGACCCCCAAGAGGCCGCCGCCCGGCGGGCCCTGTTCGCGGACCTGGCGGCCCACTATGAGGCCGCGCTGGGGGAGCCGGTCCGCCTGGCGGCGCTGCCCCCGGACGAGGCCGCGCCGAGCGAGGGAGGGGCCCCGTGAAGCACCTGGACGCCTACCGCCTGCCGGCCGCCGCCCGGGCGCTGTCCCGCGAGCTCCAGGCCCTGGGCCGCGAGCTGGCGAACCGGCGCCCAGGCCCGGGCGGGGGGCACGGGGATACACCCGCGGTCCAGCTCATGGAGGTCTGCGGCAGCCACACCATGGCCATCGCTCGCCACGCCCTGCGCGACCTGCTGCCCCCCAACGTGCACCTCGTGAGCGGTCCTGGCTGCCCGGTGTGCGTCACCGACGCGGGCTACGTGGACGCGGCCCTGGACCTGGCCGAGCGCGGGGTGGCCATCGCCACCTTCGGGGACATGGTGCGGGTGCCGGGCAGCGAGCGCTCCCTGGCCGACGCCCGAGCCGCCGGGGCCACCGTGCGCGTGTGCTACTCGCCGGCCCAGGTGCTCGACTGGGCGGCGGCCGACCCGGATCGCCCCTGGGTCATGCTGGCCGTGGGCTTCGAGACGACGGCCGCCCCGCTGGCGGCCCTGGCGCGCGAGGCGCGGCGGCGGAGCCTGGACAACCTGACGCTGCTGACCTCCATCAAGCTGGTGCCCCCGGCCCTGGACGCCCTGGTGGCGGACCCGGCGCTCGAGATCGACGGCTTCCTGTGCCCGGCCCACGTGAGCGCCATCATCGGGACGGCGCCCTACGAGCCCTACGCCCGCGAGCACGGCCTGCCCTGCGTGGTGGCGAGCTTCGAGCCCCTGGACATCCTCCTGGGCGTGCGCCACCTCCTCACCCAGCTCGTGGCCGGGGAGGCGCGCGTGGAGAACCTCTACCGCCGGGTCGTGCGCCCCGAGGGGAACCGCGCCGCCCAGGCCCTCATGGCCGAGGTCTTCGCCCCCACGGACGCCCGCTGGCGCGGACTGGGCGCCCTCCCCCAAAGCGGCCTCGCCTTGGCCCCGGCCTGGCGGGACCTGGACGCCACCCACCGCTTCGAGCGCCCCGTGACGCCGGGCCGCGACAACCCGGCGTGCCGCTGCGGCGATGTGCTCAAGGGCCTCATCGAGCCCCCCCGCTGCCCGCTGTTCGGCAAGGCGTGCACGCCCAAGCGCCCCCTGGGCCCGTGCATGGTGAGCTCGGAGGGGAGCTGCGCCGCCGCCTGGAAGTACCGGCGGCTCGACGCGACGGCCACCCGCGCGAACGGGAGGCGCCCATGAAGCGCATCACCCTGGCCCACGGCGGCGGCGGGCTGGCCTCTCGCGAGCTCATCGACCGGGAGATCGTCCCGCGCTTGGGCCGCGGCCCCCTGGCGGGCCTGCCGGACGCGGCCACACTCGCCTTGGAGCCCCAAGACGCGGGGCTGCCGCTCGTTTTCTCCACCGACAGCTTCGTCGTCCAACCCCTGGAGTTCCCCGGCGGGAACATCGGCCACCTGGCCGTGCACGGGACGGTGAACGACGTGGCCGTGGCCGGCGGGCGACCGCGCTGGCTGAGCCTGGGCCTCATCTTGGAGGAGGGGCTGCCCTTCGCGACGCTGCGCCGCGTCCTGGACGCCGTGCGGGACGCCGCCCGGGCCTGCGGTGTGACCGTGGTGACGGGGGACACGAAGGTCGTGGCCCGGGGGCAGTGCGACGGGATGTACGTGAACACGGCGGGCGTGGGCGTGGCCCTGCCGGGCTTCGGGCGCACCCTGCGCCTGGATCCCGGGCGCTGCCGGCCCGGCGACCGCGTGCTGGTCAGCGGCCCCCTGGGCGACCACGGGGTGGCCGTGTTGGCGGCCCGCGAGGGCTTCGAGGGCGGCCCCGAGAGCGACACCGGCCCCGTCCACCGGCTGGCCGCCGACGCCGCCGCGGTGGCCGGCGAGGGCCTGCGCTTCCTGCGCGACCCCACGCGCGGTGGGCTGGCCGCCACGCTCACCGAGGTCGTGGACGGCAGAGGCTTCGGCGTCCTCTTGGACGAGGCGCGCCTGCCGGCCTCGGAGGGGGCCCGCTCCCTGGCCGAGATCCTGGGCTTGGACTTGCTCCAGGTCGCCAGCGAGGGCCGCCTGTTCGCCGTGTGCGCCCCCGAGGCCGCCCAGGCCGTGTTGGACGCTTGGCGGGCGCGCCCCGAGGGAGCCGGGGCCACGGACGTGGGCGCGGTGACCCAGGGCGACGCGGGGCGCGTGGTCCTGGAGACGGCCATGGGTGGGCGGCGACTCGTGGACGTGCCCAGAGGCGAGCTGCTGCCGAGGATCTGTTAGCGGGTGAGGGGCGTTGGAGCGGAAGACGGGAGACATGGGACCATGCACGAGCTGAGCCTGGCGGGCGCCATCGTCCAGGCGGGGGTCGAGGTGGCCGCCCGGGAGGGGGCCGCCCGCGTCGTCTCCGTGCGCCTGGGCCTGGGCGTCCTGAGTTGCGCCCGCGCCGAGGCGCTGGAGCACTGCTTCCCGCTGGTCGCCCGCGGGACGCCCTTGGAGGGGGCGACGCTGGAGATCGCCCCCGCGCCCCTCGTGCTGCGCTGCGGGGCCTGCGGCCAGACGACCGAGCGGCCCACGGCGGACGTGCGCTGCGCCGCGTGCGGGGCGACCGAGGTGGAGATCCTCTCGGGCCGAGATCTGATCATCGACAGCATGGAGCTGGCCGGCACCGCGCCAGCCCAAGGACGAGGAGGGCACCATGTGTGACACCTGCGGCTGCGGACAGGCGGCGACCGCCCGCCACGGTCACGGCCACGGCCACGGCCACAACCACGGGCACAGCCACGACCACGGCCACGGGCACAGCCACGACCACGACCACGGGCACAGCCACGACCACGGCCACGACGCCACGCGGCGCGTGGAGCTGGGGCAGGCCGTGCTGGCCCACAACGACGCCCACGCCCAGGCGAACCGGGCCTGGCTGGACGCGCGCGGCGTGCGCATGGTGGACCTCATCTCTTCGCCGGGCAGCGGGAAGACGGCGCTCCTGGAGGCGACGCTGGAGCGCCTGTGTCAGCGGCTGCGGGTGGCGGTGGTCGTGGGCGACGTGGCCACGGACCGCGACGCCCGGCGCATGGAGGGGCTGGGGGCGACGGTGCGGGCCATCGAGACGGGCGGCTCGTGCCACCTGGACGCCCTGGACCTGGACCGCGTGCTGCCCGAGGTGGTGGGGGCGAGCGGCGCGCCCCATGACCACGCCGACGTGGACCTGGTGCTGGTGGAGAACGTGGGCAACCTCGTGTGCCCGGCGGCCTTCGACCTGGGCCAGCACGTGCGGGTGGCCCTGCTGTCGGTGACCGAGGGCGAGGACAAGCCGCTCAAGTACCCGGAGCTGTTCCATCGGGCGCCCGTCGTCGTGCTCACGAAGGTGGACCTGCTGCCCCACCTGCGCTGGGACCGCGAGGCCTGCCTGGCGAACATCCGGCGGGTGCAGCCCCACGCGCGGGTCATCGAGACGAGCGCCTTCACGGGGCAGGGGCTAGACGAGTGGGTGGGCTTGCTCGTCGACCTGGCGAGGCCCCACGGCGGGGACGCCCGGTGAGCGACAGCGGCGAGCGCCCCCGGACGCGGCGGGTCTTCCACTGGTGGACGCCCAGCGCGGGGGACGTGCGCCTCCAGCGGCGGGAGCTTCTGGCCCAGCTCGGCTGGCAGGTGGCCGTGCGCTGGGTCTTCGTGGCCCTGGGCGCCCTGGTCGTGGGGTTGGGCGCCGCCGGGGCCCTGCCCGTGACCCTGCGCCTGGACCTCCTGGGGGCCGTGGTCGGGGCGCTGGCGGTGACCAACGGCGCCTACCAGCTCCTGGTGGGCCCCGTGCAGCGCGGGGAGGCCGGGCGCCTCACGCCGGAGCGCTTCCTGCTCCTCCAGTGTGCGGCAGACTTCCTGGCCCTGTCGGTCCTGTCCTACGCCACGGGGATCTTGGAGACGCCCATCGTGGCCCTGTTCTTGGCCCACGTGTCGCTGCTGACGTGGCACCTGCCGCCCCGCCAGAGCTTCGCCATGGCGCTGGTGGCCGCCGCCGCGGCCGTGGCGCCGCTCGGGCTCACGGCCCAGGGGGTGCTGCCACCCCAGACCATCGTGGGCAGCGACGTGGCGGCCCGCCTGGCCCACGACGCCGGGCTGGCTACGGCCTGGGGCGTGGGCGTGGTCGTCATCTTCCTGACCACCTGGTACCTGGTGGCCCAGCTCGCCAACGGGATGCGCCGGCGCGAGCGGGCCCTCCAGGACGACTACGACCGCCTCGTGGAGATCTCGCGCAAGAAGGTCCGCGCCACGCTCCGCGCCACCCACGAGCTCAAGGCCCCGCTGGCCGCCATCAAGAGCTACGTCTACACCATGCGCGACGGCTACGTGGGGGAGCTCACGCCCACCATGCGCACGGTGGTGGAGCGCATCGGGGACCGCTGCGACCTCCTGGCGGAGCGCATCAGCCAGATCATCCACCTGGCCAACCTCAAGAGCCTCCAGGCGAGCGAGCTCAAGTTCGAGCCCCTGGACCTGGTGGCCATCGTGCGCGCCGAGGCGGCCGACGCGACGGTGCGAGGCGAGCCGCGCGGGGTTTCGGTGGAGGTGACGGTGGGGACGGAGGCCCCCGTGGAGATTCTCGCCGCCGAGCGCGAGCTCCGGGCCATGCTCGCCAACCTCCTATCCAACGCGGTGAACTACTCCCACGATGGCGGCCGCGTGACGGTGGAGGTCGGGGCGACCGACGCGGCGGCGGGCGCGGCGGGTGCCTTGGTGCGGATCACCGACCGCGGCATCGGCATCCCGGCGGACCAGCTCGCGCGGGTCTTCGAGGACCACTTCCGCAGCGACAACGCCGTGCGCCACCGGGCGAACGGCTCGGGGCTGGGCATGGCCATAGTCGCCGAGGTCGTGCGCCTCCACGGCGCGCACATCGAGCTGGACAGCCACGAGGGTGAGGGCACGACGGTCACGGTGACCTTCCCCGCGCCGGAGCGACTCCGAGCGGCGCTCGACGAGGGCTCCGACGCGGGGCCCGGCGAGCCTCCGAGCGCCGGACCTGGCGGCGTCGCCTCCGCGCCCCGACGACGCCTGGGCGGCGGGCCAGCGGGTTCTCCCCCAGCCGACAGCGCGCTCACCCCGCTCCGCGGGCGCCTGCCCCTGGCGCTCGCGCTCGTCTTCTCGGATCCTTGTTTCTAGGAGGCCATGATGGCTCGCATCCTGTTGGTCGACGACGACGCCGACATCCTGCTCAACCTCCGCCTGGTCCTGGAGGCCCACGGCCACGAGGTCCACGAGGTGCTCAACGTCCACGGGCTGCTGGACGAGGTGCGCCGCCTGGACCCCGACCTCATCGTCCTGGACGTGATGTTCCCCGACGACCCCGAGGCTGGCTTCAAGGCGGCCCGCGCCCTGGCAAGAGACCCGGAGACGGCGGACACGCCGGTGCTCATCCTCTCGGCGGTGAACCAGCGCACGGGCGTGGGCTTCGTCTTCGGCGAGGACGACATCTCCGACGACTTCCTGCCCGTGCAGGCCTTCGTGGACAAGCCCGTGGAGCCCAAGGTCCTGCTCCACCTCATCGATGAGCAGCTCGCCCGCACGCCGTGAACACCACTGCGTGCGGGCGCGAGAGGGTGAGGCTCAGTACCCGCAGACCAGCTCGTAGCTACCACCAACGACCGCGGCGAAGGAGGCCCAGGAGGCGGCGTTGCCCATGAACTCCATGTGGATGGGCGGCAGCAGAGCGTTGCCGCTCTGGCCCTGGAGTTGAAGGGAGCCCGCTACGTTGTCGAAGTCGCCGCCCAAGACGACGCGACCGTCGGGCATCCAGCCTAGAGACATCACGGTTGGAGGGATCCCCCCGTCGCTGATGGCGTGCCCCCACATGGCGTCGGATCCGCCGGGCCCCAGGCCCATGAGCACCGGAGCGTGGAGGTCCGTGACGGAGGGGAGCGGGTAGCTGGTCGTGGACCAGTCGGTGAGCGAGAACCAGTCCATGGAGACATCCAGCTGGGTGTCCTCGGGGAAGGGGGGCCAGCCCCCAACCAAGACGAATCCCTGACCGAGATCGCCCGCCACCTGGAGGCCCTCGAACGCCTCACTGCCCAGCCCACTGAGGGTCACGTAGGACAGCGGGGTCAGAGGCTCTTGGCCAGCGCTGGCCCCACCCTGGGACACATCGAAGCTCACGGCGAAGGTCTTGGCGGGCAGCCCCACGACCTCCTGACCGGTGCCCAAGTCCACGATGGCAACGCCGAGGCGCCCCGTGAGCACCAGCGCGTCGCCGTCGGTGCTCGCGTCGGTGACCACAAGGGGCCCAGGAGAGTTGACGTCGGCGGCCAGCTTGAGCGCCCGCACGACCTCGCCGCCCTCGTAGGAGACCACGGCCACGTCGTCATAGCCCAGGTCGAGTGGCTCCAGGTCCTCCCACCCCGGCAGCGTCGGCTGCACCGAGGAGTCCCGACCAAAGATCATCACGAACCGCGGAACTCCGCCGTCTCCCATGGGCAACGGGACCATTATGCTCCACGAGCTGTCGGACGCAGGCCAGTAGGCGGGCCAAACACCTAAGCCCACAGCCCCCTCACCGGGATCGCCGGCCCAAAGGACGTAGCGAGCCCCACCGGAAGGGGGCGCGCCTGGCTGACCCGTAGCGCCGGAGGTCTGCAACACGATGCCTGAGCTTGGATCGCTACTGGGATCGAACGAGAGCAGCTCAAACGTCTCTTGCGCCCAAACGTCGACGAACAGCTCGCCGGGGAGCCCCGTGTCCGAGGGATGCTCGCCCAGTCGCACCTGGTCCACCTGAACCCAAGCGGGGCTCCCGTCTGCGGCGTAGGTCCGACGGAGCCCCAAGAAAGGGCTGACCATGGTGCTCCCAGACCCGGACCGGCTTCCCAGGCCCACACACCAAAGCCCACCAGCGTCAGACACGGCGCCGGTCGTGCCTAAGTTGACTCCTCCCATTTCCAAGGCCTGGGTGGAATCCGTAGCGCGCACGGCAAAGTAAAAGCCACCCTCCTCAGAGGCGTTGGAGACCAAGTGTGGTCCGCCCGCGGCAAAGGCCCCGGTGACCAGCGCGGTGAGCTGCTTGGTGCCGTCGGACGACAGGGCCACGTCGAACAGCCCCCGGGGGACGTCGAAGTCGGGTGTGTACCCCACAGAGTCGTTCCCGGTGAGCCAGCCTTCGGGTGTGACGGGCGCTCCCCGAACGTCCATGACGACGTTCGCGACGTTCCCCGACCCCAAGCCCGGATGAGCGGCCCAGAAGGTGCTCAGGATCTCCGGGCCACCAGCCACGACGCCCATCGCCACCTCGCTCACGGGCAGAGGCTCAGCGACGCAGGTTCCATTCTTGCAGGCTCTCGCCATGCAAGGATCCTGGGGCCAGGGGCAGTCGTTCTCCGAGTCGCAGTTGAGAGGTCCACAGTCCACCGGGCAGGTGTAGATGTCCTCCCCGATCGCATCATCGCAAAACGTGTCCCCACACAAATCGCCCGCGCAGTCTTCGGGACAGCTCGCCGGGCTCTCGCCCGGGTCGCACACGCCGTCACCGCACTCGGACGCCCCGCCACAGTCTTCGGGGCAGGTCGTGGAGTCCTCACCCTGCTCGCAAGTCCCATCGCCACAGTTCGGCGTGGAGCAGATCGGGTTCGAGGCGTGCTGGCAGCCAGTCTCCCCGCACACGTCCGTCGTACAAGGATCTTCGTCGTCACAGACGTCGGGGAGCAGCTCGCACGCCCCGGCCTGGCACACCCCTTCGCCACAGGGCGACGCGCAGGACGTGCCGTCGTCGACGGGCTCGGCCACGCACCCTCCTTGATCCTGGTGGAACACGCCGGCCACGCACGCGCCGTCCAGCGACGAGCAGTCCACCGCCGTCCCCGCGCACACGCCCGCCGTGCACACGTCGCTCTCGGTGGCGGGGTCTCCGTCATCGCAGTCAGTCCCGTCCTCGGCGGGTTGGGCCACGCACTTCCCCTGGGCGGCGTCGAAGGTGCCGGTGACGCACGCGCCGTCCAGCGCCGTGCAATCCACCGTCACGCCTTGACAGACACCAGCCTTGCAGGCGTCGTTGACCGTCTGAAGGTCTCCGTCATCGCACAAGACGCCGTCCTCGGCGGGCGGATGGGCGCAGGCCCCATCGATACCGCACACGTCCTGGGTGCAGGGGTCGCCGTCGTCGCACGCGGCGTGGGAGGTACAGCCAGCGTCGGGCACCCCGTCGTCCGTCCCCGCCGTGCCCCCATCCGGCGTCCCACTGCCGCCCGTGTCGTCCCCGCTTGCCACCACGATATCTCCACAGCCTACCAGGACCCCGCCGCCCAGGACGAGCCCCCCCGCTGCAACGCAACCCAAAAAGAATGAACGAGACCCCACCACCCACGACCGCATGACAGACCTCCCGAGGCGCACGCCTCCTCCACGCCCAGGCTGGTCGTCTCGGTGCCTTGCGTCAAGCTGCCCAGGCCGGCCCCGATCCGCCACCTGCTCTGCGGACCGAGGCGCAGGAGGCCGCGTTTGGG
>CAYZID010000192.1:0-11561 GCA_964478315.1 uncultured Myxococcales bacterium | reverse complement strand
AGCATGATGCCCTCACCGCCTCCCCGCGGGCGCCTCCGCCCCCTGAGCGTCGCCCCCATGATGGACCGCACGGATCGCCACTTCCGCGTGTTCCTGCGCCAGCTCACGCGCCACACCCTCCTCTACACGGAGATGGTCACGACCAGCGCCATCCTCCACGGTGACCGCGAGCACCTCCTCGCCTTCTCGCCCGTGGAGCGGCCCCTGGCCCTTCAGCTCGGCGGCTCGGACCCCGCCGCCCTGGCCGCCTGCGCCCGCATCGCCGAGGACTTCGGCTACGACGAGGTGAACCTCAACTGCGGCTGCCCCAGCGACCGCGTCCAGAAAGGGCGCTTCGGCGCCGTCCTCATGCGCGAGCCCGCCCTCGTGGCCGAGGCCGTGGACGCCATGCGCGCCGCCACCCGCCTGCCCGTGACCGTCAAGCACCGCGTGGGCGTGGACGAACTCGACCGCTACGAGGACATGCTGCGCTTCGTGGACACGGTGGCCGCCGCCGGCTGCGACCGCTTCACCGTGCACGCCCGCAAGGCCTGGCTCCAGGGGCTCAGCCCCCGGGACAACCGCGAGGTGCCGCCGCTGCGCCACGAGGACGTCTACCGCCTCAAGGCCGAGCGCCCCGCGCTGGTCATCGAGACCAACGGCGGCGTCCGCTCCCTGGACACCGCCGCCGCCCACCTGGAGCGCGTGGACGCCGTCATGATCGGCCGCGCCGCCTTCGAGGACCCCTACGTCTTCGCCGACGCCGACCGCCGCTTCTTCGGGGACGCCACCCCCGCCCCCAGCCGCGAGGAGGTCGTGGAGCGCATGCTCCCCTACGTGGCCCAGGTGGAGGCCGCCGGCGGGCGCCGCCTCGCGGTCCTCAAGCACCTCCTCACCCTGTTCGCGGGGCGGCCGGGCACCCGCGCCTGGAAGCGCTGGCTCAGCACGCCGCACCCGGGCCTGCCCTTGGTCGATGTCCTCCGCGCCGGGCTCGCCGAGCAGCGCCGCGCGGCGGCCTCCGCCCGCCCGGGGCGCCACGCCGGGCCCCCGTGAAGGTCCTCCTGGCCGAGCCCCCCGGGCGCTACGCCGGCGTGGGGGTGAGCTCCGTCCAGGTCCACCCGCTGGGGCTGGGCTACCTGGCGGCCGCCCTGGCTCCCCACCACGACGTCGTGCAGCTCATCCCCGACGTCCGCGCCTTCCCCGACGACGGCGCCCGATGGGCGGCCATCGCGGAGGCCCTCCGCGCCGAGGCCCCGGACCTCGTGGGCGTGAGCCTCGTCACCGCCACCTTCCCGGCCGGCCGCCGCCTGGCCGCCCTGGCGCGCTCCCTCCTGGGGCCCCACGTGCCCATCGTCGCCGGGGGCGTCCACGCCACCTTCCGCCCCGCCGAGGTCCTGGCCGAGCCCGCCTTCGACGGGCTCGTGGTGGGGGAGGGCGAGGAGACCCTCCGCGAGGTCGCCGCGGCGGTGGAGCGAGGGCGCCCATGGGACCACGTGCCCGGCGTCGTGACCCGGGCCGAGGGCGGGGACGCGGACGCCCTCGTCTGGGCGCCTCCCCGTGGGCCCGTGGCCGACCTCGACACCCTCCCAGACCCACGGCGCGAGGGGATCCTCTGGCCCGACCATCTCCAGCCCGCCTTCTACCAGTCGCTCATCACGGTGCGCGGCTGCCCCTACCGGTGCAGCTACTGCTCCGTCCCCCAGAGCAGCCACCGCCGCACCCGCTACCGCTCCGCCGGCCACGTGGCGCGGGAGATGGTCGCGCTCGTGGAGCGGTGGAAGGTGCCCTACCTCTTCTTCCACGACAGCGTCTTCACCCTCAACCGGCGGCGCACGCTGGCCCTGTGCGACGAGCTCCAGGACCGCGGGCTGCGCGTCCCCTTCGCGTGCCAGACCCGCGCCGACCGCGTGGACCCCGAGCTCCTCGCCCGCCTGGCCCGCGCGGGCTGTCACCAGATCTTCCTGGGCCTGGAGTCCGGCCACCCGGAGACGCTCCGGCGCATCCACAAGGACGTCTCGCTCGACGTGGCTCGGCGCGCCGTGCGGGACATCAAGGCCGCGGGGATCCGCTGCACGGGGTTCTTCATGGTGGGCTTCCCGTGGGAGACCCGAGAGCACGTGGAGGCCACCGTGGAGCTCGCCACCACCTCGGGGCTGGACGCGGCCACCCTGTTCAGCGCCACCCCCTTGCCGGGCACCGAGCTCTGGGAGCAGACGCGGGGCGTGGTCCTGCCGCCGTCCATCGACTTCCGGGCGCCGGAGCTCAACCTCACGGCCCTCCCCGACGCCGAGTACGGGCGCCTGTTCGCCGCCGCGCGCGCCCGCGTGGACGCCTACAACCAGAGCCAGATGGAGGCCCAGGTGGAGGCCGCCGCGGCGGCCTGGAGGGAGGCGCGGGAGCCACCCCAGCCTGGAGCCGAGTAGCGGCAACCTACTCGGGCCCGGCTGCCTCGTGTTCGTAGGGGAACCAGATGGACGGGAAGCCCACGTCCTGGATGACCCCCACCACGCGCAGGAGCTGCTCGTAGCTCGCGTCCCGCGCCCCGCGCACGGCGATGGAGGCGTCGGGGTCCTTGGCGTGGAGGCTCTCCAGGCGCGTGCGCAGCTCCTTGGGGCTCAGGGGCGGCGCCTTGGTGATCTCCTCGCGGGCCTCGTCGTCCTCGTCGCCCGTGGGCACCGTGAGGAGGTGGAGGCTCCCGTCGCTGCCCACGAACACCGTGGTGCGGTCGGCGGCGATGACCACGTGCTCCGAGCTGGAGGTGGGGAGGTCGATCTCGAAGGCGTACTCGTCGCGGCGGAAGGTGGTCGTGACCAGCAGGAAG
The DNA here is from genome assembly GCA_964478315.1 of uncultured Myxococcales bacterium. Classification (GTDB taxonomy): domain Bacteria; phylum Myxococcota_A; class UBA9042; order PHBI01; family JAAZYN01; genus CAYZID01. Next base: position 8,761 of record CAYZID010000192.1, on the reverse strand, counting down.
ATGAGCAGCAGGAAGACCACGTCCACGAGGGCCGTGATGTCGATGGCGGTGGTCGCGCGGCGGCGCCTCTGGGGACCCCGGAAGTTCACGAGGCGTCGGAGGCGGGGCTGGGGGCCGGGGGTTCGTCTTGGGGGGACGCCCCCTGTTCCGCCGCGGCGCCGGTATCTCGGGCCCCGGCGGCTCCGCGCGGCGTGGCGGTGGCGCGGTCCAGCAGCGTCAGGGACGCCTCCTCCAGCTCCCCCGCGTAGCGGTCCACGCGCCCCTCCAGGTAGCGCGCGCCGATGAAGAAGGGGATGGCGATGGACAGCCCCGCCCCCGTGGTGATGAGGGCCTGCCAGATGCCGCCGGCCAGGAGTGCCACGTCGGGGTGCTCGGCCCCGGCGACGTCCCGGAAGACCTGGATCATCCCGGTGACCGTCCCGAGCAGGCCCAGGAGTGGGGCGATGGCGGCCACCGTGGCGATGATCCCCAGGCCCGGCGAGAGCCGCCCCACCTCCACCTGACCGCGCTCCTCCATGGCCTCCTTCATGGCGGCGCGTCCGTCGTCCAGGTGGCGGAGCCCCGCCTCGGCGATGCGCGTGAGGGCGCTGGGCCGCTCGCGGCAGAGTTGCCCGGCGCGCGTGACGTCCCCGGCGTCCAGGTGCCGCGCCAGGGCGTCCAGCGTGGCGCGAGGCAGCACGCGGCTCGCCCGGAAGGCCCACAGGCGCTCCAGGAACACGGCGGCGCCCACCGCGGACGCGGCCAGGATGACCCACATGAGGGGGCCTCCGCGCTCGAACAGTTCCACTAGGTCCATGTCTGCTCCCTGCGTTGGGGTCGTCCGGGGGGCGTGACCGAGTCCGCGCGCGTCACGGCGCCGGCGGCTCGGCGGGCAGGTGGACGTGGAAGGCTGTCCCCCGCCCGGGGCTGGACTCCCAGGTGATGGTGCCCCCGTGCTCGTCCACGATCTTCTTGACGATAGCCAGCCCCAGGCCCGTCCCGTTCTCCTTGCCGTGGGTGGCGAAGGACTCGAACAGCCGCCCGCGCATGGCCTCGGGCAGCCCTGGGCCCGTGTCGGCGAAGGAGAACACGACCTCGTCCTGGGTTTGTTCCACCGAGACGCGGAAGACGCCCCCGTCGGGCATGGCCTCGCGCGCGTTGCGGGCCAGGTTGAAGACCACGCGCTTCATCTTCCCCTCGTCCATGCGCACGGCCCCTTGCACCTGGAGATCCAGGTCCAGGGTCACGCCCGAGCCTTCGAACTCCGTGAGGAGCAGCTCCCGGACCTCGCTCAAGAAGGTGTGCAGGTGCACCTTGCGCAGCAACACCTTGGACTCGCCGCGGGCGAAGGCGAGGAGCTCGGCCGTCATGGTCTTCACCTGGGCGATCTGGCGCTCCACGAGGTGCTTGAAGTGCGCGCGCCGGTCCGGGTCGTCGGCGCGGGCCATGAGCTGGGCGTAGCCGTTGATGATGGTCAGGGGGGTCTTGAGGTCGTGGACCACCGACGAGAGCATCTGGCCGATGGCGGCCAGGCGCTCGGCCTTCTGCTCTTCCTCTTGGGCGCGGGCCAGCCACAGGGACAGGCCCAGGCGGCGGGCGATGATCCCCAGCAGCTTCAGCTCGCGCGCTTCCTCCGCCCGGCGCTCGCTCGCGTCCCTCATGGGGTTGATGAGCTGCAGCGCGCCCAGAGCGTGCTCCTGGTGGAGGATGGGGAGGGTCGTGACCACGCGCAGGGGCCAGTCGGGGTGCCGCGCCTGGAGGTCGGCGACGAGCTCCGCCGGCGACGCGCCCGCCTTGTAGACGACGGGCTCCCGCTGCTTGAGGGCGCGGTTCATGGCTGCGGCGGGGGCGTCCCGCGTGCGGTCCGCGAGGCGCTCTGCCTGGGGGCCCACGACGGTGTGGTACACGAGGCCGTCCTCCTCGGGGCCGCGGCGCAGGGCCACGGCGATGGCCTCGTGGGGGAAGCTCGACAGGGTCTCGCGCAGCACGGACGACAGGGCCTCGTCGCGCGTCGTGGAGACGGCCGCGGCGCGCTCGATGGCGAACAGGACCTCCAGCTCTTGGGTCCGCCGCTCGAGGCGCGAGGTGGCCTCCATGAGCTCGATGTTCTTGCCCACGGCGGCCAGGTAGAGGTTGGAGTTCTGGATGGTGATGGCCGCCTGGGAGGCGATGGCGGCGAGGAGCTCCTCGTCCTCGGGTGAGAAGTACCCGTCGCGGCGGTTGAGGACCTGGATGACCCCTACGACGTGACCGCTGGCGTTCTTCACGGGCCAGCACAGGACGCTGCGCGTGTGGAAGTCCAGGCGCTCGTCGAACGAGGGGTCGAAACGGCGGTCCTGGTAGGCGTCCTTGATGTTGATGGGGCGCCCCTCGGCGGCCGTCCAGCCCGCCAGCCCACGCCCCATCTCCAGCTCGATACGCACGGTCTCCCCGCCCATGGCGACGAGCGACCACAAGCGTTCGCGGTCGTCGTCGACGATGTAGAGGGTCGTGCGCTCCGCCTGGAGCAGCGCCGACGTGTGCTCCATGATGATGGCGACGATGTCGCGCAGGTCGTGCTGGCTCACCAGCGCCCGGCTGATGGCCTCGATGCCCCGCAGCTTGCGCTCGGCGCTCTCCAGGCGCTCGGCGAGCTCGCGCTCGCGGGGCGACAGGGGCGCGCTCTCGGGCGCCTCGCCTCCCCGGGCGGTGGGCGGCTCGGACGGGCGACTCAATGGGCCTCCAACCAGTTGGCGCCCGCGGCGGCGTTCACGGCCAAGGGGACGGCCAGCTCGAAGGCTCGCTCCATCTCTGCCACGACGAAGGCGCGGGCGGCCTCCACCTCGTCCAGGGGCACCTCGAAGACCAGCTCGTCGTGCACCTGGAGGAGCATCTTCGCGCCCGGGGCGGCCTGGGCGAGGCCCGCGTCGATGCGGATCATGGCGACCTTGATGATGTCGGCGGCGCTCCCCTGGACGGGCGTGTTGATGGCGATCCGCTCGGCGTAGGCGCGGCGTTGGTGGTTGCGGGCGCGGATGTCGGCCACGCGGCGCACGCGGCCCAGCAGCGTCGTGACGAAGCCGCGTTCGCGGGCGCCGTCGAGCGTCTCCTCCTTCCAGCGCAGGATGTCCGGGTAGCGCTCGAAGTAGCGGTCGATGAAGGCCTTGGCCTCGCCCTGGGGGAGGCCCTGCTCGCGGGCGAGGCGCCAGGGGCTGATGCCGTAGAGGACGCCGAAGTTGATGGTCTTGGCGGCGGCCCGCTGGTCGCGCGTGACGTCCTCGGGGGGCACGCCGAAGATCTCGGCGGCCGTGCGGCGGTGGACGTCCTCGCCGGCGCGGAAGGTGTCGATCATGGCGGCGCTCTGGCACAGGTGGGCCAGGACGCGGAGCTCGATCTGGCTGTAGTCCGCGCTCAGCAGCGCGGTGCCCGGGGGCGCCACGAAGGCCTCGCGGATGCGGCGGCCCTCGGCGGTGCGCACGGGGATGTTCTGGAGGTTGGGGTCCGCGGAGCTCAGGCGTCCCGTGGCGGCCACGGCCTGGTTGAAGGACGTGTGGATGCGCCCGGTTTGGGCGCAGATGAGGCGCGGGAGCTGGTCGGTGTAGGTGTTCTTGAGCTTCGTGAGCGAGCGCCACGCGATGACCGCGGCGGGCAGGGGGTGCTGCTCGGCGAGCTGCTCCAGCACGGAGTTGTCCGTGGAGTAGCCGGTCTTGGTGCGCTTGGTGGGGGGGAGCCCCAGGCGCTCGAACAGGATGACGCCGAGCTGCTTGGGCGAGCCCACGTTGAAGGGCTCGCCGGCGAGCTCGTGGCACTGGGCCTCCAGGGCGCGGGCGCGTTCGCCCAGGTCGCGCGAGAGGGCGTTCAGGCGGGCCTTGTCCACGGCCACGCCGTGGCGCTCCATCTTGGCGAGCACGCGCGCCAGGGGGAGCTCCAGCTCGTGGAGGAGGGCGCCCACCCCGGCCTCCTGGAGCTGGGCCTCCAGCGTGGGCGCCACGGCTCGCGCGGCGGCGGCTCGCGCCGTGAGGTAGTCGCGGGCCCGGTCGAGGGGCAGGCTGTCGGCGGGGACGGCCTTGCGGCCCGAGCCCAGGAGGTCCTTGGGTTCGTCGAGCTTGTCGCCGGCGAGATCCAGGGCGATGTGGGGCAGGGTGTGGCGCCCGCGGTAGCGGTCGGCGTCCACGAGGTAGCTCGCCAGCATGGTGTCCATGACCACGCCGCCGGCCTCCAAGCCGAGCTCGGCGAGGGCGTGGTCGAGGGCCTTGCGGTCGTGGACGACCTTGGGCGCGCGGCCCTCGATGAAGGCGCGCAGGGCTTCCACGATGGCTGGCGGGCGGATCTCGGTGGTCTGGTCGAGCTGGGTGTGGCCCAGGGGGGCGTACCAGCGGGCGCCGTCGGGCAGGGCGAGGGCGAGCCCTACGAGGTGCCCGTCCACGGCGTGGGGGCTGGTGCGCAGGGCGTCGATTCCCACCAATGGCCTGCTAGAGTTCCCGTCTCGGGGCTGGGCCTGCTCTGGATTCGCGGTTGGGAGGGCTTCCAGGGCGCGGGTGAGCTCCTCCAGGTCGCGCGCCGTCTCCACGGTGCGCGGGCCGGGGGGCTCGGGGGCGGGTTCGCCGGGGGGCTCCGCCGGGTCGTCGCTGGAAGCCGCCGCGGTGGGCGTGGCGTCCTCGTGGAAGGCGCGGAGCCAGGTGTTGAACTCGAGCGTTCGGAACAGCGCGGTGAGGGGGCCGCGGTCCGGCTCGCGGACGGCGAGGTCTTGGATGTCGAGCCCCTCCAGAGGCCCATCGAAGGGCACGTCGCGGACGACGGTGGCGAGGCGTTGGGAGAGCAGGGCGTCGTCGCGGTGTGCGAGGAGGCGCTCGCGCCGCTTGCCCTTGAGGGAGGGGTGGGATGGGCCGGCGTCGAGGGCCTCGTAGATGCCCTCCAGGGAGCCGAACTCGGTGAGGAGCTTGGCGGCGGTCTTGGGGCCGATGGAGGGGACGCCGGGGATGTTGTCCGAGGTGTCCCCCATGAGGGCGAGGAGGTCCACGATCTGCGCGGGGGGGACGCCCATCTTCGCCACCACGGCCGCCTCGTCGTAGAGGCGGTCACGCATGGTGTCGAGCATGACGCAGCCCGGTCCCACGAGCTGCATGAGGTCCTTGTCGGTGGAGATGATGGTGACGTCGTAGCGGTCTCGGGCGCGTTCGCAGAGGGTGGCGATGAGGTCGTCGGCCTCGTAGCCCGGGCGTTCGAGGACGCGGAGGCCGAGGGCGCGGACGACGTCGCGCACGAGCTCGAACTGGGGGATGAGGTCCTCGGGGGGTGGGGGGCGGTGGGCCTTGTAGGCTGGGTAGAGTTCTCGGCGGAAGGTCTTGTCGGAGACGTCGAAGACGACGCCCAGGTGGTCGGGGTGGTGCTCGCGGAGGAGCTTGAGGAGCATCCCGGTGAACCCGTAGACGGCGCCGGTGGGGGTGCCCTTGCTGTTCGAGAAGTTGGGCAGGGAGTGGTAGGCCCGGAACAGTTGGTTCATGGCGTCCACGAGGTAGAGGGTGGGACGCTTGGTGGGCGAGGGGGTGGGGTGGGTGTCCGTCAAGGGAGCCGTCCGGGTCGTGCGGGCTGTGGGAGCGGGGGTGGGGCGCGGGGGCACCTGGCGGGGCGCGACCGCGCGCGGGGGATGATCGTCCATCGCGGGCCGGCTGTCGACCGTCGGCTCCGCAGCTCGGATCGCCTTCGCCACGCGCCCCCAACCGCGTCCGGTCCCGCGGTTGCGATCGAGATCGTGACCAAGCGTTGAGTATTGCCACCGGAGCCCAGTCCAAGGGCACCGCTCACCTCGGGATACGCGCCCCGGGGCGATCGAGCGAGTCTCAGGCAGGCGTGCGCCGCTGCACGCGGACCTGCGCCACGGACGACGACTGCGCGGCCCCGCTCTCCCGCTGCTGGCTGTGGCCCTACGCGCCCACGGGGCTCTGCGTGTCCGATGCCTACATCCAGGACTGGTAGCCCCGATCCGCCACGTGGTCTGTGGACCGAGGCGCAGGAGGCTGCGCTTGGGCAAGGAGGCAAGCGGCCGGGCGCGGAATTGGGGGGTTGGTGGAGCGTCAGACATAGCTGGGGCATGCGTGGGCTCAGCCCCTCTCACCCGGAACCGCGCGCCGACGGAAGGGGGAGCGACAGCTCCTGGGGCCCGGGATGGTCGGGGGCGGCCGGCTCCGGCCCGCGGCCTCAGCCGGGCTTGGTCTTCTTGGGGCGGCAGGCGAGCGCCTCCTCGGGCGTCTTGGCGACCATGAGGCAGGCCACCCGGTCCAGATCCCACGCCGTGCGGCAGGCGTCGATGAAGGCCGCCCGCATCGCCTCGTTGGGGTAGCGCTTGCCGATTTCCACCAAATGATCGTAGGCGGCGGCGCACTCGAAGGTGTGGTCCTCCTCGCACCCGGACCCCAGCCCGGCGCCAGCGAGCGCGGTGGCCAAGGCCGCGGCGGCGCACAGGGCGCGGATGGGACGGGCGCGGGGCACGCCGGAGCCCTAGCGCGCCCCAGGGACGGCGGTCAAGAGCGCCCGGCCCCGATCCGCCACCTGCTCTGCGGACCGAGGCGCAGGAGGCCGCGTCTGGGCAAGGAGGCAAGCGGCTGGGCGCGGAGGCGTGGCCGCGTCACGTCGAGCACCCAGACGTGCAGTCCGACGCCGCCCACACGCGGGATCCAAAGCCGAATCCCAGAGTAGGTGGCGGATCGGGGCCCGGCCCCGATCCGCCACCTACTCTGCGGACCGAGGCGCAGGAGGCCGCGTCTGGGCCCGGCGACTACTCGGGATCCAAGGGGAACTGGATCTGGGCGAGCTTCTCCGCCGGGTGGTGCAGGGGCGCGAAGGCCAGCTCGGCGGCGGCCACGCGGCTCACCCGCGCCTCCAGGCGCCGCACGGGCCCCTGGGGCACCCCGTCGATATAGGCGCGCAGGGGACGCTTGTCCGGGTCCAGCGTGGTCAGGGACACGCGCGCGTCCAGGGGCAAGACCACGGGCTGCCAGAAGGCCGGCCGGAGGACGTTGGAGCCCACGAGCAGCAGCGCCGGCGTGTTGAGCGGCAGGGCGTGGGCCCCCATGGCTCGCGCGTAGGACGTGGAGCCCGCCGCCGTGGCGATGAGCGCCCCGTCGGCGATGAGCTTGGGCAGGCGCTCCTTGCCGTTCACCCGCACCCCCAGCCAGGCCGTCTGCCCGCTGGCGCGCTCCACCCAGGCGTCGTTGAAGGCCAGGGCCGTGGCGTCGGAGCCGTCGGCGCGCGTCACGCTCACCCGCAGCAGGGGGAGCTGCTCCACGACCAGCTCCTGGCCCAGGAACTCCTCGGGCCCGCGTTGGTTGAGGAGGAACCCCATGTGCCCCGTGTTGATCCCGTAGAAGGGCACCCGCAGCCGCCAGTGCGAGCGGATGGCGCGCAGCATCATCCCGTCGCCGCCGATGACGACGATGAGGTTCGGCGGCGCGGCCTCGTCGGTCGGGGCCCCCGGCGGCGGGGCGTCCGCGCCCAGGTGGGCGCGGAGGCCGGCTGCCAGCGTTCGGGCTTCGTCGCTGCGGGGGTCGGCGACGATGAGGGGGTGCAGCGCGGCCAACGTCAGGCGCGTCGTCCGCTGGGGAAGGGCGCCGCGGTAGAGCTGGTGGCGCGCGATGTAGCGGGACACCGCCGGGACCACGAGCGCGTCCAGGGAGTGGCTCAAGAGGGCCGCCTGGCGGATGGACGTGCTCAGGCCCGGGGCGTCCACCTCCACGAGCTCGGCGCGCGGGGGCAGGTCCTCGGGCGCCGGGGCGCCGCCGGGCGGGGCGACCACCACGAAGCGCAGGCGGCGCCAGACCTCCTCGCCCCGCTCCCAGCGGGTCTGGATCTCTGCCTCGCCGCGGCCCCCGCCGCGCACGTGGTCCACGCCCACGACGTGCCACACCTCGGCGCCGTCGGCGGCGTAGCGGGTCTCCAGCGCGTGGGTGCGGGTGAACGACGGCTCCTCCATGTCCCACAGGTCCACCCGGACCTTGGGCAGCCCTCGGAAGGTCAGGTCCGTCATCGCCGCGCGGTCCACGGCGGGGACGTCCTCCGTGGCGCGCTTGTCGGGGCGCGGGCCGCAGGGGATGACGACCACCTCGTCGAAGCGCGCGGCCAGCAGGCGCGCGATGGCGCGGTGGTGGGCGCCCGGGGGGTTGAAGCTGCCGCCCAGCAGGACCCGTCGGCGGGGAGGGGACGCCTCCGCCCCGCGCTCCGCTCGGCCCGTCGCCACGGGGCCGGTCGCCGTGGGCGGTCGAGGCGCGTCGGTCTGCTGGGGCATGGGCAGCTCCTGGGAGGCGGGGGCGCAGCGAGGCCCCGTGGCGGTGCCGGGCCGCGCCGTGCTGGGCCAGCGTAGGACGCGGCCGCGACGTGGTCAAAGCAGGGCGGGGGGCGTAGGCATGGTGGTGGAAGCTCGGCGTGTCCGAAACCCTGCGGGGCGATCCGGCATAGCAGACAGGGAACGAGACACCAGGCGGCGCCGTAGCGGCGAGCCGGACAACGAGGAGAGACGTGATGAAGTGTGATGTGAACACGGGCAAGGTCGATCGGATCGCGCGGGTCCTCCTTGGGGCGGGGGTCTTGAGCCTGGCCTTCGTGGGGCCGGCGACGCCCTGGGCGTACCTGGGGCTCATCCCGCTCCTGACGGGCCTGGCTGGGCGCTGCCCGCTGTACCGGCTCATGGGCGTGTCCACCTGCCCGCGCAAGAGCTGAGCCCGGGCGCTGCGCCCGTCCAGGCCGGTCCCCCCTTCCCCGATCCGCCACCTACTCTGGGATTCGGCTTTGGATCCCGCGTGTGGGCGGC
>CAYZID010000191.1:0-11576 GCA_964478315.1 uncultured Myxococcales bacterium | reverse complement strand
TCACCGCGGCGAGCGAGGAGTTTCACATCCCCAACCCCACCGAGAAGGTCCGCCCCCCCAAGCCCCCGTCGTGAGAAAGGCAAGAAGTGAGAAGTGAGAGGGGCTGACCCCAGGCACGTAACCATTGGGCGGCTATTCTGCTTGGGTGTCGCCCGGCGTCTGGTCGGGGGAGGGGCCGGTGTCGCTCGGCGTCTGGTCGGGGGACGTGTCCGCGTCGGCTTGGCTTTCGTCGGCGTACCACCCGTCGGGCGCCCCCAGGCACGTCCCGGTGCACGAGACGTACTCGCAGCCGTTGCTGTCCACGTGGTGCGTGCACGGGGGAGCCGCGTCGTACACGATCTCCTCCTCGCACGAGACCCCGGGGGAGGCCGTGCCTCCGGCGTGCAGGCCATTGCAGAAGCCAAAAGCGAGGTCTTCGCCGATGGCGCAGCAGCCGCAGGGGTCCACCACCACGCCGTCCACCACGCGCGGGATCTGGCCGGGCGCACACTCTACTTGCACGTCCATGGGGCCCGTGTCTCCGTCGGCTTGGTCCGGGGAGGCGTCCCCGTCGGACGGCCCTTGGTCGGGCGACCCCCCTTGGTCGGGTGGTTCGCTGTCCCCTGGGGCGCCGGCGTCCGGTTGCGGTTGGTCGCTGGACCGCTCCGCGTCGCACGCGACGGGCGATGAGAGGAACAACGACAGGGCCAGCAACAACATCGGAGGCTTTCGCATAGGGGCACCGTACCAATGCTCCTGGGTTGGGAGCAAGATGCTCGGAGTTCCCCTGAGACGTCGCCCTGGCGCTACTGGTTGGCGACCGTCGCGAGGGCGAAGGACAGCGCGACCTCCGTCGTCTGCCCCGCCGTCACCGTGACCGGCACGGCCCCGTTCGCGTTCTCCCCGTTCCCCGCGTTCTGCGGGTCCAACCCCACCACCGGCGCCAGCCCGTCGTCGGGATTTACGTCGATGTAGGCCATGAGACACCACTCGCCCGGCTCCACGTCCTCTTGCGTGGCTTCCACCGCCCCCGACGCCGCGTCGTAGGTCCCCTCGAAGTAGTACTTGGGCGGCATCTGGAAAGGACACGGGAACATCGACACGCGCAGGTTGGGCGACCCCGCCAGGGTCCCCTGGTAGCTCCCCGTGACGTGCACCGTCCCCGTCGTCGCCGTGGCCGGCGCGTCGCTCTCCGCCGCGTCCGCCCCGGTCGCGTCGGAGCCGGCCAGGTCGGACCCGCCAGCGTCCGCCGCTGGGGTCGTCGCCCCCTCGCTGTCGCAGCCCCCAGTGAGCGGGCTCAGCGCCAGCGCGGCGAGCAGGGCGAGGGGGAGGAACGCGCGGTGCGTGGACATCGTCGACATGATGGACTCCTTGGCTTGGCGGGGATGGGATGGTGCAGAGGGAGCGGGACACCCAGCGGGACACCCTTGGCGCGCCGTCGGCACGCCAAGGCCCGGGCGCCTCACAGGGCCTCGTCCTCCCGGGCCCGCTGGGCCCGGCGCGCCCGGCGCGCCTCTATGCGGTCCCAGAAGGCGTCGGGCGACAGGATGAACGAAGGCCCCACGAGGAAGTAGGTGTTCGTGACCGTGATCTTCTGCGAGTGCTCGAAGTAGAGGCTCAATCCCACGTAACGATTGAACATCATCGAGCCGATCCAGCGGTTCGTCCACAGGCCCCGGCTCGCGTTGTAGGTGATCTCCCCGCGGAGCTGCAGGAAGTAGTGGAAGTCGAAGAACACGTCCAGCCCCACGATGTGCGACCGGTACTCCTTGGTCTTCGTGGAGTCGAACGGGCGAATGTGGACCGTCTCCCACGGCTGGTCCGACAGCTCGCGGTCCTCCACCGGGTCGTACTCGTAGAGGTCCACCTGCCCGCCCGTGGACCGCGCCCGCGTGCGGACGTTCTCGTACAAGAAGCTGTAATACGGGCGCACCCACCAGTGCTGGATGGGGAGCTGGATGTGCGGCCCCACCTTGGGATACACGCCCAACACCGTGTTGTTCACCCGGATGCGGTCCATGTGGGCGTGCCCGCGCAGCGTCACCCCACCCAACTCGTCCACCCGCAGGGCGTCGAAGTCCCGGATGTCCGCGTCGGTCTGGACGGCCACGAAGCCCAAGCCCAGGTAGGGGCGCACCGGGAAGCCCCGAGGCCCCACAGGGATCGTGGCGTTGAGCGCCGTCACCGCGCCGTAGAGGCTCGCCTGGTTCACGTCCGGGAAGCCGAACAGCACGCTCACCAGGGAGACGTGCTTGTAGAACCCCATGAGGGTCAGCCCGCCTCCGTAGCCGTCGTCGGTCATCTCGAACTCGTCGTAGACGAGCTCGCCATCCGCGTCCTTGCCCACCGGGGCCGGGAACCGGCTCGTGTTCCGCAGCCAACCGAAGGTCGGCGACACCAGCGCCAACCACCGCGGGCCACGCTCGGGCCCCAGCGGAGAGGCGACGACGGGCGCCTCCCGCGCGGGCTCCCCGCTCTCCCGTGCACCCGGGCCGGGCGCCTCGCCGGGCTGCCCCGGCGCCGCGCGCCCCACGGGCGCCCAGACGAGGAGCGCGAGCAGCACCGCGGCGCGCGTCACCGCCTCCCGCCCCCCCTGCGTCTGCCCCGCGACCGCCCGCACGCTCTCCGCTCCCCTGCCCGTGTGTCGAGACGCTGCCCTTGTACCACCGGTCGGGCGCTCTGTCCGTCTCGGATCGCGCGGGCGCGGGTCGCGCGGGCTCCCCAGCCGACCACCGGGGGATCCCTCAGCGCGCCGAGAAGGCCGCCGTCACCCGGTCGTGGCAGGCCCGCGCCAGCACCGGCAAGGCCGAAGACCAGGCGACCACCCGATACAGCCGCCCATGATCCTGCACGGTCGAGTGCTGATACCGCACGAGGCCGCCCCCGCTCCCCTCGGTGCCCTCGGGCGGCGGCCCCACGGCCACCCAGCGGAAGCAAACGCGCTCGAAGTACCCCACCTTGTCGAACCAGATGAGCCGCGCCTTGGGCCCCAACGCGGCGAGGCTCGCCCGCGCCCGGGCCTCCAGCTCGTCCGTGGGCAGGCCCCCCGGCACGGCCTCCACCACGGCCGCGCCGTGGCAGTCGTCCGGCCCCTCCACGACCACCGCCGCCCCCGGGTAGCGCTTGGCCGCCTCGGCTCCCCGCCAGGCTCGCCACCCCGCCCCGCGCAAGCGCAGCTCGAACGCCCCGCCGGGGTCCTCCACCGTCAGCACGGGCTCGGGCGGGATCGTCGGGCGACGCCCGTCTACCTCCACCGGCGCCGCCAAGGGGTTCTCGCGCGGCGCGGGGGCGGCCGGCGGAGGCGCCGGGCCCGCGGGCTGGTCCTGGCAACCGAGCGCGGCGGCGAGGAGCGCCGCGAGGCCCGTCAGAGGGAACAGGCGGGCCAGCGCGCCGCCGTGACATGAGAGGGGTCGAGCATTCACGCCCCTCAGCCTATGCCGGACTGGCGTGGACGCCAACGGAGCTTTTCCGGCCCGGTCTCCGGGGAGGAAGTTGACCGCGCCGAGAGGCGCTTCGACACTGAACTCCCCCAGCCACAGAGGTCCCGCGCCCGCCCGTGAACGTCTCGCCCCTCCTCGCCCACCCAGCCGCGTCCCCGGTGCGCCCAACCGCGTCCCCGGTGCGCCCAACCGCGTCCCCGGTGCAATGGGTCTGCCTCGCGGCCCTGTCCGCCGCGCTGGCGCTCATCGCGCCACGACGCGCCCGGGCCGCCGAGCCGCCGAGGGCTCCCGTGACGCTGGGCGTGGACGTACTCCTCGACACGCGGCCCGAGCTCGTCGCCGGCAAGCGCGTGGGCCTCATCGCCAACCAGGCCAGCGTGGACGGCACGCTCGTGCCCACCGCCGTGCGGTTGCTTCGGGATCCCAGGGTCCAGCCACCCGTGCGCTCCCTCCACCTGTTCGCCCCCGAGCACGGGCCGTGGGGCGCCGCCCGCGCCGGCCAGGGCGTGGCCGACGGCGCGGACCCCGTGACCGGCGCGCCCATCACCAGCCTGTTCGGGCGCCACAAGGCCCCCACGCCCGAGGCCCTGGCCGCGCTGGACGTGCTCGTCTTCGACCTCCAAGACGTGGGCTCGCGCACCTACACCTTCACGACCACCATGGGCCTCGCCATGCGCGCCGCGGCCCGCGCGGGCGTCCCCTTTGTCGTCCTGGACCGCCCCAATCCTCTGGGCGGGCTGCTCGTGGAGGGGCCCGTGCTGCCCAAGCGCTGGCGCAGCTTCGTGGGCTTCGGGCCGGTCCCGGTCGTCCACGGCATGACCGCGGGCGAGCTGGCCCGCTACTACGACGGCGTCATGGGCTTGGGCTGCGACCTCACCGTCGTGCCCATGCGCGGCTGGCGGCGGGACATGGTGTGGGGCGACACGGGCCTCCCGTGGGTCCCCACGTCGCCCGGCATCCCCCACGCGCTGAGCGCCTATCTATATGTTGCGACCGGGATGGTGGGCGGGGTCACCAAGGACGTCAACGAGGGCGTGGGCACGGCCATGCCCTTCGAGCTGGTGGGCACCCGGGACCTGGACCCGGCGGCCGCGGCGCGGCTGGCGGCCTTCCTGAACGCCGCCCGGTTGGAGGGCGTCCGTTTCCGCGCCACAACCTACCGCCCGCGCTACGGCCGGTTCCGAAAGAAGACGCTGAGCGGGGTCCAGCTCCTGGTCACCGACCCCCACGCTCTGCGGCCCCTGCGGACGAACCTGGCCCTCTGGGCGGGCCTGGCCCTCGTGAAACCCAAGCCCGTGCGGCTGCGCGGGCGGGGGACCTTGGGGAGGATCTGGGGGGACGTGGGCTGGTTCGGGCACCTGCGGCGCCTCGTGTGGGGCGAGGACCGCCGCCGGACCGGGCCCGCGGGGACGCCGCTGGACCCCCGCCGACGGGACCCGGCCACCGTGGAGCGGGCCGGCGAGGCCATCGCAAGCGCCGTAGGAGCCGTGGAGGGACGCTGGACGGGCGCCCTGACGGGCTTCGTGACCCGGCGGGCGCTCTTCCTCCTTTACCCGCCCGACTGAGCTGGTCTGCGCCGGGGCTTCCGGCAGGCAAGGCCGCGGCGTCCGCGCGTGCGAGATCGGCTTCGCGCGGGCGCCGGCAGGTGGTATGCAAGCGCGCGCCGGCCCACTCCGGCGGAACCTACCTGCTGAGGACCACCGCCCCATGACGACGAACACGACGACGCCTGCGGACACACGCCGCCTCGACACGACCTACGACTCCATCCTCCAGGCCGTCGGCTGGACGCCGATGATCCGGCTGGACCGGATCGCGCCCCAGCTCCCCGTGGAGTTCCTGGGCAAGTGCGAGTTCATGAACCCCGGCGGGTCGGTCAAGGACCGCATCGGCGTGCGCATGCTCCTGGACGCCGAGCGCGAGGGGCGCATCAAGCCCGGTGACACCCTCATCGAGCCTACGTCGGGCAACACCGGCATCGGGCTGGCCATGGCCGCCGCCGTGCGCGGCTACCGCATGGTCATCACCATGCCCGAGAAGATGAGCCACGAGAAGCAGGTGGTCCTGGAGGCCCTGGGGGCCGAGATCATCCGCACGCCCACCGAGGCCGCTTGGGACTCGCCCGAGAGCCACATCGGCGTGGCCGAGCGGCTGGCCAAGATCCTGCCCAACGCCCACATCTTGGACCAGTACAAGAACCCCGGGAACCCCCTGGCCCACGAGGAAGGCACGGGCGTGGAGATCCTCGCCCAGACCGGCGGCAAGCTGGACGTGGCCGTCATCGGCGCCGGCACGGGGGGGACCATCACCGGCGTGGCCCGCGCCCTCAAGAACTACAGCAAGGACATCCAGGTGGTCGGCGTGGACCCCGTGGGCTCCATCTTGGCCGGCCCCGAGCCCATCCAGTCCTACAAGGTCGAGGGCATCGGCTACGACTTCATCCCCGACGTCCTGGACCGGAGCCTCGTGGACCGCTGGGTGAAGACCGAGGATCGCGAGTCCTTCCTCGTGGCCCGCGAGCTCATCCGCAAGGAGGGCGTCCTCGTGGGCGGCTCGTCCGGGTCCGCCATGTGGGCCGCCATGGAGATCGCCAAGGACCTCCCCAAGGGCGCCCGCGTCGTCGTCATCCTCCCCGACTCCATCCGCAACTACCTGACCAAGTTCGTGGACGACGCCTGGATGCGCCGCAACGGCTTCAGCCAGCCCACGTGGGAGATGGGCAGCATCGGCGACCTGCTGCGCGCCATGGGCCCGCGCGAGGTGGTCACCGCCAAGGTGGACGACCACCTGGCCGACGTCGTGGCCTGCTTCAAGGAGCACGGCTTCTCCCAGCTCCCCGTGGTCGACGACGGCCGCGTCGTGGGCATCCTCACCGAGACCGACGTGCTGGGCCACCTCGTCGCCAACCCCGGCGACGGACAGCGCACGGTGGCCGAGGTCATGGTCCGCAACGTCTTCACCGTCCTGCCCCACACCCCGGCGAGCGAGCTGCCCCGCGCCTTCGACCGCGGCGAGGTGGCGCTCGTCGTCGACGATGACAACCGCCCCGTGGGCATCCTCACGAAGATGGACCTCATCGACATCCTCGCCTCGGGCAAGCTGACCAGCGTCCCCCAGGCCTGACCTTCCCTTCCTCCCCCCCACTTTGTCCTCGCGGGCGCTCGCTTTCTCCCCATCTCTCGCTGGTGGTGGAGCCGGGCGCCCGCGGACCGTGAGCACCCCGCCATGTCCCACTCCAAGCATCGCCTCGACACCCTGGCCATCCACGCCGGGCAGGCCCCGGATCCCACCACCGGCGCCGTGATGACGCCCATCTACGCCACGTCCACCTACGCCCAGGAGAGCCCCGGGCAGCACAAGGGCTTCGAGTACACGCGCACCCAGAACCCCACGCGCTTCGCCTACGAGGGTTGCGTGGCCGCCCTGGAGGGTGGGGTGCGCGGCTTCGCCTTCGCCTCGGGCCTGGCTGGCATCTCCACCGTGTTGGAGCTGCTCCCCGCGGGCGCCCACGTGGTCACCATGGACGACATGTACGGCGGCACCTTCCGCCTGTTCGACAAGGTGCGCCAGCGCACCGCCGGGCTGCGCTTCTCGTACGTGGATATGACCAAGCCGGGCGCCCTGGAGGCCGCCATGGAGCCCGACACGGCCATGATCTTCGTGGAGTCGCCCACGAACCCCATGCTCAAGCTGGTGGATCTGGACGAAGTCGCCCGCGTGGGCCGCGCCCACGGCGCGCTGACCGTCATGGACAACACCTTCGCCACGCCCATGCTCCAGCGCCCCCTGGAGCACGGCTTCGACATCGTGCTCCACTCGGCCAGCAAGTACATCGGCGGCCACTCGGACCTCGTGGGCGGCGTCGTCGTGGCCGGCAGCGACGAGCTGGCCGAGCGCTTGGCCTTCCTCCAGAACGCCGTGGGCGGCGTGGCGAGCCCCTTCGACAGCTTCTTGGCCCTGCGCGGCCTCAAGACGCTGCACGTGCGCATGGAGCGCCACTGCGAGAGCGCCATGAAGGTCGCCCGGTGGCTGGAGGCCCGCGACGACGTGGAGCGCGTCCTCTATCCGGGCTTGGAGAGCCACCCCCAGCACGCCCTGGCGGCGCGCCAGATGGACGGCTTCGGCGGCATGGTCACGGCGGTCCTGTCCGGCGGCATCGAGCGCTCGCGCCGCTTCTTGGAGCGCTGTCGGGTCTTCTCGCTGGCCGAGAGCTTGGGCGGTGTGGAGAGCCTCATCGAGCACCCGGCCATCATGACCCACGCCTCCGTCCCCCCCGAGACGCGCGCCGCCCTGGGCATCGACGATGGCCTCGTGCGCCTGAGCGTGGGCATCGAGCACGTGGACGACCTCATCGCCGACCTCGACCAGGCGCTGTCCTGACGACCCGCCCATGGCCCTCGACCCGCCAGCGTCCTCGTTCGACGACTACCTGGAGCGCCTGCGCGCTCGGGTGACGGAGGAGACGCCCGAGGAGGTGGCGCGGCGCTTGGAAGGCCCGTCGGCGCCGCTGCTCGTGGACTGCCGCGAGCCGGACGAGGTGGCCGCGGTGGCGCTGCCGGGCGCCCTGCACGTCCCGCGCGCTCGCCTGGAGGCGACGATCGACGCCGTGGCCCCCCGCCGGGACGCGCCACTCGTCATCGCCTGCCGCGAGGGCGTGCGCAGCGTGCTCGTGGCCTCCGCGCTCGGGGACATGGGCTACACGGACGTCACGAGCCTGGCCGGCGGCGTGGAGGCCTGGCGCGACGCCGGGCTGCCCGTCGTGGAGCCCCAGGCGCGCCCCGAGGCCTGCGAGGTGGCTGGGCCCGCTTCGGTGTTCGCCTCCGCACCCGCGCCTGCTTCCGCACCCGCTTCTGCCCCCTCTCCCGCGCCCGCCGGCCTGGGGCGGTACTTGCGCCAGATGCGGCTCGCCGAGGTGGGGGTGGAGGGCCAGCGCCGGCTCGGCCGCGCTCGCGTGCTGGTCGTGGGCGTGGGGGGGCTCGGCGCGCCAGCGGCGCTCTACCTGGCGGCGGCTGGTGTGGGGACGTTGGTCCTCGTGGACGACGACGTCGTGGATCTGTCCAACCTCCAGCGGCAGGTGCTGTACCGACAAGCCGATCTGGGCCAGCCCAAGGTCCTCGCCGCCGCGAGCGCGTTGGGTCGCCGCAACCCCGACGTGCGTCTGGAGCCCCATCGGGCGCGCCTCACGCCCGCCAACGCCCGCCAGCTCGTGGCCGGCTGCGACGTGGTCGTGGACGCCACGGACAACTTCGACGCGCGCTACCTCATCAACGACACCTGCGTGGCCCTGGGGGTCCCCCACGTCCACGGATCCATCGCCCGCTTCGATGGACAGTGCGCGGTCTTCGGGGTGCCAGCAGACGGGGATCGCGAGGCCGGCCCCTGCTATCGCTGCCTGTTCCCGGCACCGCCGCCCCCGGCCTTGGCGCCGCGCTGCGTGGAGGTGGGGGTCCTGGGCGCCTCGTGTGGGGTCATCGGGTCCCTCCAAGCCACGGAGGCGCTGAAGCTCCTGCTCGCCGCGGGCGAGCCCTTGCGCGGGCGGCTGCTGACCTACGACGGGCTGGGCGGGCGATTCCGCGAGCTGCGCTTTCCGCGGGACCCGGCCTGCCCCGTCTGCGGAGACGCTACAGCCGGAACGTGAATCGGGCCTCGACCATCCACGAGGGCACGGCGTCGCCGTTGGCGTCGCGGAAGCCGTCGCCGGGGACCAGGTAAGCCCCCTCCAGAACCGCCTCGAAGACGTCCTCGTAGCGATACTCGGCGCCCAGGTCGAGCTCGGTGCCCCAGTAGTTGCCCGCGGGGCCGCCGTTGTAGTTCACGGCGTCGTCGCGGATGTTCTCGCCGTCCCAGGCGAGGACGGTCTGGATGGGGTCCACGATGGGGACCTGGCTCCAGGCGAACAGGACGCCCAGCTTGAGGGTGAGGTCGTCGGTGGGCTCGTAGAAGAGCTGGGGGAACAAGCCGTTGATGTTGTTCACGCGCCCGTCGGTGGCCACCTCGGTGAGGGGGAAGGCCTCGGCGTTGAGCTGCTTCAAGTTCTCGATGCCCACGGCGGCCGAGCGGGCGGACTGGAAGGCCAGGGTGTGCTCGAACAGCAGCAGCCCCAGGTTCGTGTCGCGCGCCCATTGGAAGGTGGTGATGGGGGAGTCGGGGCGAGGGTCGTCGTCGCCCGTGGCGAAGTCCCACTCGCCTACGAGCGTGAACGGGCCCCAGGTACCCTCCAGGGAGACGCGGGCACCGTAGGCCGCGAGCTGCTGGACGCTGGGGTCGCCGCCCGTGAGCTCGGTCATGCCGGCGGACAGCTCCATCGTCTCGCCCAGCAGGGCCGTGAACTCGCCCG
Source organism: uncultured Myxococcales bacterium (assembly GCA_964478315.1). Classification (GTDB taxonomy): domain Bacteria; phylum Myxococcota_A; class UBA9042; order PHBI01; family JAAZYN01; genus CAYZID01. The sequence continues at coordinate 1,820 of CAYZID010000191.1, read as the reverse complement.
ACAGGCGGAGGTGCTCGGTCTCGAAGCCCGTGCGCACGGGGAGGCCCCAGACGCGCGTCTTGTAGCGCGCATCCCAACGGAAGCTGGCGGTCGCGCTGAGCCAGGCGCGGTCGAAGTGGATGCCCATGAGGCGGAAGTCGCTGTAGCGGGCGTCCAGGGCGAGGCCCGTCTGGCTGAGGTCGTCGTTGCCTCGGAAGATGTCGTCCTGGACCAGGAGGTCGTAGAACAAGCCCATGAAGACGCCGTTGTCGCGGCTGCGGTCCGGTTCGTAGCCCGGGCCGTGGGCGAGCATCTTGAAGGCCTCGGAGATCTTCGTGGCGAACAGGAAGCGGTCCACGGAGTTGTGGTACCAGCTCGCCCCCCAGCGGTTGCGGTCGCGGCCGTCGTTGACCGCCAAGGTGCCCAGGTCGGCTAGCGGCTGGCGGCCGATGCGGATGATGCCAACGGGCAGCGCCAGCTCGCCATAGGCCCAGTTGATGCGGATCGGCGCCACGGGGCGCAGGACGGGGGCGTAGCTCTCCAGGTCCAGGGGGTCGCGTCCCGGGAGCAGGCCCACCCCCCAGCCGGCGAGGTTCGCCTGCTTGGAAGTGATGCCCAGGCCCGCGTTGACTTGGGGTTCGCGTCCGAAGACGCCGTTGTCTCCGAAGAGCACGCCGTCGAGGACGTCGGCCTGCACGAAGATGGCCGCCAGGTTCTCGCGGGCCATGACGAGGTTCAACCGCAGCCGCTGCTCGGCCCAGTGCACGTCGCGGGCGACGACGCCGTTGAGCTCCAACGGCTCGATGGCGATGACCCGCGTGCGCTGTTCGGGGTAGACCTCGACCGTGAAGCCGGGCTCCTCGCCCGGAGGCGCCTTGGGGATGGAGAACCCTTGGGGTTCGGGCTTCCCAGCGCGGGCGATGGTCGACCCCAACGAGAGCGCCGCGAGGGCCGCCGCGGTCGCCACCCAGCGCGCACCGGGGACGAATCGAACGGGTGGTAGGCTCTGCACGCGCTCACCCTAACAGGACCGTTGTGGGCTGCAACCGTCTCCCCTGACCCGGCGGTCACTGCCCCCCGAGGAGGCTCGCATCCTCTCGGTGCGCGTCGGGGCGTGCTGCGGTAGAAAGGCCCTGCCAACCGGCGTGGTGTCCAATCGTGGAGCCGCCCGCCCGCGACCACGCAGACGACCCCAGGAGCACACGATGTCTCATGCGCGTCTCGACCCGTCCCCCAGCAGCCCTCGTCCCTTCCGCGTCTTGGGCCTCCAGCAGATCGCCGTAGGTGCCCCGGACAAGGGGCCGCTGCGCCACCTCTGGGGAGATCTGCTGGGGTTGGAGATCGGAGGCAGCTACCGGAGCGAGCGCGAGAACGTCGACGAGGACATCGCGCGGCTGGGGCGCGGCCCCCACGCCGTGGAGGTGGACCTCATGGCCCCCATCGACCCCGACGGGCGGCCGCGCGTCCACCAGCCGCCGCTCAACCACGTGGGCCTTTGGGTGGACGACCTCCCCGCCGCCGTGGCCTGGCTGGAGGAGCAGGGCGTGCGCTTCACCCCCGGCGGCATCCGAGCGGGCGCGAGCGGCCACGACGTGTGCTTCATCCACCCCAAGGGCAACGAGGCACACCCCCTGGGCGGTCAGGGCGTCCTCATCGAGCTGGTCCAAGCCCCGCCCGAGGTCATCGACGCCGCGACGTAGCTGGCCGTCCCTCGCTGGACCAGCCCCGTCCGCCCCTGGGACCCGTGATTCATCTTGCATACATAGCAACGGTTGTTGAGCGGTAATCATGCCCAGATCCGCCACCTACTCTGGGATTCGGCTTTGGATCCCGCGTGTGGG
>CAYZID010000190.1:0-11584 GCA_964478315.1 uncultured Myxococcales bacterium | reverse complement strand
CCCCCTCACCTACCGCGCCGCCGGCGTGGACGTGGACGCCGCCGACGCCTTGGTGCGGTCGCTGGGCCCCCTCGCGGCCTCCACGCACGACGACCGGGTGCTGGGGGGCCTCGGGGGGTTCGCCGGGCATTACGCCTTGGGCCCCCTGGGCCTACGGGATCCGGTGCTCGTGAGCGGCGCGGACGGCGTGGGCACCAAGCTCGAGATCGCCGCCGCCCTGGACCGACACGATACGGTGGGCGTGGACCTCGTCGCCATGTGCGTCAACGACGTCCTGACGAGCGGCGCCAAGCCATTGTTCTTCCTAGACTACTTCGCCACGGGACGGCTGGACGCCGGCCAAGCGCGCGCGGTCCTCGCCGGCGTGGCCCGCGCGTGCCGCGAGGCGGGCTGCGCGCTGCTGGGCGGCGAGACGGCCGAGCTCCCCGGGGCCCTCCCCGCGGGGCGCTACGAGCTGGCCGGCTTCGCCGTGGGAGTGGTGGAGCGCGACGCCCTCCTGGGCCCTCACCGCGTGCGCCCCGGCGACGCCCTCCTGGGCCTCGCGTCGAGCGGCCTGCACGCCAACGGCTTCTCCCTCGTCCGACGCGCCCTGCTGGCCCCCGACCACCAGAGCCAAGGCGCCACCTGGGCCCTCACCGACACCCCACCCGGCCTCGGGCGCCCCTTGGGCGACGAGCTCCTCACCCCCACGCGCCTCTACGCCCGCTCGGTCCTCGCTGCGCTCGGGGCGCACCCGGGCGCCGTCCGCGCCATGGCCCACATCACGGGCGGCGGCCTCCCCGGGAACCTCCCCCGCGCTCTCCCCCCCAACCTGCGCGCGGCGCTGGACCGCGAGGCCCTGGCCCCCCGCCCCCCCATCTACGACCTGCTCGAAGACGCCGGGGTGCCCGCCGCCGAGCTGGAGCGTGTCTTCAACCTGGGCGTGGGGTTCGTGCTGGTCGTGGACCCCGGCCGAGCGGACGCCGTGGCGGCCACGCTCACCGCCGCGGGCGAGCGCGTCTCGCGCCTGGGGCGCGTGGTGGAGGCGGCGCCTGGCGGGGAGGCCCCGTGAGGCCCCTGAGACCCGTGGGGGAGGATCGGCGATGACGGAGACGCGGCTCGGCGTGCTGGTGAGCGGGCGGGGGACGAACCTCCAGGCCCTGTTGGACGCGCACGCCGCCGGGGCCCTGGCGGCGGCGCCCGCGGTGGTGGTGAGCAACGTCCCCCGCGCCGCGGCCCTGGAGCGGGCGCGCGCGGCGGGCGTGCCCGCCGTGACGGTGGACCATCGGGCCTTCCCGCGCCGCGCGGCCTTCGACGCGGCCGTGGCGGAGGTGTTGGCGGACCACGGGGTGGAGATCGTGGCGCTCGCGGGCTTCCTGCGCGTGCTGGGTGCGGCGTTCGTGGAGGCGTTTCGGGACGCCATCGTCAACGTCCACCCGTCGCTCCTGCCGTGTTTCCCGGGGCTGCGCGCCCAGGAGCAGGCGCTTCGGGCCGGCGTGAAGGTCACGGGGGTCACCGTCCACCTCGTGGACGAGGGCCTGGACACGGGCCCCATCTTGCTGCAACAGAGCGTCCCGGTGGAGCCCGGAGACACGGTGGAGACGCTGTCGGCGCGGCTGCGCCCGGTGGAGCACGCGCTCCTCGTGCGGGCCGTGGACGCCCTGGCCCGGGGGGCAGTGACCGTGCGGGAGACGAGGGGGCGGCGGGTGGCGGAGCTGCGATGACGTCGGCGTGGTATCAGGTGCTGGTGGTCGGGGACGACCTGGGGAGCGTGGTCTTCGCGGCGCTGGCGGCGCGGGCAGGCTACCGCGTGGGAGTCTTGGGCCAGGGGAGCCGCTCGAACACCTATCGGCACGAGGGCCACGTCTTCTTGCGGCAGGCCCCGCCGTTGCTGGGTTTGGCGTCCTCGCCCGTGGTGAGCGCGGCCCTGGCCTCGGCGGGACTGCGGCTATCGCCCCAGCAGCGGCCCCTCACGGTAGATCCCACGCTCCAGGTGGTGGGGCCCGACCTGCGGCTGGACGTGGTGGGCCACGCGCGGCGCTGGGAGCGCGAGCTCCAGCGGGAGGTGGGGGTGGACGCGCCGGGGGTGCTGGCCTTCGAACGGTGGGCGCGTGAGCAGGCGCGGGCCAGCGACGCGGCGTGGGCGGAGGGTCGTGTGCTGCCGCCCGTGGGGCACCGAGCGCTGGGGCAGCACCGGAGCCTGGCGCGGGAGGTGGAGTGCCTGGGACTGGCGGAGCGGGGCGCACGCCCGGAGGCGCTCGCGCAGGCTGGCGCGGGTGCGGCGATCATCGAAGGGGTGGTGAGCGGGCTCTCGGACATCGGCGGGCGGGGGGGCGTGTCGGCCACGGCGTTGGCGCGCCTGTGGACGCAGCTCCGGGCGGGGCTGTTCCGGTTCCCGCGGGGGCTGGATGGGCTGCGGCAGCGGTTCCTGCACCGGTTGGCCGACCAGTCGGGGGACTACCGGCGGGACGACGCCGCGGCGCAGATCCTGTTCCGCCGCGACCGCGCCCGCGAGGTGGCCCTGGCGGGGCGCTCGGAGCGCCTGGGGTGCGACGTGCTGGTCTTGGGCGGGCCCGTGCGCCAGCGGCTGGACCTGGTGAGCCCACGCGATCGGGACGCGCGCTACCACGCCGACCTGGAGGACGTCGAGATCCTCGGCTGGCGCGTGGGGATGAACGTGGCGCTGGATCCGGTGGGGATCCCGGCGGGGATGGGGCCGGAGGTGGTGCTGCTGCCGCACGGTCGGGGGCCCGGGGGCCGGCGCGAGGCGCCGCTGTGGATCTCGCGGCCGGGCGTGCCGCGGGGCGCGGGCGCCAGGCTGGAGGGGACGCCGGGGCCGGGCGTGCTCCACGTGACGATGGTCGCGGAGCAGGGCCCCGCGGGCCCCACGGCGAGTCTCATCCGCGCGGCGGCGGCGCGGGCGCTGGAGCGGCTGCGGGACCTCATCCCGTGGTTCGACGACCACCTGCTTGCGGTGGACGTGCCGGCGCTGCGGGGCCCGGCCGTGGTGCCCGGGGCCCCGGCGGGGGCCGGGCGCGGCGAGGGGCGGGGAGGTCGGGTGAGCGCCGACGCCGATGGGCTCGTAGACCCCGAGGTGATTCGGCCCGTGTATGCGGCGCCGCTGCCGGAGACGTTTGGCGTGGGGGCCTACCCGGTGACGACGGCGTACCGCAACGTGCTGTTGGTGGGAGACGGCCCCATGGCCGGGCTCGGGCTAGAGGGGGCCTTTCTGGCGGCGCGGCAGGCGGTGACGCTGACGCAGCAGATCTTCCCTCTACGGCGCTCGGTGTAGGGGGCGGGGGCGACGCTTCAGCGGCGGCGCTTGGGCCCCCGGCCCCTGTTGGGGCCCCGGCCCTTGGACCCGCGGCCCCGCGAGGGCTTGGTGCGCGGGCCCTCCCTGCGTCCTGGGCGCCCCTCGCCGGCAGTGCGAGGGCTCGCCGCGTTCGCCAGGCCGGTGTGCTGGGTCTGGAAGCGCGAGCTTTGGGAGCCCGCGGCGTCCTGAGCGCGGTTCCGGCCCCTGGGAGGGCGGCCGCGCGGGGGGTAGTCGGTGGCGGGGACGAGGCAGTCGGGGGCGTCACCGATGAGGTCGGCGCGACCCATGCGGCGCAGGGCCTGACGCAGCAGGGGCCAGCTCTCGGGAGCGTGCCAGCGGAGGAAAGCCTTGTGGAGTCGGCGCACCTTGAGGCCGCGTGGGACGACGACCTCCTCGGAGGTAGGGGTGACGCGGCGCAGGGGGTTCTTCGCCGTGTGGTACATGGCGGTGGCGGTGGCCATGGGCGAGGGGAGGAAAGTCTGGACCTGGTCGGTCTTGAAGCCGTGGGTCTTGAGCCACAGCGCCAGCTCCAGCATGTCCTCGTCGGTGGTGCCTGGGTGGGCGGCGATGAAGTAGGGGATGAGGTACTGGCGCTTGCCGGCCTCGCGGCTGAAGCGCTGGAAGAGCTCCTCGAAGGCGTAGTAGCTGTCCATGCCGGGCTTCATCATCTTGCTCAGCGGGCCGCGGGCGAGGTGCTCGGGGGCGATCTTCAGGTAGCCGCCCACGTGGTGTTGGACGAGCTCGGCGACCCACTTGGGGTCCTTGACGGCGAGGTCGTAGCGGACGCCGGAGGCGATGAGGATCTTCTTCACGCCGGGGACGGCGCGGGCCTTGCGGTACAGGGCCGTGAGGGCGGAGTGGTCGGTGTTCAGGTTGGGGCAGATGGTGGGGTAGACGCAGGAGGGCTTGCGGCAGCCGGCTTGGATGTGGGGGTCCTTGCAGGCGAGGCGGTACATGTTGGCGGTGGGGCCGCCGAGGTCGGAGATGACGCCGGTGAAGCCGGGCTGGTGGTCGCGGATCTGGGCGATCTCGCGGAGGACGGACCGCTGGGAGCGGCTCTGGATGACGCGGCCCTCGTGCTCGGTGATGGAGCAGAAGGTGCAGCCGCCGAAGCAGCCGCGTTGGATGATGACCGAGAAGCGGATCATCTCGTAGGCGGGGATCTTGGCGTCGCCGTAGCGCGGGTGGGGGACGCGCGCGAAGGGGCGGTCGAAGACGGCGTCCAGCTCGGGGGTGGTCAAGGGGATGGGCGGGGGGTTCACCCACAGCTCGCGGTCGCCGTGGCGCTGGACGAGGGCGCGCGCGTTGTGGGGGTTGGCTTCGCGGTGCAAGAGGCGCGAGGCGTGGGCGTAGAGGACGCGGTCGTCGCGGATGGCCTCGAAGGATGGCAGGCGCACGGCTACGCGCTGCGCCTCGGCGGAGCCCAAGGGTGGGGCGCCCGGGGCATCGGTGGTGGTCTCGTCGAGGACGTCCCAGCCTTCGGGCACGGCCTTGCGGACGACGACGGTGCCGCGCAGATCGGTGATGGCGGCGATGGGCTCGCCGGCAGCCAGACGGTAGGTGAGTTCGATGAGGGCGCGCTCGGCGTTGCCGTAGAGGAGGATGTCGGCCTTGGCGTCCAGGAGAACGGAGCGGCGCACCTTCTCGGACCAGTAGTCCCAGTGGGCCACGCGGCGGAGGCTGGCCTCGATGCCCCCCAGGACGATGGGGACGCGGGGCCCGGCGTCGCGGAAGGCCTCGCGGCAGCGCTGGGCGTAGACGATGGAGGCGCGGTCGGGGCGAGCGCCGCCCTGGCCGCCCGGGGTGTAGGCGTCGTCGTGGCGCAGGCGCTTGTCGCTGGTGTAGCGGTTGACCATGGAGTCCATGTTGCCGGCGGTGACCCCGAAGTAGAGGCGGGGGTGTCCCAGGGCCCGAAAGGGCTCGGCGGAGCGCCAGTCCGGCTGTGCGAGGATGCCCACGCGGAAGCCCGCGGCTTCCAGCAGGCGTCCCACGAGGGCCATGCCGAAGCTGGGGTGGTCCACGTAGGCGTCGCCGGTGACCAGGACGACGTCGCAGGCGTCCCAGCCCAGGGTGTCCATCTCCTCGCGTGTGGTGGGGAGGAAGGGCGCGGGCTGAAGGTCCGGGCGATAGCGCGGCCGGCGCAACAGCGGAGGGGCCGCGGTGGGCGAGAAGCGGTGTGCCGAGGGGCGTGTCATGGGGGCCTCAGGGGCGGGGGCCGGGGGCACTCCGAGCCTTAGCAGCCCCCCAGCCCGCGGTCCACGCCCAAGCCCGGGGAGCGCTCCGAGCCTTAGCAGCCCCCCAGCGCGCGGTCCACGCCCAAGCCCGGGGCGCCCACTTGGCGGTGTGGCGACGCCGGCCCACGCAGCCCCGAGCGGGCCCGCCCCCCCCTCAGATTACTCTGGGTCAACCCAAGCAACGAGCGGGCCCGCCCCCCTCAGATTACTCTGGGCCAACCCAAGCACCCAGAATCATTGCCGGCCACGCCCCGCCTCGCCCCCCGAGGCAGCCGGAGGACTCTCGGTCGTCGTAGCCCCGACTCCAAGACCCACCTCGAACTCGGTGCGAGCCCCCTCCCCCGACTCCAAGACCCACCTCGAACTCGGTGCTGAGATTGCTCCGGGCCACCGCAAGGCATTGGAATGATTGAGGCGGCACGCACCGGGATTACTCTCGGTCGTCGCAAGGGCTTGGAATAATTGAGGCGGCGCGAGCTCCGCTTCCCGCTGGCCTGAGGCCCCCCGGTGGAAGAGGAGCCCGTGCGCCGAGACTGCCCCGTGCCACCGCAAGGCATTGGAATGATTGAGGCGGCGCGCGCCGGGATTACTCTCGGTCATCGCAAGGGGTTGGAATGATTGAGGCGGCGCGAGCTCCGCTTCCCGCTGGCCTGAGGCCCCGGGGCGGAAGAGGTGTCCGTGGGGGCGCCCCTCATGGCCGCCCCCTTCAGCGCCCCAAGGCAAGGCCCTCGCGGCGTGGGTCCACGGCCCCAACGAGGGTCTGGACGATGGCTCCCCCGGGCCCCAGGGCTCCGCGCACGGCGATCCCGTGAAGGCCACTGGTCATGGGCCGAAAGGCCACCGTGTGGCCCATGGCGCGCAGGGCCCCGGCCAGAACCTCCAAGCGCGCTCCCTCCACTCCGCCGCGGAGTTCCAGCTCGGTCACGCCATTGCGGTTGGAGACGTTGGGCGCCGAGATGGCCTCCTGAAGGGACACACCAGCCAGGAGGTGCAGAGCGGCCACCCGGGCCACGTACTCGATGATGCGCGAACCGCCGGGCGAGCCAAGCACCAGGGCGAGGCCCCCGGTGCTCCGGTCGAAGGCCAGAACGGGGCTCATGCTGCTCCGCGGGCGCTTGCCGGGACGAATCGCGTTCGCGTGCGCCGGGTTGGGTCGGGGGCTGTACCACGAGAAGTCCGTGAGCTGGTTGTTGAGCAGAAACCCGCGCACGAAGATGTGCGAGCCGAAGCCGCTCTCGATGGTCGTGGTCATGGACACCGCCCGCCCCGCATCGTCCACGATGGACAGGTGGCTCGTAGAGGGCAGGTCCAAGGCCTTCCCAGCCGGCGGCACAGGCCCGGCGCCCGCCGGATAACGCCCCGGCGGCGCCTCGCCCGTGTCACGCGCCGGGTCGATGCGCGCCGCGCGGCGTTGGAGGTAGCCGGGGTCCAGCAGCCGGTCCACGGGTACGTCCACGAAGTCGGGATCGCCCAGGTAGCGCTCGCGGTCCGCATAAGCGAGGCGGCTCGCGGCCGCGAACAGATGGACGAAGCGCGTGCTGGTAGGGGGCTCGCCGCGAAGGTCGAAGCAGCTCAGAAGGCCGAGGATCTGCAGGACCCCCACGCCCCCCGACGTGGGCGGCCCCATGCCGCAGACGCGGTACGAGGGAACTCCGACGCGGGCGGCCCCCACAGGCAAGTCCAAGCACACGGGCAGGCGGTGTCTGGGCCGGTAGCGGGCCAGGTCCTCCAGGGAGAGGGCGCCGGCCCTGGGGTGGGCGTGCACGGCGGCGACGATGTCCGCAGCGATGGGGCCCCCGTAGAATGCGTCGGCGCCGCCCTGGGCCAGCGCGCGCAGGGTGTCTGCGTAAGCGGGGTTCGTGAGCCGGTGCCCCACGGGCCAAGGCGCGCCGTCCGGTCCATAGAAGTAGGCCCGCGTGGCGGGCTGGCGGGGAAGGATGGGGTCGTCGGCCAGCAGGGCGCGCAGGCGAGGCGACACCGGAAAGCCACGGGTGGCCAACGCGATGGCCGGCGTAAAGAGGCGGGCCCACGGCAGGTGGGGGTGGCCGGCCGGGGCGGCGTGGGCCGCGGCGAGCATCCGCACGAGCCCGGGGACGCCCACCGACGCCCCGTTGAGCACCGCCTCACGAAAGGGAAGCGGGGCCCCATCCGGGGCGCGGAAGGCATCGGCGCGCATGGCAGCGGGCGCCGTCTCGCGCCCGTCCCAGGTGTCCAGGGCACCGGTGGCCGGGTCGTAGGTGAGCAGGAACGCGCCGCCGCCCAGGCCGCTGGACTGAGGTTCCACGAGGCCCAGCACGAGCTGGGCGGCAATGGCGGCGTCCAGGGCGTCACCGCCCGCGTCGAGGATCTCCGCGGCCGCGCGCGTGGCGAGGGGGTTCGCCGTGACGACCATGCGGTGGGGCGCCGCGACCGCCTGAACCCGGCGCAGGCCGCTGGGCGCCTCGGGCGGCGTGGCCGCGGCGGGCGCCGCCGCCCCCCGCGTTGTCGCGCGCCGCGGCGACGGAGTGGCGCAACCAGACGCAAGGAGCCCGGTCACACCGCCCGAGAGGCCCGCCAGGAGGACCGTCAGCGCGGCGCTTGCACGGCGCGTGGAGAACCAAGCGTGTCGGGAGCGAGGCAGAGACACGAGGAGATCTCCTTGGGGGCGGGGGGAAGCGGGGGGCTCACACCTCCCCGGAGCGACGACTCAGGGCGACGCCCGAGCCGACGACCAGGGCGATCCCGGCGATCGCGGGGAGGGACAAGCCCTCGCCCCACAAGCTAGCCCCCAGGATGTAGGAGAAGACGACGGTCGTGTAGCCCAGGGGGGCGATCACGGAGGCGCGCTCCAAGCGGTAGGCTTCGGTGAGGGCGATCTGGCCCAGGGCGGCCAGGAGACCAATGCCCGCGAGCCCCGGCCAGGAACCCAGCGGCGGCAGCCCGTCGTGGAGCGCGAAGGGGGCGGCGGTGACGAGAGAGCCCGCAGCAAACCACCAGACGATGCGCGCCGTGGGGTCGCTGGCGCGGAGCTTGCGGACGGCGATGTAGGCCAGAGCCACGAGGAAGCCTCCGCCCAACGCCACCCCCGTCCCCAGGTCCAAACCCACCTCGCGAGGGCGAGCGATGAGAGCCACGCCGCCAAGCCCCAGGAGTGCGAGCGTGAGGGCGCCGCGGGGTCGGGCCTCGTGGAGGAGGAGCGGGGCGAGCAACGCGGTGTGGATGGGGAAGGTGTAGAGGAGCGTCGTGGCCGTGCCCAGGGGGATCTCAGTGACCGCATAGAAGTAGGCCGCCATCCCCAGGAGGCCGGCGAGGGAGCGCCCCGCGAGCAGGAACGGCCGCCCGGGACGCAGGGCGAGCCGCGCGCGGCGCATGAGCGCGGAGGCCACGAGGAGGATGAACACCGACCGCCAAAAGATGATGTCGGCCACGTCCGTGGCGCCCGTGAGGTCGCCGCGCACGGTCCCCTTGGCCAACGCAGCCATGCCGGCGGAGGCCGCGGAGGCCACGAGGATCCAAGCGACCCCGGCGTAGCGCCAGGGCGCGGCGCGGGAGCCCGCGGGAGATCCGGCGATGCGAGCGGGAGCTGGGGACGTGGGAGCGGCGGGGCGGCGGGTCACGCCCCCTGTAGTAGCACAGGAACCCCGGGGCGCGGGACGAGCGGGGCGGCGCGCGGGCGGCCGGCGTCAGGCCACGCGGATATCGGCCAGCGGGGCGGGGGACGCCCCCAGGAGGCGGTCGCGCAGGGCACGGCGCAGCCAAGTGAGGCCCCGGGGGTCTTCGATGGTCGCCCGCAAGACGGGGTGAAGGCGGTCCTGGTGACGGAGCATCCAGCGCAGCTTGGCCCAGCGGAAAGCCTCGTGCTCGTGGTCTAGCCGGGGGCGCCAGGTGGACCGGGTGTCACGAGCAGCATGGCAGGCGAAGATCTCATAGCGCCGTGCGCCCCGCTGGACGGCGAGGGAACCGAAGGGCAGCAGATCGGGCAGAGGCCCAACCTCCTCGTGAGCCTCGCGCAGCGCCGCTTCGTAGGGCGTCTCGCGGCGGCCCAGGCGGCCCCCGGGCAAGCCCCACTTGAGGGGGTTGTTGCTCTGCCGGGAGCGCTTGAGGAGGAGGACACGGCGCCCGCTCACGACGAGGAGGCCGGCCGACCGGCGGGTCTCGTTCGTGATGATCGTCAGCACGGCGGCTTCCTCCCTCGGTCCTCGGGGTGCCCACGGGTCGGTCCACGGACCGGGCGACCGAGCGCGCGGGCCACCCGACCGAACCCGCAGCGACGGAACGACTGGGGCCCACGGAGCTCGCGGGGCTCCCCTCGATCTCACCGCAAACCGCTGGCGGCGCCAGTTTTCTCGCACCCGGGCCTCATCCCCGACGTGCGCCTGTGCGGTCCTTCTTCGGGTTGGTCGTCGGGTTGGTCGTCGGGTTGGTCGTCGGGTCGGTTGTCCGGTCGTAGGCCCTGTGCCACCCTCGACGGGCCGAGAGATCTCCGGCGCGGGAGGGGAGGTCGCGATGCGCGTCGTGGCTTGGAGGGCGGGGGCGACCCCGGAAGAAGTGAGCAACGCGCGGTGGATCTACATGGTGAGCACGGTGGATCAGCCGCTGGAGAAGATCGCAAGGGAGCTGGCAGAGGCGGCGCCGGGCGTCCCGGTCTTTGGGGCGACCTCCTTCCAGGGGGTGTTCACGCCCGACGGCTTCCAGCGCGGCGCCTTCCTCCTGGTAGGCGAGGAAGCGGACGGCGTGGAGCTGGCCGTGGCATCCAGCGGCGCCCAGGGTGACGCGGCGCGCGCAGCGGCCACCGAGGCGGCACGCGCGATCCGAGAGCAGCTCGGGCACACGCCGAACGTCATCCTCATGCACGCCACGCCGGGAAACGAGGAGACGATCCTCGCGGGGCTCGACGACGCCTTCGGGGGGCTGGTGCCGGTGTACGGAGGCTCCGCAGCGGACGACGATCTGAGCGGCACGTGGGGCCTGCTCCACGGGTCTCAGCTGCTACGGGAAGGCTTCGTGGTCGCGGGCTTCCACACGCTGCGCCCCGTGCGCGGAGACTTCCTGGGCGGCTACCTGCCCGCGGGGCCCAAGGGGCGGATCACGCGCTGCGAAGGGCGCCGGATTCATGAGATCGATGGGCAGCCCGCTGCCGAGGTCTACAACCGGTGGACAAGGGGTAGCCTCCGGGAGGCGCTCAAGCCCGGCGGGGGTGGGGTCTTGGCCGAGACCTCCCTGCACCCGCTGGCGCGGCAGGTGGACTCGGTGCTGGGCGTCCCGCTGTATCTGCTGAGCCACCCCGAGGCAGTGGCCGAGGACGGTCGAGCGCTGGACTTCTTCACGCGCTTCACCGAGGGCGACGAGGTGCTGCTCATGCAAGGCACGGAGGGCTCGCTCGTGCGGCGCGCGGGACGGCTCGTCCACTCGGCGCTGGGGGCGGCGGAGCCCGAGGTCCTCGCCGGAAGCATCCTCGTCTACTGCGGCGGCTGCGTGGGCGCCATCCTCGACCGCGCCGACGAGGTGGCGGCCCAGTACAAGGACGCCGTCGCGGGAAGCCCCTTCCTAGGCATCGCCACGTTCGGTGAGCAAGGCTGCTTCGCGGGCACCGAGGTGTGCAACCGCCACGGCAACCTCATGAGCGACGTCCTGCTGTTCGAGAAGCCCTAGGAGGGGGTCGGGATAGTCGGACCGAGCATGGCGCCATCGACGTGGTTTCAGGCGCTTGCGCGAGGAGGGAGCATGGTCTGGCACGTGGCCGATGAGCGGAAGTGGCTGAAACCACATGAGCCAGCCAGGCGACGGGAGACGATTCCGACGCCTTCCTAGCTCGGTGGTGGGTGGCAGGGAACACCGAGCTTCAACCGAAGGAGGTAGGTGCCCCAGGGGAACACGGGTGGCTTGGGTTCCTCTGGTTTGGGTTCCTCTCGGTCCTCGACGAGGCCCAGGTCTGGCGCCTCGCCGCTTGCCTTCTTCCCCAAGTAGACGCCAAGCGTCTTGCGGGCCGCATCGTAGCGGGCTCGCCAGTCGTGGAGCTTCGCTAGCAGCTCCGCCCGCATCTCCTTGCTGGAGGTCAGGAAGATGGGAACCCGCACGC
>CAYZID010000189.1:0-11661 GCA_964478315.1 uncultured Myxococcales bacterium | reverse complement strand
CGCCCACACGCGGGATCCAAAGCCGAATCCCAGAGTAGGTGGCGGATCTGGGCCTGGTCGCCGCCGGGAGATGGGACGGAAGGACGAGCGACGAGGAGGGGATCCATGAGGTTGGCGACGACGATGGTGGTGGCGGTGGCGCTGGGGAGCCTGGGGCTCACCGGGTGCCTGTTGGACGACGATCCGGCGCCCGCGGTGGACGCCGTGACCGACAGCGGCGGCTCGGACACGCAGGGGGTGGACGCGGTGCCCCAGGACAGCGGGCCGCAGGCCCCCGACGCCGTGTACGTGGACGCGGGGCCCATGGACGTCGGGCTGGACGCTGGGCCGGCGGACGTCGGTCCGGACGCGGTGCCCCAGGACGTTGGGCCGGCGGATACGTCCCCGCCCAAGCTCATCCCCTTCGACCCGGTTTCGCAGGATGGCGTGGCGACGGACATCACGCTGGAGGTCTACTCGGACGGGTGGGGGACGCTCCTGGACACCCTCACGCTGGACACCGAGGGCTCGGGGAAGATCTCGGTGGACGAGGAGCAGCCCTACTACGATCCGCCCCAGTACTACGTGTACGCCAAGGCCGACGGCTTCTACACGAAGATCTACTACTGCAACAAGGGCGAGAGCATCGACGTGGACCTCGACGCCGTGCCCACCTACGACGAGGGTTTCGCGGGTGTCCTCATCGCCCAGCAGTCCTTCTTCGCGGACGCGGCCATCGCGGGGCAGGAGGTCGAGGTGCTCTCGGGGGACACGTCCTGGGGGAGCTTCACGACCGACGCCGAGGGGCGCTTCGGGTTCTCCAACGTGCCCGCGGGTGAGCTGACGTTCCGTTTCGCTTACGACCAGTTCGGGGGCGGCGGCGAGGTCATCGAGATCCAGGCTACGAAGCTCTCGGGTTCGACCTACAAGGACCTCCAGTTCTTCGAGCCCGCCCAGGCGGCCAAGCCCAACATCTACCTCTACCCGCCCGCGACCACGGACGTGGACGTGTCCCTGACCTTCCCCCAGGGCGGCCGCGTGACGACCTCCGACCCGGCCTACGGCACCGGCTGGCACGTGCGGGTCGCCCCGGACGGACGCATCACGACGGCCGACGGGAGCCAGCACACCTTCCTGTTCTACGAGTCCGAGCAGCCCACCGCGGTGGACACGGCGACGGGCTGGCTCGTGGACGGGGCGGCGCTGGACCAGAACCTGGCCGGGATCTTGGGCGAGCTGGGCTTCCAGGGGCAGGAGATCGTGGACTTCACCGACTGGTGGACGCCTCGGATCCTCGCGGACGACGCGCCGGTCTACGCCGTCTATCCCGTCGTGGACGATGCCCTGGACGCCCTGATCGGGCTGGACATCCAGCCCCGCCCCGACCACGTGCGGCGCGTGCTCCTGGTGGTCCGCCCCCTCCAGGATCCGGTCATGCTGGTCCCGCCCAGCTTCGCTCCCATCGCTCGCGACGGCTTCAGCGTCTTCGAGTGGGGGGTGGTCCAGGACATGAAGCTGTAGCGCTCGGGCGCCCCTCCCACGCTGGCGGCGTGGGAGGGGCTGCGCGAGCGAGCTCTGAGCCCCCAACTCCGCCTCCCGGCGGGCGCTGGGGGCTCGGTCGTCTCACTCGTCGCCGCCGCCCGGCGCTGGACCGTCGTCCGGGGTCGCGCGCGCCTTGGCGAAGCTCTCCCGAGCGTCCGCGGCGATGCGGGCCAGGAGGCCCTCCAGTCGCTCCAAGCCAAACGCGCGGGCGTTCTTGGCGTTGGAGTCGGCGATGCTGTCCCACAGGGGCTTGTGGGCCTCCTCCATGGCGGCCAGGAAGTCCTCCACGGAGCCCGCGTCCACGAAGACCGTCCCGGCTCCCCGCCCCTCGTAGATGCGCTCCAGGGCGTCCAGGCGCACCCACTGGATCGTCGGGTCGGGGGTGCGCCGAAACAGGGGGACCATCTCGGCGGCGGCGCCCGTTCCGTAGGGGAGCTCTGGGTGCAGGGGGGCCACGGCGACCACCTCACGGCCGAGCCGCTCGTGGGCCCGGGCCGTGAGGGCGTGGCAGAACGTGGCCCACGCCTCCGCGTCCACCTGGATGCCAGGCGCGATCACTTGGGCCACGACCTGGCGCTCGTCGCTCGCGATGCGCTCGTGCAGGGCGTAGATGGGCTCCAAGTCCAACGTCTCGAACAGGTGGACGTAGCGGAAGACCTCCCCGCGCTTGCGGCCCTCTTTGGAGAAGGGGCAGAAGGCCCAGCGCTCCAAGAACTCGTCCAGGTAGCGGTCGTTGACGCGCTCGGCCTCGCGCACGATGGCGCGTCGAGCCGCGGGGTTCAGGGGGCCCAAGGGGGCAAAGGGCGGCTCGACGCGCTCCGGGGCGCGTTTCGTCATGGGGTTGCTCATCGCGTCGCTCCACTGCTGGGGGGAGAGCCTCGGTCATGGGCTGCCGCTGCCTCCCCGAGCGCTCGTATCGCGCGGTCCAAATCTCCGCGCAAGCAGGCGTGGCAGTCCTCTGCGCCCGTGGGGCCGCAGCCCGCGCGGCTCTCCTGCATGGCCTTGAGGACGGTGAGGGCGCGCGCGTCCCTCGTCTGCCCCAGGCGCACGACCAGCGGGCGTCGCGCCTCGCAGTCGCTCGCCGCCCCGAGCTCGATGAGGAGCCGGCTGGCCTCGGGGAGCTCGGACAGCAGGTGGAGCTCGCGGAGGAGCGCCGCGGCGCGCGCCCGCACGTGAGGGTTCAGGGAGTCCCGCGCCAGCCGAGCGAGCCCATCACGCACCACGCCCGTGGCCTTGGAGGAGCGCAGGAGCCGCTCCGCGAGCGGCAGGGCCTTGGCGTCGGGGTGCGGCGCTCCCACCACGACCAGCGCCTGGAGCGCCGCGGCGGGGTCCCAGCGGTAGCGGGGGTCGAGGTCCTGGGCGCGTTGGAAGGCGGCGAGGGCGCCCAGGGAGTCCCCGCTCCCCGCGCGCGCCTCCGCCAACAGCCGCTGCACGTGGGGGTTGTTCGGCTCCCGCCCCACGACGGACGCCAGGGCGGTAGAGGCGTCGGCGAACTCGCTGCGAGCGAGCAGCGACAGGGCCGGGCGCACGTCGCCCCGCTGCCCCAGCGCCTCCCGCGCGGCGCGCAGCTCCCCCAGGGCCGCCTCTCCGGGCCCCTCCTCCCCGGACGCTGCGTCCACCGAAGCGGTCGCGTTGGGCGCGCGGGAGCGCCCCCCTGCGGCTCCCTCGGCACGGTCTCCCGGGCCCGACGCGAGCGCGGCCACGAGGGCGATGAGGGCCACGGCGCCCACGCCCAGCGCCGCCCAGACGCGCCACCGCGGCCCCCACCGCTGCCTCCCGCCGGCGACCTGGCCGACCTGCTCCCGGACCACCCGCAGCACGCGCCCGGTGGCGCCCACCGCGTCCTCCGCCCAGACGCCGGCCAAGGCCCGCTCGACCTCGGCGGCGGCTTGGTAGCGGTCGTCCGGGGACTTGGCGAGGAGGCGCAGGATGACGCGCTCGAGCGCCCGCGGGATGTTGGCCTCCGGCGCGACCTTGCGCGGGGGCTCCGGCGCCTCGGTCATGTGCATGCGCAGGATGTCCCAGGCGTCGTCTCGCTCGAAGGGGAGGACGCCCGTGGCCATCTCGTAGAGGACCACGCCCAAGCTGTAGAGGTCGGAGCGGGCGTCGACGGTCCCCGCCACCGCCTGCTCGGGCGCCATGTAGGCCGGCGTTCCGCAGATGGTCCCCACGGCGGTGAGCTTCACCGCCCCCTCGGGGGTGGGCGTGGTCACCTTGGCGATGCCGAAGTCCAGGATCTTCACCTGCTCAGACCCGTCGGCGTGCGCCATGAGCACGATGTTGTCGGGCTTGAGGTCCCGGTGGATGATGCCGGCCGCGTGTGCGGCCCCCAGGGCGGCCGCGATCTGGCGGCCCAGGTGGACGACCCGGTCGGCGGCGAGGAGCCCCTCGCGCGCGATGACCGTGGCGAGGTCCGGGCCGTCCAGGTATTCCATGACGAAGAAGAACGAGCCGCCCTCCAGCTCCCCGAAGTCCAGGGCCGCGCAGATGTTGGGGTGATCCAGCATGGCGCCAGCGCGGGCCTCCTGCCGGAAGCGGCCCACCACCTCGGGCCGGCTGCTCACCTCCGCGTGCAGGACCTTGACGGCCACCTCGCGGTGCATGAGGCGGTGCTTGGCCCGGTACACGCGGCCCATGGCGCCCTGTCCCAGCGCCCCGACCAGCTCGTAGCGGTCGTGGGGGAAGGGGGCTTCGTCCGCCGCGGCCTCGGGCGCACCGCGCCCCTCCGCCGGTGCCCTGGGCTCGTCGGCGGCGTCTCCCTGAACCGGTAGCGGCGTGGACGCCATGGCCCTCTGTGTTTCCTCCCAGCCTCTCGATCCTTGACGCGACCTCCAACCTAACACCCGCCGGGTGCGCCCGTCCGCCCCCTTGGGTTACCGCGCGGCCTCCTCGGGGACAAGCCCGGGAGAGGCCTCCGTCAAGGTCGCCGTGCGGAGGGATCCCGCGCGCCCGGTGGGCATCGGTTCGCCCGCGATGACGCGTCGTTGTGTGCGTCATGACCGAGCGGTAAGAAGCCCCTTGCGCCCGCCTCCCCGAGCGTGCACATTCCCGGCGTCATGATCTGGGCGCTCGCCATCATCGTGCTCGCGGCCTTCGCGGTGGAGGCCACGATTGGCTTCGGGGCCACCATCGTCGCCGTGACCTTCGGGGCCTTCGTCGTGCCTCTGGACACGCTCTTGCCGCCCTTCGTGCTGCTGAACCTCGGGCTCTCGGCGTGGATCGTGCTCCGGGATCGACCGCACGTCCGCTGGGCCTACCTGGGCCGCCGCGTGGTTCCGTGGATGGTCTTGGGGGTGCCCGCCGGCGCCTTCGCCGTGGCGTACCTGGACGGCCGCGCGCTCCTCCGGGGGCTGGGCGCGTTCGTCGTCGCCGTGTCCGCGTGGGAGCTTCTGAGGCGTCGGCGCGATGGGGCCCACTCCGCGCCGATGCCGTCCGCGCTCACCACGGGGCTCTTGTGGATGGGTGGGGCGCTCCACGGCGCCTTCGCCGCGGGCGGTCCTCTCGCCATCTACGTCACGGGGCGCGAGCTCTCCGACAAGGAGAGCTTTCGCGCCACGTTGAGTACCCTCTGGCTCCTCCTCAACGGGCTCCTCGTGGTGAGCTACGCCGGCATGGGCCTGGTGACCGCCTCCTCGGCCAAGCTCGTGGCCGCCTTGGGGCCCAGCCTGGCCGTGGGCATCTTCGTGGGCGAGTGGGCCCACCGGCGGGTCCCGGTGGAGGCCTTCCAACGCCTCACCTTCGGGGCTCTGGCGGCCGCGGGCCTCGTGCTCGCGCTCCGCTGAACCTCGGCCGCGCGTCAGAAGAAGGCCGCGAGCTGGATGTAGAGGAGCTGCCCGTAGCTGCCCAGCTCGCTGCCCAGGGCGATCCCCTGGGCGCCCAGCGCCACGCCCTCGCCCAGCCCGTGGAAGCCGCCCACGGACAGGTTCACGCTCGCCGCAAGCTCGTAGCTGGCCGCCCACGCGATGAGCGCGCTGGGGTCACCCAGGTTGACCATAGGCGTGAGGGTGAGCTGGACCAGCTCGTGGGGCTTGTAGAGGGCCGAGACGCCCGCGTACCAGCGGCCCAAGAGGAAGCTCTGGCCTCGGGCCGTCACCGGGGCCGTGAGCTGCGCCGCGTAGCTGGCCGCGTCCCCGGTGCCCAGGCCGTTGAAGTGAGCCTCGGCGCTCAGCACGAGGTCCTCCCCGTGGAGCCAGTCGGCCCCCAACGTCACCCGCGGCAGGAGCACCTCGGACGCGTCGAGGTCGTAGGGGAGGGCGGCCTCCGCGCGGAGCTTGAAGGCGCCCACGCTGGCGCTCACGCCGGCCATGACGCCGAGCTGCTCCCAGAACTTCCCCGCCGCCGCGTAGACGTCGCCGAAGTCCAGGTAGAAGGTCGCTCGGAGGCCCGCCGAGAGGTCATCGAGGCGCCCGCGGTCGGCCACGACCAGGTCCAGCTCGGTCTGCTGCCCCACGGACATCACCGCCCGCACGGCATCCACGCCCCGCTTCTGGCTGGTGTCCAGGTCGAAGGGGCTGAAGGCGGCCCAGACGTCCGCTACCGTGAACAGGCTGGAGGTGCCCCAGGTGATCGCCTGGCGCCCCAAGGTCACGTCCACCGGCCCCAGGTACAGGCGCAGCGCCAGGCGGTCCAGGTCGTGCTCCAGCCGACTCCGCGGGTCGCTCACGAGGTCGGTCGAGAGGTCGATCCAGCGCTCGGGCGCCGGCGTGGCCCCCACCCCCAGCCCCGCCCCCGACACGGCCAGGGGCGACGAGGACAGGACCCAGAACAGCCGGTCGTGGACCTCCAGCGAGGCCACGTCTCCGAACCGGAAGCGCCACTCCAGGCGGAACACGTCTGCCTGGAGCGCCACGCGTTCGTCGGGGCGCGCGGCGGGCGGCAGGGCGCTGAGGTCGCCGAAGTGGGGGAGCTGGTAGGCGCTGAAGTTGCGCGCGTAGCCGCCCAGCGTCCAAGAGAACGATGGGCTGTCCACCAGCGGCACGCGCGCGTGGGCTCGGGGCGCCAGGGAGGCGCACACGGCGAGCGCCAGCGCGGCCCACGCCCAGGGCACCCGCGCCCCGCGCCCGCCCCGCGGGGCCCCGCCGCCCCGCTCGTCACTTGCGCTCGTCACGCTCCACCAGGCCGTCGCGCAGGTGGACTAGGCGCCGGCAGCGCCGCATGACCGTCTCGTCGTGGCTGGCGAAGACGTACGTCCCGCCGTGCTCGGCGTTGAGCTCGGCCATGAGGTCCAGCAGCCCTTCGCTGGTCACGCTGTCCAGGTTCGCCGTGGGCTCGTCGGCCAAGACCACCCGCGGCTTGGGCGCGATGGCCCGGACGACGGCCACGCGCTGCTGCTGGCCGCCCGAGAGCTCGTGGGGCTTGCGGTGCGCCTCGGCGCCGAGCCCCACGCGCTCCAGCAGGGGCATGACGATGGCCCGCCGCTCGGCCTTGGGCACGCCCTGGAGCATGAGGGTGTACTCCGCGTTCTCGTAGGCGGTGAGCACGGGGAGGAGGTTGTAGGCCTGGAAGATGAAGCCGATGCGCTCCAAACGAAACCGCGCAGCCTGGGCCCTGTTCAGCGACGCGGGGTTCACCCCGTCCACCGACACCGAGCCTTTCGTGGGGCGGTCCAGCCCGCCCAGGAGGTTGAGCAGGGTGGACTTGCCCGAGCCCGACGGCCCCACGAGCCCCGTGAACTCGCCCTCGGCGATCTCCAGGTCCACGCCCCGGAGCGCGGGCACCGTGATCTTCCCCTGCGCGTAGTGCTTCTCCACGCCGCGCGCCACGATGAGGGACGCCGCGGGGGGAGAGGTTTGCGAGGTCGCCGTGCTCATTCGTAGGTCCTCATGGCTTGGGCCGGCTCCAGCCGCGTGGCACGCCAGGCCGGGTAGAGGGAGCTGAGCACCACCAGCAGGAACACCGCCAGCGTGTCGCGCCCCCAGGTGAACGGGTTGAGCACCGAGTGGATGATGAGGTCGGTGACGATGACCCCGGAGACGTCGAGGTTCTTGCCCGACATCTCGGCCATGTCGATCCCGTGGCGCTGGAGGATGGCGTGGCCCGCAAGCCCGATGGCCCAGGCGATGAGGATGGACACGGTCGCCAGCAGCGTGGCCTCGCTCACGAGGAGCTTGCCCACGCGGCCCGGGGTCATCCCCAGCGCGCTGAGCAGGCCCAGCTCGCGGATGCGCTCGATGACGGCCATGAGGAAGGTGTTGGCGATGCCGAAGCACACGACCAGGAAGACCACCAGGTTCATGGCCGTCCCCATGGAGGCGTCGAGCTCGATGACGGAGACCATCTCCGGCATGGCCTCGTCCCAGGTCATGACCTCCAGCCCCCGCGCCTTGGCGTCCACCGCCTGCGCGATGGTGTCGCGCAGCGCCGCCCGGTCCACGCGCGGGGCGCACACGACGCCCACCTGGGTGATGCCGTCTCCGAGCCCCAGCGCGCGCTGGGCTGCCCCGAGCGTCGTGAGCGCGAGCATGGCGTCCGTGCTCTTGCTCCCCGTGTCGAGGATCCCCGTGAGCCGTAGGGCCACGCGGGTCACCTCGCCGTGGGCGTCCGTGGCCGTGAAGACGACCCGCTTGCCGAGCTCGACCCCCAGCTTGTCCACGAGGGCCTTGCCCAAGACGAGGGGCGCGAGCTTGCCGCCGTCGCCGTCCAGGAAGGTCCCGGCGGAGAGGTACCGGCGGTAGTCCTGGAGCTGGGCGTCGTCCCGGGGGCGGAGCCCCGTGAGCAGGACCCCGACGTTGCCGCGGGCGGACGACACGAGCCCCGTGACGAGGATCCGCGGGATGGCGGCCTGGACGCCGGGTACCTGGGCGATCTGCTGGGCGAGGCCGAGGCCGTCCGGGATCGCCTCGTCCAGCGTGCGGTCCTTCCAGTAGCCCTCCGCCATGACCACGACGTCCCCGCCCGCCGCCTTGGCCGCGGCGCGCCGCATCTTGGTGTAGGAGTCCTCGGCGATGCCGAGCTGGCAGAAGCGCATCCCCAGGGTGAGCGACACCGCCGTGAGGGTGATGAGCGTCCGCGCGCGGCTGCGCCAGAGGTTCCGCCAGGCGAGCTGCCACATCTCAGGACCTCCCGGCGATGGCGCGCACGGCGTGGATGCGCGCGGACTTCATGGCGGGCCACAGGCCGCACGCGAGGCCCACGAGGAAGACCAGCCCCACCTGGATCGCCACGTCGCTCCAGTGGAAGACGAACTTCAGGGAGCCCGAGAAGTTCACCCCCATGTAGGCGAAGGAGCCGTCCTGGCCGCCGCTGCCCAGGGCCCACCCCACGTCGGCGAAGTAGAGGCTCACCGCGGCGCCCAGGAGGCCGCCGAGCACGGCGCCCAGCGTGGAGATGAGGACCGTCTCCGAGACGATGAGGCGCCCGAGCTGGCCGGGGGTGAGGCCGATGGCCAGGAGCACGCCGAACTCGCGGCGGCGCTCCAGGGCGCTCATGCGCTGGGCGTTGAGGATCCCCAGGGCCGCGATGAGGTAGATGAGGACGTAGATGATGTACATGGAGCTCGCGGACACGTCGACCATGGCCGCGAGGTCGGGCACCGCCTGCTTCCAGGTTCGCGGGACCAGCGCCCCGGCGGGCCCCTCGGCGTCGCCGTGGAGGTCCCCCAGCGCCGTCCCGACCGACGCCGCCACCCGGTCCAGGTCGGCCTGGGGGGCGGTGCGCAAGAGCAGCTCGTGGGCGCGCCCCTCCAGCGCCGCGAGCCACTGGACGTCCGCGAGGTGCAGGAAGGCGGTCGTGCGGTCGATGACCTCGCTGCCGCTGTGGGCCAGGCCCACCACGCGGAGCTTGTCGTTGCCCATGGAGCCGTCGGCCGCCTGGAGGAAGGTCACCAGCTCGTCGCCCACCCCGACCTTGAGCTGCTCGGCGAGCCCCGCCCCCAGGACGACCTCTCGCGCGGCGGGCGGCGGCGCCGGCGTGTTCGACAGCCAGGCGCCCTCGCGGACGCCGCCCGGCACCGTGGTCACTCGGCCCTCGCGCTGGGCGTCCACGCCCACCAGGCGGGCCACTTGGGACTTCCTCTCGTGCCCGACCAGCCCGTAGACGATGAGCCTGGGCGTCGCCGCCTCTACGGCGGGGACCGCGGCCACCTTCCCGAGCAGCGCGTCGTCTACGGGGAAGGTGTCGTAGATGGTCTCGTCGTCGATCCAGCCCTGCGTCGTGACCTGGACCTGGCCCACCTCGGCGCCCGTCGCTGCCCGGACCATCATCCCCAGCCAGCCGTTCATCATGGAGGCGGTCCAGATGACCAGCGCCGTGCCCATTGCCACGCCGCCGATGGTCAGGGCCGTGCGCCACCGGTTGCGCGCCAGGTTGCCGAGCGCGACGCGGAGGTTCATCACCGCCTCGCCTCGCGCCGGAGCCCGCGCGGCGTGAACAGCGACGGGGGCACCTCCACGTCCCACTCCATGCGCTCGTAGGTCACGGTCGTGGACTCGCCCGGCTTGTCCGTGGGCTCCACGACGAGCTTCGTGGGGACGCGCCGCCCGCCCAGATCCCGCACGTCGCGGGACCAGACGCGCCGCACGACGACGTCGCCGTCGTAGTACTCGGCCACGAGGGGCAGCCACCCCCTGGCCGTGAGCTTTTGGACCACCTTCGTGTAGACCACGGCGGCCTCCCGCTTGGGGATCATCGTCGCCACCAGGACGCGCCGGCCGTCGTGCTGGTCCCACGACAGGGTGGTGGTGTAGTCCTTCGTGTAGCTCGACTCGTGCATGAGGTCGTCGTTCGTGAAGTGGCTCCCCATCCAGCTCTCGCTGAGCAGGCTGGAGGGCAGTCGCATGAGCCGATCGGCGCGCGGCGCGTAGGTCCACATGCCCTTGTCCGTCATGAGGGTCGCCGTGCCCGCCTCGCGCGCCGGGCTGCGGATGACCACGAGGCCGAAGTCCTCGCCCCGCGACCAGACCTCCATGGACAGGGCCCGCTTGTAGTGCTTGGTGACGACCTCCATGCGCACCGTCCCGTGGGAGCTCTTGGAGCGGTAGAGCTCGTTCAGGTGGTCGGTGACCGCCTGGACGCTGGGGAGGATGAGCGTCGGGGAGGACCTTGGGGGGGTGGGCGCGGCTCCGCGGGCTTGGGGCCCCGGGGCCGCGATGCCCAGCGCGGCGAGGAGGGCCGCGGTGCGGGCGATGGGCGGGGCCGTCGTGGACAGGGCGCTGGGGAGCGTGGTGGTCATGGCGTTTCCTCCTGAGCGAGCGGGTCGTTCTCGGCGTGGTCTTCCGGCTCGGGGGCGGTCGGCGGTGGATCGGTGCGCACGTCATCGGGCGGCGGGGCGTCCAGCGCCGGATCGAGCGGGGCCAAGAACCGTCGCATGAGGTCCACGCCCTGATGGGCCCAGGCGTCCAGGTCCCAGCTCTCGCCTCGCTCGGCCGCCTCGATCCACGATCGGTCCAGGGCCACCCCGGCCGCGACGGACACGTTGACCAGGACCGACAGCGGCAGATCCGTCCGCACGACGCCCAAGGCCATGCCGCGGCGCAAGACGTCCGCGTACCACGTCCCCAGCGCGCCGAGCGCGGGTCCGAACAGCGACGCCCAGCGTTCGCGCGGGACGTCGTAGGCCGCCTTGAGGAGCCCCACGGCCCAGGGGTTGGCCGCCGCAAAGCGCCCGCTGGCGAACGACAGGGCCGTGAGGCGGTCCCAGAACGTCTCGGCCGTGAGGGACTCCGGCGCGGGGAGCTCCCCCACCGCCTGGACCATCTCGTCCATGGAGGCCTCGACCACCGTGGCGAAGAGGTCGTCCTTGTCGTCGAAGTAGTAGTAGAAGGCGCCCTTGGACAGCCCCACGGCCGCCAGGATCATGTTCAGCGAGGCCCCGTCCAGGCCGCGCGCGGCGAACTCCCCCCGGGCGGCCTCCAGGATGGCGGCGCGCTTGCTCTCGGGGAGCTTCTGGAAGCGAGGGCGTGGCAAGGAGGGATCCGTCTGATTCGTCGCGGGTCGTTGCGGGTGACGAGTGGGCGTGCCGTGGGCGGGCGCGGCCGCGATCGGGAGGGGCGTCCGACCGGCATGTCGGACCGGCGGGTACGGACCGCTATGTTCGACCAGGTGGTCTAACTAGCCCCCGACGAGGCCCCGTGTCAACTCACACCGGTCAGCCCAGATCCGCCACCTGCTCTGCGGACCGAGGCGCAGGAGGCCGCGTTTGGG